>CAIMTB010000327.1 GCA_903844265.1 uncultured Verrucomicrobiota bacterium
GATTTCCTTGAGCCACGTCCGGACCTAGCTGGCTCGCTGGAAACAGAACTAAAGAACGTGGTGTCCCTGCTCGCCGCGAACAAGTGGCCGTTCCGCCTACATGCTACTTACGACGAGAGCATCACGCGCTTTCTCAATGTGTTCGAGGAAGTGAATCGCGATGTGCCGTTCACGGGGTTGAACTGGTTCTTTGACCATTGTGAAACCATCTCTGACCGCAACCTGGAACGCGTGAAAGCGCTGGGCGGCGGCATCGCCGTCCAGCATCGCATGGCCTATCAGGGCGAATACTTCATTGAGCGTTACGGCAAGCAGGCCGCCGAACGCACGCCGCCTGTGCGGAAAATGTTGGAGATGGGAATCCCCGTCGGCGCGGGAACGGACGCCACCCGCGTCGCTAGTTACAACCCGTGGGTTTCGCTCTATTGGCTCACCACCGGCAAAACCGTCGGCGGTGTCTCGATGTATCCCGATAGAAGCTGCCTGAGCCGCGAAGAAGCGCTGCGACTCTACACGCAAGGCAGCAGTTGGTTTTCCAGCGAGAGCGGCAAAAAAGGTGCAATTGCTCCCGGCCAGTTGGCCGACTTGGTGGCACTCTCCGACGACTATTTCTCAGTGGCGGAGGAACAAATCAAAGGCATCGAATCTGTGCTCACGGTCGTGGACGGAAAGATTGTCCACGCGACTGACGAATTTACCCCACACGCACCACCGCAGATTCCCGTGCTGCCGGAATGGTCACCGGTCAAAGTGTTCGGCGGCTACGGCGCACCGCTCGACGTGCGCAAGGCTGCCCTCGGCGGTGTGCCGATGCCGACGCATCAACACAGTGCCGAGTGTCACCACGGCGGCTGCGACCACGCCGCGCACCAACTGCTCGCCGGTGTCGAAGCCGCGCGCAACCGTTACGCTGACTTCTCCGGCTTGGGCTGCGAATGCTTCGCGTTCTAAAGGCTCATAGATGTTTTCAGTCCAACAGCTCACGGACGACAGCCAGTAAATCCCGGCGCTGTTGTGGTTCAACGCGACGCTGATCGCCTCGAACGGCACGGACAGCCGCATCGGTTCGCTCACAGCGGATTAGGAGCGGTTCAGTCAGCACGCGAGGCTTGCCTCGGACCATCGACACAGTCGCGAAGGCGGACGAACACCCAAATCCATGCCCGAACTTTGGTGGGCCGCCGGGTTTTAAGAGCCAGGAAACAGGATCGCTTGAAACGTTTCGCACGATTCCAACTCTCAAAATCACTTGCACCTTACTTGCACTTCTTCGTAAGTGCTTGATAATCCATGGAGCGGGTGAAGGGAATCGAACCCTCGTGATTATTGCCTGCTCGGTGACGCCTTCACGCCGTCGCTCGGCGGCGACTGGTTCGCGCGCTTCACCGCGGCGCTGATGCTCGGCGCGGCGGTCGGAGGAATCTTCTTGGGCAGTCTGGGCGATCAGATTGGTCGGACGCGAGCGCTCGGAGTCAGTGTGCTGTTTTACTCGGTGTCTGCCGGGCTTGGGGCCTTCGCTCGGACGCAGGAGCAAATGCTTGTGCTGCGCTTCATGGTCGGGCTTGGTGTCGGCGGCGTGTCGCCAAACGCCGTCGCACTCGCGGCGGAATGCTGGCCGGACAAGTCGCGGCCCATCATCGCCGGGCTCATGGGCGTGGCCCTCAATGGCGGCATCCTCATGCTCTCGCAGATCGCGCGCACGTGGCACATCACGCCGGAATCGTGGCGCTGTTCTTCGGCTGGCTGCCGCTTTATCTGCCGGAGTTATTTCCCACCCGCGTGCGCGCGGCTGGCAGCGGTATCGCCTACAACGTCGGCCGCTTCGCCACCGCCCTGGGCGTGATGGTCGCGGGCGTACTTTTCGCGGCGATGGGCGGATCGTATCCGAAGGTCGGCGCGACCTGCGGGCTGATTTACCTGCTTGGGCTGATCGTCATCTGGTGGGCGCCGGATACGTCCAAGAAGAACATTGGTGGATGAACTTTTATGAACCGACGAGAATTCCTCTCTACCGCCGTCCTCTCCACCACGTTGGCCCTCCGCGCCGCCGCCGCTTCCCGCCGCATTCCGATAGGCTTTCTCGGCGCGACGTATTCGCACGGGCCGGAAATAGTCAAACTCGCCATGAGCTCGCGGGACTGGGAGTTCGTGGGCGTGTGTGACAGCACCGACTCCGGACGGGCCGGCTGCGCAAGGTGCCGCCATTCCACTGGCTCTACGCCCGCGCGGAACAGTTGAACGTGCCGATCCTGTCGCGTCCGGCCAAGCCGATTGCATCCATGAACGAACCGCTGGCGGCCTGGAGCGCGGGCAACTCAAGGCCGCCGCGGCATGGACCAGCAGCGCCGCGCGGTAAACGCCGCTTTTCAGCTTCAGCAGGGGTGCGGTGTCCGGAGCCAGATAGTAGCGCAGGGAGACCACCGCGATGGCGACGGACAGGATAGTGGGGAGAACGACGGCGAACTTCTTTATTTCTCCGCCTTTCGGACCATCTCCTGCAACACGGCCAGATCTGCGGGCGTCCCGGCGGGATCGAAACCGAGGGCGTTCTCCCCGGCGATCAGGGCCTGCCGCCGCGTTTCGATGCGGGCGCGTTCCCCCGTTTTCCCAGCCACCACGTAAATCGCCACGCGGCTGACCCGGTCGCGGATCTCCACGACTCCGCCATTCACTTTATGCTGAACCTGCGTGACACCGTCGGCATCCACGCGGAAGATTTCGGCTGGCGTGCGAAGATAGGCAGGCAGCGGAAAGAGAAAGGTGGCCTCCCGCGGCGGGCCGAATTTGAAGACGCGTTCCTCCGGGTCCGGAGTGTAGTCCAAGTCGAGCGCAAACAGCAGCGCCCCGCGAGGTCCGGCCACCACATCCAAATCCCAGTCCGACTTACTGCCCCGCAACACTCGTTCGTGGCTCGTGGCGTCACCTTCGAGGCAGTAATCCTCCAGCATCCGAATCTCGCGGCCGACGCGGGTCATCGGTTCGATCAGATCGGGGAAGGCCACCAGCGAGCGCAGGCTCAGGTTGAACCAGTAGAGCGAAGTGATGCGACTGGCGAGGGCGTGGCAGGCCTGGAGACGAAGTTCATCGGGCGTCGGGGAACCACGCTTGCGTCCGCCGTAGCCGTTCCAGTCGTGGTGGGCTCCTTGAGACCAATAGGCGATCGGACGGGGCCGGCTCAGTTCGCGCAACGACCGCGACATTTCGCCAATGGTTTCGAGGGGAGAACCCCAGCGGATACGTTGTCCACCCCAGCGGTCATACTGGCCCCAGGCATCGGGCGAGGGTGCGGTGACGCGATAGGCGTCGTAGTGCGGGTAGTCGGAGACACCGGCGTAGAAACGCCACACCCGTTCCTCGCTGAGCGTCACCGAGGTCGGAAGTCGCGTCGGCGCGTAGGACGAGAAAGCCTTCCAGCAATCCTGCGGTGACACGGGCCTGCCACCGCCATACTGCGGCTCGCCCAGGAACTCCACCGCGTGAATGCGCGGGAGCATCGAGTCGGTGTCGTATTGCGCAAAGGGTTGCAGGCGGTTCATGTATTTGAGGGGATACTTGTTGAAGAGCGGCGTGTCCGAATAGCCGGGCACATGCTCGTGCATGCCGGCGTTGATGTGCATCCGGCTCAGCGTTTGCAGATACGGCTCCGCGTGCAGGGTATTGCTGGAGCCCAGTTTTGAGGCCACCCAGCCGCCGCTGATGTCGAACACCTCGCGTTTGATGCGTTGGTGGGTCCAGATGGTGACCAGCTTTCCGCCAGCGCCGGTCAACCGCACTTCCAGCGCAGCGTAGGTGAGCGGCAACGGGCCGGTGTTAAGGCGCGCTCCGCCGCGGTTGTTCGCCGGAATGAAACCGTCAGTCGGGAAGCGATCGAGTCGGTTGCTGAGCCACGGCTGGGCAATGAGGGCGCGCCACGTGGCGCCTTTCTCCGGCAACCACAGGCGGCAGGCTTCGAGTCGCAGCGGGCCGGAAGTGCGATTGGCCACGTGGAAGAGCAAGGAGTCCGGCTGAACGTTGGTTCCCGTGCCGAGAAACGTCACGGCCGACAGCCATACGTCGGGACTGTCGATCCGCACCAGCATCCGATCCGCCTCGCCCATCCCAGGAAGACCGGCCGCCAACTCCGCCTGCGTGTTCGTGCCCCACTCCGCTCGCTTGCCGTTCCAACTCCAAACGGTCATCGCACCCGGCGGCAGACGGAGCGGTTCGCCGCCCCACGCGGACGGCAGGTCATGCCACGCCCACTCGTCGCCCTGCAGCAGTTCCTCGGGAGTGCGACCGCGCAACCGAATGTCGGCCGAGGCTGGGACGACCACCACTTCGGTGGACGCATTGCGCAGGTAAACCTCCACCCGCGCTCCGAGGCTGAAATCGGGCTTCTTGCGATACTGCATCTCGGGGGATTGGAGGTGCGGCACCACGTGAACACCGTCCAACGACAGCGAAGCCGCCCAGGCACCCGTTGGTAGGGCGGCCCAGACGCTGAGGCATCCCAGCAAAAGCCTCAGAGCGAATGTCGACAGCGTGAAAGTCGGGGGATTGGGTCCAGGCGTCATAGGAAGATTCGTTTGTCAGTGGGACACAGTGAGGCGTTATAGCTGCTCGCCCAGTTGCGGAAGTAGGAGATGATATCGCAATCCTCCCCGCTTACGATGTCCGACGAACCGCGTGGTTGAGTTTTCTTTCGGGTGCCGTGGGCTACCCGCCGGCATCAATGATTGGATCACCCTCGGCTTTGTGGCGGAATCCCCCTATCTCGGAAACCGCCAGAACAGCGGCGCGGATTTTCGCGTGTATCTGGGCGGGAGCTTGTGCCGCGTCGCAGGGGTACGAGTCTCACTTGAGGGGCTTCGGTGCGACCCGCCGAACCCGGCCTCCGGAGGGAAGTCCAAGTTCACGAATCGAAATGGACACGCCCGGAACCGTGCGCCGATCACGTGCGGCGACGAGGCCTGGACGGGAAGAGTCGCTCAGCAGATCCGAGGCAATTGCTCCCCGGAGAGCATGTCGAGGATCCGGGTGGAACCGAAGATTGTCTTGAGGGTGGCCAAGCCGCTCTTCTCCTCGAGAACCTGACCCGCACGGGTTGCTTGGGCGCAGATCGGCTCGGACCGCAGCAATTGCAGCGCGCGTTCCGCGTCGCGGGCGGCGACGATGGCGAGAAAACGCCCTTCGTTGGCCACGTACATGGGGTCGAACCCGAGCATCTCGCAGGCCCCCTTCACGGCTTCCTCCACAGGCACGGCGGTCTCCTCAAGGTTGATCCTCCACCCGGAGGTGCCGGCGATTTCGGCCAGGGTGGTTGCCAGCCCGCCGCGGGTCAGATCCCTGAGGCAATGGATCTCGATCCCGGCATCAAGAAGCTTTCGGACCGGGGCGGCGAGCGGGCCGCAATCACTTTCGATGGGGCTCTCGAAGGACAACCCTTCCCGGACGGCCATGATCGCGATGCCGTGCCGTCCCACATCGCCGCTCAGAAGGACGACATCCCCCGGCCGCACGCTGGAGGGCGAAATCGCGAGTTCGGTCTCCACGCAACCGATGCCGGCCGTGTTGATGAACAGACCGTCACCCATGCCTTTATCAACGACCTTGATATCGCCGGTGACGATCTGGACCTGGGCCGCGGCGGCGGCGGATTTCATGGATTGGACGACGCGCCAGAGCGTTTCCATGGGCAGTCCCTCCTCGAGGATGAAGCCGGCGCTGAGGTACTGCGGGCGGGCGCCGCACATGGCGAGGTCATTTACCGTGCCGTTGATGGCCAGGGTTCCGATGTCGCCTCCAGGGAAGAACAGGGGCCTCACCACGTAGGAGTCGGTGGTGAAGGCGACGCGGCCATTCATGCGGACGACCGCGCCGTCATGCTGTTGGCCGAGCATCGGGTTCTGGAAGGCGGGCCAGAAGATGTTTTCCAGCAACTGGTGCATGAGCCGGCCGCCGCCCCCGTGGGCCATGACGATCACGGGGTAGTCGCGAAGGGGCAGCGGGCACTGGAGGGCGAAGTCGGTGACTGGTGTCATTGGAGTAGCTTGATGCCTCGGTATCGGTAGTACGCTGCGCAGGCTCCCTCGGACGAGACCATCGTGGCGCCGAGCGGGTGTTCGGGTGTGCATCGGCCTCCGAACGCGGAGCACTGGTGCGGCTTCAGCAAGCCCTGGAGGATCAGGCCGCTGACACACTCCGCAGGTTCATCCACCACCATCGCGGCAACGTCGAACCGCTTTTCCGCGTCGAAGGACTCATAAGTCTCCCTCAGGCCGAACCCGCTAAGCGGGATTTCACCAATCCCGCGCCACTTGCGCGAGACGACCTGGAAGACCTCCTCCATGATCTTCTGTGCCGGGAGATTTCCCTCGTGGCGAACCGAGCGTGCGTACTGGTTCTCCACCTCGAACCGGCCCTGCTCCAACTGGAGCAGACACCGGTAGACGCCCTGAAGAATGTCGAGCGGCTCAAAACCCGTGACCACCATGGGCACGCGATATTTCAGCGCGATTGGTTCATAGGGCGCGCAGCCCATGATCGTGCACACGTGACCCGCCGCGAGAAATCCCTGCACACGGTTGTTCGGCGAGGAAAGGATCGCCTCCATCGCGGGGGGCACGAGCACATGGGAAACCAGGACGGTGAAATTCTTGAGGCCCTGACGGTGAGCCTGAAAGACCGCCATGGCGTTTCCCGGGGCGGTGGTCTCGAATCCGACCGCGAAAAACACGACCTGTTTGCCCGGGTGCTGCCGCGCCAACGCGACGGCGTCCATCGGCGAATACACGATCCGGACGTCGCCACCGGCGGCCTTGACGGAAAACAGGTCACGGTGACTGCCGGGGACGCGGAGCATGTCGCCGAAGGAGCAGAAGATCACCCCCGGTCGCGAAGCGATCTCGATGCCTTTGTTGATGAGTTCAACGGGCGTCACGCACACGGGACAGCCGGGGCCATGGATCAGGGTGACGCTGTTCGGCAGAATCTCGTCGAGCCCATACTTCATGATCGCGTGGGTCTGTCCCCCGCATATCTCCATGATCATCCATGGACGCGTGACCATGCGGCGGATCCTCTCCGCGCATTCCCGGACCGCGTTGGCGTCGCGGTATTCGTCGAGGTATTTCACGATTGGCTCCGCGGTTAGCCGGAGGGCTGCAGTTCAGAGAGCACTTCCATCTCGGTCAGGTACTTGAGCGTCTCCTGGGCTTCCTTCTCGTCCACGATGCTGATTGCGAATCCGGCGTGGACCAGCACGTAGTCTCCAAGCTTGGCCTCTGGCACGCAGGCCAGGTGAACGGCTTTGACGGTCCCGCCAAAGCTGACCTTGCCTACAAGTTCCATCGGGTCGTTGCCGCTGATGCTCTCAATGCGGCCTGGAATTGCCAAACACATGGGTCTCCTCGCTATTTGTTTCTTGCTGCCACAGCCACCACCGCCTGTCCGAACGAAACACCGCCGTCGTTGCACGGGACCTGCCGATGCCAGAAGGGCTGGTGACCCTCCTCGGTCAAGCGCTGCACAGCGTGCTCAGTCAGATAGGCATTCTGAAAGCAACCGCCGGACAGCGCCACTTCCGCGCGACCCGCCCGCCGGGCCATCACCACGATGACTTCCACCATGGTGTTGTGGAACCGGGCCGAGATCACGCCCTTTGGGACGAACTGGTGGTGATCAGCCAGGATGCATTCCAAGACCGAGGCCCAGTCGATGATGAGACACGCCCCCGATGCCTCAAGGCGAAACGGGTAGCTTTCCAGGATGCCGCTCAGCCTACCGAACTCCAACTCCATGGCCCCCTGCCCCTCAAACGAAGCCACCTGCCGCAAACCGGACAGCGACGCCACGACATCAAACAGCCGGCCCGCACTTGAGGTCCGGGGACAGTTCAGGCCCCGGCGGAGCATCGACCGGAGCGTGTTCAGTTCTGTGGAAGTGAAGGCGGCGACGGAGGGGATGTCCTGACGATCGAACACCGCTTCCCCCATGAATTCGTAGAGGGCACCGATGGCGGCCCGCCGCGGTTCTCGGATGGCTCTGTCCCCACCGGGCAGGGCGAACGTTCGGAAATGGCCCGCGCGCTGGTACTCGCCGCGAGTCGCCAGAAGGAATTCGCCTCCCCAAACCGTGCCGTCGGGCCCAAGCCCTGTCCCGTCCCACGCCACCCCGAGGACCGGCCCCACCAGGTCGTTCTCAGCCATGCAGGCCGCAACATGGGCGTGATGATGCTGCACGGTATGAACGGGCAACCCCTGCTCGCGCGCGAAGCGGGAGGACACGTAATCGGGATGGAGGTCGCAGGCCACGACGGCAGGCTCCGCCTCGTAGAGGTTGACCAGCGTGGAGACCGCTCTTCGGAATGCCTCGGCAGACTGAAACGTCTCCAGGTCGCCGATGTGCTGGCTGATGATGACGGCGTCGTGATGCGCCAATGCCACCGTATTCTTGAGGTGCGCACCCACGGCCAGCACCGCATCCGCCGAAGGGTCGAACGAGACCGGACGCGGCGTATAGCCCCGGGCGCGGCGCAGCATCATCTCCCGGCCGGCGGTGACGCGGACCACGGAATCGTCCACCGGGCGGGCGATGGGGCGGTCATGAACCAGGAAGGCATCCGCAATCCCGGCCAATCGCTCGACGGCCTCGCGTTCGTCGGTGCAGAGAGGTTCGTCCGAGATATTGCCGCTGGTGGCCACGACCGGGAAACCCAGTTCCCTGAGCAGAATATGATGCAGCGGTGTGTAAGGCAGCATCGCGCCTAGGAAGGGATTTCCGGGGGCCACACCCGCGTCCGGAGCAATGACTCCACGCCGTTTTCGGAGAAGGACGATCGGCGCCTCGATGGAAGTCAGAAGCCGCTCCTCCGCAGCGCCGACCGCGCAATCCGCCCGCACCGCGTCGAGCGATGGATACATCAGCGCGAAGGGTTTTTCCTCGCGCCGCTTCCGTTCGCGGAGCAACCGGACCGCCCCGGCAGTCCGGGCATCGACCATAAGATGGAACCCGCCCAACCCCTTCACCGCAACCACGCTCCCGCGCCGGATGGCCTGGGCCGCGGCAACCAAGGCCTCATGCCCTGAGGCGCTCTTCCGGCCGTGGGCATCCCACCACTCCAAGTGCGGACCGCACTCCGGGCAGGCGTTGGGCTGGGCGTGGAAGCGGCGACTGGCAGGATCCTCGTACTCGACGCGGCAAGCCTCGCACATCGTGAATCGACTCATCGACGTGTTGGGCCGGTCGTACGGAATGCGCTCGAGGATGCTGAAGCGAGGGCCGCAATTCGTGCAGTTGGTGAAGGGGTAGAGATGACGGCGGTCCGTCGGGTCGAGGATCTCGCGGAGACAGTCGGGGCAGGTAGCAAGATCGGGAAGCACCTGGGCGGTCTTGGCCCCTCCGGCATCGCTCTCGAGAATCCGAAATTCCGCGGAGCGGGGACTGGCCGTCAGTTCCTGGCGCGTGATGTCCCGGATGCGGGCGACGGCAGGCGCGCGCGCGCGCAGGAGACGGGCAAAATCCTCCAGGACCAGGCCGTGCGCCTGGGCCTCGATCTCCACTCCCTGGGCCCCGTTCCGGACCCAGCCATGAATGCCCAGCTCCTGCGCCAGGCGGAAAACGAACGGCCGGAATCCAACTCCCTGCACCGCCCCGGTGATGCGGAACAGGACCGCCCTGCACGAATCAGCGGGCGATGGACTGCTCGAGGAAGGCATACCACGCGTCCATGCCGGCGCCCGTCTTGGTGGAGATTTCCAGGATCCGGGCCTGGGGCGCGACCTTCCGTATGTTTGTAATCGCCGCCTCGCGGTCGAAGCCCACGATTTCCGCGAGGTCGATCTTGTTGATCAGGACCACGTCTGCGCGGGCGAAGATGGGCGCGTACTTGAGTGGTTTGTCCTCCCCTTCCGTCACGGAGACCAGGACCACGCGTGCCTGCTCCCCGAGATCGAAGGAAGCCGGGCACACGAGGTTGCCAACGTTCTCCAGGAAGAGGATTTTCGCGTTCCCGAGGTCGAGATCCTCCAGTGCGTGCTGCACCATGTGAGCATCGAGATGGCAGAGGGTTCCCGTCGTGATCTGGACGGCGGGCGCCCCCTTGGCCCGGATCCGGTTTGCGTCGTTCTCGGTCTCCAGATCCCCCACCACCACGGCGATGCCATAATGCCGACCGCGATCGACCAGCGTCCTCTCGATGAGCGAGGTCTTACCCGATCCGGGTGATGAAAGGAGATTGGCGACGAACAAACCTCGGGCCCTGAAAAAGCCCCGGTTCTGCTCCGCGAATCGATCGTTCTGGGATAGGATCGATTGTTGGACCTCGATCAACTTGCCGTGATCGTGGCCATGATCCTTGTCGTGATCATGACTATGGCCGTGGTCGTGGTCGTGGTCGTGCCTGTGTACAGGCCCTCCGCATCCGCAATGGTCACACATGGTCGGGTATTTCTAGGGAAACGAGGTTCATCTCCAGCCCGCCCCGGAGCTCAAAGTCACTCAGCCCGCACTTTGGGCAGGGAGTGAATTGGTTTTCCGGGTGGAAATCGGACTCGCACTTTCGGCACCAACAAAGGATCGGCACGGACTCGATTTTCAACACCGCTGATTCTGCGAGCGTTCCCATTCTCAGGCACTCGAACGCAAACTGAAGCGCCTCCGGAACCACTCCGGCCAGCGCGCCGATCCGCAGGTGGATCGCGTCGATGCGCACGGCACGGTGGGCTTCCGCTGCCTTGAGGGACATCGTGAGGACGCTTTGCATCAGACCTACTTCGTGCATGGTGCGAACCTTGCACGCGATTAAACGGATCGAATCGCGATAGGCAAGCACCTTGGGGCATAATGGTGATGCGGGGGTGGCCGGACGGCCGTGGCCAGCATTGCCCGGGCTGAGAGTTGGCGTTAGTCTCCACGACCAGATGCGGGCGCGCCTTACCCTTACCCTGCTGGGCGGCCTTGCCGCGCTGGCCGTTGGCTACGCGCTGGGGCGATCGGCTCAGCGCGCCTCGGAATACCGGCCCCCGGAGGTCCCGGTTCCACCTGTCACTGGGGTGATCTCTGCCCCCCCTCAAGCCAAAGGAACCACGGCGGCCCAGTTCCGTTGGGCGCAATTGGAATCCCCGGACTATCTCACCTACGTCGCCAACCTGAGGCGCATCGGGTGCTCGGAGCAGACGATCCGCGACATCATCATCGCCGATATCTGTCACCTCTACAGCCAGGAGTGGAAGCGGAAGCACCTGGCCACAAAGCCTCATTACTGGGATCCCGGCTACGGGATGGGGCCAATCCAGAGCGAGGAACTCCAGGGCGCCGCAGCGAAGGTTCAAGCCACGCTCCGACAGAACGTCCGGGACTTGCTGGGCGCGGACCTGGACCGCGAACTGGAGAAATTCCGGTCCTTCGGTGCGACACCGCTGGGCGACGATTTCCTGCTGAGCGACGTGTTGACGCCGGAGAAAGCCACGGCGGTATCAGGGGTTCTTCAGAAGCAACGGGCGTTGCGACAGAGCGTGGAAAGCGCCGGGTTCCTGACCGCGGAGGGGGTGGCGACGCTGGGACGCGCAAGGGACGAAGCGCGCCGCGAGTTGCAGACCTTCCTCAGCGCCGAGGAGTTGGCGCAGGTTGAATATCGATGCTCCGAAACGGCCCAGGAAATTCGTGACCGGATGGCGGGGTTCGACCTTTCCGAGAGTGAGTTCCGGGAACTCCTGGCCCGCCGGACTCGAGGTCAGGAGCAGTTCGAAGCGTCCGTGGAACAAGGGGCGGGCGGGCAATCCCTGACTCCCGACGAGATCCTCAGCCGCGTGGCCGAAACCGAACTGGGGGAGGCCGATATCCGCGAGGCACTCGGTCCTGAACGCCATGCGGAGTATGAGCGGTCGCAGGACGCCCGGTATCAACAGCTCAAGAGTGCCGCCGCGCAAAGCGACCTCTCCCCGGACTGGGCCCGGTTGCTTTACGACAACCAACGGGCTGCGGAGGAGAACGCCAGGACAATCAGCGAAAACCCGGGCCTCTCGGCCGAGCAGAAGGAAGCGCTGCTGGACCAGTCCCGCCAGCAGAGGCAGGAACAGGTCCGGCTCTGGCTGGGGGAGGAACTCGCCCGGAAACTTCAGTCCACCTTGTCGCCGATCCCCTGATCAGGCACCTGATCGGGCCCGGGCGACGCGGAAAGTTCGATGGCAAGCTCCGAAGCCTTGGCGACGACTGCGGGCAGGACTTCAGCGAGCCTCGGCGAGAGGTCCAGACTGAACTCAATACGTTCCGGTTGGACACCGAGGAAATGGATCTCGGGCCACTTCGCAGGGTCCACGAAGCGAAGCATGGAAACGACCCCCATCTCATGCAGTGAGTTCCCCTTGGCCGCATCGATCGCTGCCGCCCGGCATCGATAGAGCGTCCCGGGCGGTCGGCCTGCATCCATGGCGTCGATCACCAGGACCTTCGAGTGTTCCTCGAGAAACGGCACGACACTCATGAAGTCGGTGCCGACGTCCACCACGGTGGCGCCCGGAGGCGGCGCCTTAGCGAGGCGCCGCGCGGCGTGGACGCCGATCCCGTCATCGGCCATCAGGCAGTTGCCGATGCCCAGAATCAGAACCGTGTGGGTCAAGGTGATGCCTGGGGTTAGACGGTCAGTACGGTGATGGCATCCTGGTCGCCGGGCCTGGCGACATGGACGGCGCACGAGAGGCAAGGGTCGTAGGAGTGGATGACACGGACCACCTCGATCGGCTTCGTGGCATCGATGATGGACGTCCCGATGAGCGCCTTCTCGATGGGGCCGAGCTGGTTGGCGGTGTCGCGAGGCGACGCGTTCCAGCAGGTGGGCGTGACGATCTGGTAGTTCGCGATCTTCTTGTTGGCGATGCGCACCCAGTGGCCCAAAGCGCCACGGGGGGCCTCGGTGAGGCCGATGCCGCTGGCGGTCGTGGGCGTGGTATAGGCGGAATACACCGGCTGTCCCACCTTGAGTTCAATCAGCCAGCCGAGCATGGCGTTGCCGATCTTGAGGGCCTCCAACGCACGCGCGCGGTGGCGATCCATCACCGAGATGCCGCGGGTGTAGTCCCCATTCACCCACATGCGAGCCAGCGGTCCGGCTTCGTAGGGTTGGTTGTCGTAACGAGGCGACTTCAGCCAGGAATAGGCCTTGGTGTCCTTCGGGTACACCGGCTTCGTCAGGCCGGAGGCCGGGTTCAGATTGTTGGTGGTGTTGTCGTACCAGGAGTTGGTGACGTGCTCGGTGATCGAAGCCACGTTCAGCGCCTGCACTCCGGTGGCTCCATTCGCCGCACGACCGGCGCGGAGTAGCTTCTTCGCTCCTGCCGTGTCCAGGTCGAAGACACCGAAGGCGATCAGGTTGCCATAGCCGCGGCCCACGCTGGCGTAGTCGGGATAAACGCTGGCCAGAAGTTCCACATCCGGGATGTAAACATCGCGGATGAACGCGACCAGGGCCGTCAGGTAGGTGCGGGCCTTGGCGATCTGCGCCGAAGTCGGCACATCCGTGAAACCGCCTGGGATATAGGCGGGGGAATGCGGCAGACGCCCGGCGAACACCGCCCCCATTTCCTGCGCCTGACGCGTCATCTTCAGGGCCGTTGTGTAATGCTCGATCAACGTGGCCGTGGTGGCCGCCGGAATGCGACGGTCCACCTCCCAACCCGGGGTCCAGGGAGGCATCGCAGGACCACCCATGTAGTCCAGGGCAGCGAGATGGTAGAAGTGCAGAATGTGCGACTGCACGAAATTCGCCCCGAGGACGAAGTTACGCAGGATGCGACCATTGGCGGGCGGGGTCTTGTTCGCGGCTTTGTCGAGGGCCATGACGGCAGCCATGCCATGGGGGGTGGGACAGACGCCGCAGACGCGCTGGGTCAGGTGGGGTGCGTCCCAGGGGTCGCGGTTGGCAAGCATCTGTTCGAACCCACGGAACAACGTGCCGGTGGCGTGCGCATCCACAACCTGGGACTTGCCGTTGACGAGATCGATGGTGACGTCAACGCGGAGATGGCCTTCGAGGCGGGTGACGGGATCAATGGCGATGAAGCTTGGCATAAAGAGGTCCTCCGTGTTTCGGCTTAGCTGGCAGTCTTGAAGAGTGCACTGGTCCCGGGGAAGGTGGACGACGTGCATCCGATGCAGGGGGCCCCTGCCCCGATGCACCAGTTCACTCCGTTGTTCCACTTGTTGGTCGGGCAGTTCGCGTAGGTACTGGGCCCGCGGCAGCCGAGTTCCTCAAGGCAGCGCCCGGCGACGCCGAAGGTCTTGGCCTCGTCCGCTTCACGGAACGGGCAGATGTCGTGAATCCTCTTCGAATAAAGGGTCTTGGGACGACCATAGGTGTCCACGGCGATTGTCTTGCCCTGGAGCAGTTGCACAAGGGTCCAAACGATCCAATCGGGATGCGGCGGGCAGCCGGCGACATTGATGGTGGTCTTGCCGGTCGCCACCTTGACGCTCTGGACGGCGGTGGGGTTGGATCCGGAGGCCGAGACGCCGCCGAAGGAGGCGCAGTTCCCGACACAGACGACCTTGAGGGCCTTGGCGGCGAGCCTCTGGACTGCAGCAAGGAAGGTCACCTCGACTCCGCCCTCGGACCACGGTGCGCAGGCGCGCCCTCCGAAGGCGGTGGGCACGCCGCCTTCCACGATGAGGATGAAATTGCCGGCAGCGACAGCCTTGGCGATGACATCTGCCACCGTACTTCCTGCCGCCGCCGAGAGGTTCGGATGATATAGCAGGTTGATGTTGGTAATGAGTATGTCCGCCGCCGACTGGGGCGCGGTGGCGGACACATAGTTGAGGAACGAGATGGTGCAGCCGGTGCAACCGCTTCCCTGGAGCCAGATCACAGAAGGAGCGCTCGGATTGGCCAGCGCCTCACTCACGCTCAACAACTCAGCTGCGGTGATTCCCAAGGTAGCCGCCGTCGCCGTGCAATGTTGCAGGAAGGAACGTCGTGATATTTGCATACTCACCTTTCGATTGCTTGGCTGTTGCGGGACTGAGGGGGCAGAGCCGGCAGCCGATGTAGAACATGCCTAAGTAGCGCAGCGCCATCAATCAGCGCGTTCCCTATCCGTAATAACCCCGTACTCACTGCTAGTGATGACGGCATTCCCGGGAATATCACAGCTGTGGCCGGAACTACGGGACAATACGTAGGGCGACCCTGCGACCACCCTGGAAGGCCGGTCATCGTTCTTCCTCATCCGCCTCGCGCTCAGCATGTTGCGGGCCTCACGTCAGGGGGAACCGCCGCGATGGACCGACGCGAGGGAGGCGCCTCATCCGTCAGTCCAGGAAGGGAACTGCCCATCCGACCTGGGTCATGACTGCAATTTGTCTTATCAACCCGATTCGACAACAAGTTAACTTACTGGGTCGGGTTGGAACATCAGGAAAGAGACATGGAAAGCCTCGCTCATCATGAACTGCATCCGCATGGAGGGTGGTGGTTGATGAAACGGGCCTATCGGCTCCCTTCCGGGATATGCTCCCACCGGGGTTTTTCGGCCAGCATCCTCCGCTACCAGTCGGTCAAAAAGACCGCGTTGGTCCTAGCGGTCGACGCAGGGAGACTCCATTCATTGGCTTTCGGATGAACGTTGAGTCTCCTCACATCAACTCCCGCGGTTCGTTGACGGGCTTCCAGGCCCGGTCTTTTTGGCGATTGCAGAGTGCTCGGAGGATCGCGTCCAGCGTCGCATCCAGGTCCCGGCTCAAGTCCTCCGCCAGAAAGCGGAGGACCCGATAGCCGTTCTCCTGGAGGAGCGCGTCCTTCCGTCGATCACGGCGATAGGCCACCGGGTCGCCCAAATGCTGCGAGCCGTCGATCTCGATCACGAGCCGCGCGTCCCCGTCGAGAAAATCAACCTCCATCCGACCCTGGTTGTCGAAAGCGATCGGAAGCGACGGGTTCAGACGGAACCGTCCACGCGTTGCCGGGTGCGTTTCGAGGCGGTGAAAGAGAAACGCTTCGGAAGAACTTCGCGCGCGGGCAGCTCCTTCGGCGTCGGCGCTTGGCGCGCCGGTCGCCCCGATGAAGAGGCGGCCGAGGTTTCCATCGACGCCGTCCCTGACCAACCGCCGCACGCTCGCCGCGTAGTCATGCTTCCAAGAGGCGTCTACAGGAAGGGGAACCTCCGGCGGCCATCCCGGCAACGCACTCGCCGGGAGCAGAATCGTATACCCGACGGCCTCATATCCGCGGCATCGCCGCTCGAACATCCGGCCGAGCATCGGCACCTCCAGGTCCGCGTAGTCGTAAACCCTGACTTCGCGTTTCCCTTCGTGGACCCGGTGAAGCCGGCCCACATACTGCGCGATCGTGCCATGCCACGAAACCGGCAGCGTGATGAACAGGGTGTCCAACCGGGAATCGTCGAACCCCTCCCCGATAAAGCGTCCGGTCGCCAGGAGCAGGGGTTTTCGATCCGGGGGCGTTGCTGCGACCCGCTCGAGTGCCGCCTTGAGGGCGCGCCGCCCCATCCCTCCTTGGAGGACGACCGCATGAGGCGCCAGGGGCGTCAGGGTTGCTGCAAGCGCCTCCAGGTGCTGGGTACGCTCCGTGAGGACGAGGACCGACCGGCCCGAGGCTACCGCCTGGAGAATGTCGGTGCAGATCAGGGAATTCCGCGCCTGGTCCGCGGTGACTCCGGCAAAGATGCGCTGGAAGTCGGCTCTCGGATTCCCACTCCCACCTTCCAGCGAGTGGAATCCCGTGGGACGCACGATCACTTGATGCGTGAACGGCCTCGCGGCGGCCTGCTGTCGGGCATCGACCCGGTGCCGCACCGGGCCGCACTGCATATGGATGATGGGGTGGTGCCCGTCCTTTCGTGTCAGCGTGGCCGACAACCCGACCACGTACCTGGCCTTTGCCCGGCGGGCCACGAGCTCGAAACTATGGGCTGACACGTGGTGGCACTCGTCCACCACCAGGTGCCCGTAGTCGGCCACGGCATCGTTCACCGTGCCGTTCCGGACGAGGCTCTGCACCAGCGCGACATCCAGCGTGCCGTTCAACCGCCGTCGACCGCCTCCCAGTCGGCCGATGCTCTTGGGAGGAATTCCGAGGAACATCGCCAGTCGGTCCACCCACTGCTCCAACAGTTGCTGGCGATGGACGAGGACGAGTGTGTTGACACCGCGCGCCGCGATGAGCCAGGCCGCCACCACCGTCTTCCCGAAGGCCGTGGTCGCGGCCAGAACGCCGGTGTCGTGTTCCAGGAGAGCGTCGGCAGCCTCCTTCTGCTCCGCACGAAGTTCACCTCGGAAAGTGTAGGTCAGAGGCCGTCCGACAAAACGCTCGTCCCGGACGACGGTCTGGATCCCGAGCGCCTTCAGAAGACCTTCGACCTCGGGCAAACACCCCCGCGGCAGGGCGAAGTGCTCCGGGAAATCCTCGGCGCAGGCGATGATCCGCGGAATATCATGGGTTGAGAGGCGCAGCGCCTGCGCTTTGTGAAACTCCGGGTTCTGAAACGCGGCGATCCGGATCAGTCGATTCCGAAGCGGTGGGAGGAGGTCGGCTTTCCTGACATAGAGTTGATCACCAAGGATGACCTCGAGTGATTTTGGCAGCGTGCCGGGCACGGGTTCGTTTGCCCGGCGGCGCGAAGGCGCCAGCGACCACGGCCTCGATTCGTCGCCAACCTCGGGTGCGACACAGCGGATGCCGATCACCCGGTCACGCCCCTCGGCTTCCCGAACGAGCGATCGGATGAAGGGGTAATCGATCCTCGGAGCCTGCGAGAGGAAGGCCCATTGGTCGGGATGCGCGGCGAAGGATTCGTCGACGAACAGGCTGTTTCCCCGCTGCCTCGCCTCACGCTGAAGCGGGAGCGCGATGAGATTTCCGAAACCGCCGTTCGGCAAGGTGTCCTGATTCGGGAAAAGGCGGTCGTAAGATCGGAGCCCGATCTCCGGTCGCCCATCCATGGCCGAGGTCAGTACCGCCGAGCCGAGCTTCCTGGCGAGGAGTGCGGGAATCGCCTCCTCGAAAAAGAACCAGAAATGGCCACCGTTGCCCGACCGTGATCGCTCGAGCGCAACCGGAAGATTCAGCCTGCGGCAGGCGTCGCTGAAAGCGTTCGCGTCGTCCATCCAAGCCTCACCGTCGAAGTCCACCGCCAGAAAAAAACACGTCTCGTCGAGCAGCATCGGGTAAAGACCCATCACGAACGGAGCACCCGATGGATCCTGACCGGACAAATGCCAACGAACGACCTCGTCGGTGACCGGTAGCAGTTGCCGGTGGGCGCATTCCGAGCAGCGGATGCGCGGCTTCTCGCAGATCCCCCGAACCCATTCGTTGCCGCAAGCAGGTGGGTAACCGGAGCGGCCCGTGCGCCGGCTCTCGAAGCGCCTCGGGTACACGTCGTCACGGCCACGGAAGAGAGAGCGGAAAAACGCTATTTTGTCGGCCGCAGGGGACGCTCCGTGCACCGGGGACAACCGAGAGCTCGCACAGGCGGACGCCACTGTCGGGGGTCCAACCGGTAGGCGCCGTCCCTCCTCGTGCATGCAACGGAGTGAGCCGATCGCGGGATTGCGGATCAAGTCCATAAGACGGCTTGGACCGGAGCTCACCAGCAGTCTGGCCCATGTTCGTCGATACCTCCGCCGACCGGGCGCGAATCCTGGTCACCGGAAGGTCCCGCTTGGACGTCTTCCTCGTCATTGGCACCTCAGCCGTTGTTTATCGCGCGGCTGGGCTGATCGCTACCTCCTCACCGTGAGGGACGGCCGAGAGGGGGTGGCCCCCGGCTCGCGTTCATAGCGGCCGAGGTTTGTAGAGCGCCTCGCACGCCTGGCCTTCGCTGCCGTGGTTGACCCAGGCCAATCTCTCGAGGCTGAAGGCACCGCGATACCCCGCGTCAGACCGCCCAAGGGGCGCGATAGTCGCGGGTAAGCCACTTCGGATCGCCGGTGCCGCCGGTGAATTCGAACCGGGCCGGGTCCCATCCGAACGACGCGTGGTGATAGTAACTCTGGTTCAACAGGTGACAGCAGATCGCGGAACGCGCACCCACCTGCTCGCTGGTGATCGGCTTCCGGCGGGATTTCACGCAGTCCATGAAATCCGCGATGTGATTGTTGCTGACATACAGCCGCACCTTGGCGTCCTTGAGATACAGGGCCTCGGCCTTCCGGACCTCGGCCGTGCAGGAGGTGTCGGTCTCCTTGCCCTTGTAGGACGCGATGGTCTTGCCGTCGACGACGACGACGAAGCGGCCGCGATTGACGCTCACCACGCCACCGTCGCCGAAGAACTCGATGCCAAAACCGTCCCCATGGTCCAGCGTGACCCCGTCGGCATACACGAGCTTCGCTCCGCGCTTGGCGTTCCGGTCGCCGGCAGCCTTGACCTCCACCGGCCCGCTGGCGTCCATGCCGAGACCCCACTGGGCGATGTCGAGATGATGCGCGCCCCAGTCGCCCACGCCGCCGCTGCCGTATTCGCGGTAGTTGCGCCACGCCGGAAAACCCTGGTGGATCCCGCGCGGGCACAGCACGGAGCTGTAGCCACGCAGCGGCGCCGGACCGCACCACCGGTCCCAGTCCAGCCCCGGCTCGGCCGCCTCTTCCGCCAGGTCGCAAGGCAGGCCCGGATCACCAAAGCTGCAGGCCACCCGGGTCACCTTGCCGATGACCCCGTTGCGCACCAACTCACAGGCCACCCGGAATTCGTTGCTCGAACGCTGCATGGAGCCGGTCTGGAGCACGCGCCGGTTGGCGTCCACCGCCTTGAGGACCTCCACGGCCTCCCGGATGTTGTGCGTCAGCGGCTTCTCGCAATACACATCCTTGCCGGCCCTGAGCGCGGCCAGCATCGGGATCGCGTGCCAGTGGTCGGGGGTGGCGATGCAGACGGCGTCGATGTCCTTCCGCTCGATGATCTCGCGGAAATCGCTGTACGCAGCGCAGGCGGTGTTGCCGTACTGCTTGTCCACCTTCCGCTTCGCGTCGTCGCGGC
Source organism: uncultured Verrucomicrobiota bacterium (assembly GCA_903844265.1). Classification (GTDB taxonomy): domain Bacteria; phylum Verrucomicrobiota; class Verrucomicrobiia; order Limisphaerales; family CAIMTB01; genus CAIMTB01. Next base: position 19,970 of record CAIMTB010000327.1, read on the forward strand.
GGTTGGTGTCCACGTCGCAAACCGCCAGCACCTGGGTTCCACGGGAAAGGAATCCGCCCAACAAACCGCGCGACTGGGTACCCATGCCGATGAACCCCATCCCGATGCGGGAGTTCGCCGGCGTCTCCGCGCTCCAAAGTCGTCCAGGTAGAAGTAAAGGGCCGGCCGCACTGACGGTGGCTGCGGCTTTCAGGAAGTTGCGGCGGCTGATCTGTGCGGTGGCTTTCATGGGGTGGGTGTTGTCTCAACGTGCACCCGTCCGGGAAGCCCGGACAAGAAATAATCCCACCAACCGTTTCCCGCCCGTGCATCCACAGATTGACGGTAGGGTGCGCACTCCGCTGCGCGCCGTCCTTCGCGGACGCACCCAGGCGAAGCAACTCATGGTTTGACGGATTCCACGGCGGTGCTCAGGGCCAGCGACAGGAAGGCCTCAACGGACAACTGCGGTGGGTCAAGGCACGGCCAAATGGCCACGGTGGGCAATAGTGAGATCAGCACCCAAGCCTGGATCGGGTTGCCGGGAAGGACCGCGTGGCTGGCCTGCGTGGCTTGCAAGTTTCAAAGGTCCCGCCCAGCGTGGCACATCTCCATGCGCCGCCTCGTCGTGCTCTCCGCGGCCCCCGCCGAGTCCGTGATCGGTCAAAGGCCGGGGCATGCGTGTTCCCGGCCAATGCAGACGCGAAACCTGAAGCGAACAGATCCATGGTTCACCTACTGACTCTGCTCTGGCTATTCGAACCCTCGGCCGCCCCTTGGAGCACGCTCACCGCACAGGCTCCGCAGGCCGGGTTCGCCGCTCCAGCAAACCCCACCAACGGCTTCACGCTCAAGCTCAAGGTCGACCTGCAGCCCTTCACGGGGGAGAAGAGGATCCTGGACATCCCCCAGGTCCTCCAGGTGGTCCTTCGACAGCACAACCCTCTGGACCGCCGGCGTCAGAACTACCCGGCCCACAAGATGCCCGATGGTTCGGTGCCCGTCCTGGAGGCGAACGTCGTGCTCCACTCCGTCGAGCATCCCGACTGGGCTGACATGACGGTGGGAATCCCGCTGGCAATGCTCCGCGAACCCTTCGGTGAACATGAAGTGGTCCTTCAGTTCTCCGGGCCGCAGTGGACCCTCTATGTCGACGGCGAACTGCTCGATAACGACTTCCCACTGGGTTATCCGCAATGGGCCGCGCGGAATTCCTGGGGGCTGGCGGACGGGACGGTGAGGCAGGCGGCTCTCCATTTTCCTGCGATCAAGCCCGTCAGCACGGAGGCGAAGTCACGCGGCACTGCGCCCGGCATCCAATACTGGACTCCTCCGGGGCACAACAACTGGGTCGGCGATGTGGCAACGCTATTCCACAAGGGACGCTACCATGTCTTCTATCTGTATGACCGCCGTCATCACCAGAGCAAGTTTGGATGCGGTGCGCATTACTTCGAACACCTCTCGACCACGGACTTCACGACGTGGACGGAGCACGAGGCCGCGACACCCCTCGAGGAGCAATGGGAATGCATCGGGACGGGTACTCCCTTTGTGTTCAAGGACCAGTTATGCCTGAGTTATGGACTGCACACCACGCGGGTCTATCCGAAGGAAAGAACAACGCTCCCGGCGCAATGGGACTACCTGAACCAGAACCGCCAAACGGGTCCGTTCAAGCGCGCCACCACGCCTGGATTTCCGGCGGGTTCGACCTATGCCGTCAGCTCGGACGGCATCTCGCGCTTCAGGAAGTCACAGGTCATGTTCCATCCCTGCGAGAATCCAAGCGTCTACACCGATCCCGAGGGCCGGTTGCGCATGCTTGCCAACTTCCATTCCAAGGGCATCTGGCAATCGGACGCTGTGGACGGCGGTTGGAGGTGCGTCAGTCCGGACTTCCCGCCGGGAGGCGACTGCACCTTCTTCTTCCGATGGGGCAGGTTTGATTACATCATCGGCGGTTTCACGGGCCTTTGGTACAAGCCCGCCGCCGCCCCCGACTCATCCTATGAAGATGCGGTTCGTAAAGGTCTCGATTTCTATGACGGCCTGAATGTTCCGTCCATATCGGAAGTCGCGGGCGGCCGGTTCCTGATGGCGGGGTGGATACCCATCCACGGCTGGGGCGGCAATCTCGTCATCCGGGAACTGATCCAATTACCGGAGGGCAGGATCGGATCCAAATGGATGACTGAGATCATGCCGCAGACGGAAAAGCCTCGCGCGCTTGCGCCTACGGTGGCTGGAACCGCGACATTCCAGGCGGACGCCAGGTCCTTCCTGCTGACTTTCGACGTCTCACCCGCCGCGGCCCGTCAGGGAAGGCTCGGCGTCACCTTCCTCCCGGACAACGGAGGACAGGGTTCCTGCGAACTGCAGATTCATCCGGCCGAGCGCCGCGCTCAATTTTCCGCAGGGGCGGCAGGCGGCTTTGCAGGGCGGGAGAAATCGCTAAGGGAGGGAGGCGCACCTCATTCCGTCGGCAACTACGCGATCGAGACACTCATCGGCGTGGATCGCCCATTCACCGTCCGTGCGATGGTCATCGGTTCCGACAAGCTGGGCGGCTCGCTTGTGGACGTCGAGATCGCGGGACAACGGACCCTGATCTCGTATCGACAGGACCTGACCGTAGGGAAGCTCGCGTTCCGCACGGAAGGCATTGAATTGAAAAATGTTGAGATCGCGCCGATGAAGTCGCCGCTGCGCTGAAAGCCCTCGCTGAAAAACCTGCCCCACAGACGTCATGCAACAGAACACATACACCCACGCGGGTGCCGGCCTTGCCGTCTGCCTTCTCGCGACTCTGGGTTCGGTCTATGCCGTGTCTGCACAAGCCGGCGACCCGGCGCCGCGCGGCCAGGAAAAGCCCGGGGAACCGCTGAGCTGGACCACGCAGCAGGATCATCGGAACATGATGGATCAGCTGGGGATCACCCGGCTTCGCCCGGGGCCGAGTGGGAATCTGACGGCCACTAATGCTGCGAATTATGATCCTGCGAAAGCGAATCCATTTCCGGAGTTGCCCGACATCCTGACGCTGAAGAACGGACAAAGGGTAACAACCGCCGGCGCGTGGTGGGATCAGCGCCGCGCGGAAATCGTCGAGGACTTCGAGCGTGAGGTGGTCGGGCGTGTGCCCAGGAATGCACCCAAGGTCACCTGGACCGTGGTCTCGAATGAAGTGCTCGGTTGGGTCGGCAACGTGCGTGGCATTGGCAAGCGGCTCGTCGGTCATGTGGACAACTCGGCTTGCCCCTCGATCGACGTTGATATCCGCATGACCGTGGTGACTCCCGCAAACGACGGGAACCCCGTGCCTGTCCTGATGATGTTCGGTGGGTTCGGCGGCGACGGCATGCCGCGGCCGCCCGGCACGGAGGTGCCCACCAACCGATTTCCTGAGTTCGGCGGCCCGTTCAAGGATCCGCCGTCGACCGAGCAATTGCTCGCTGCCGGCTGGGGTTATGCGATCCTCAATCCTGGCAGCATCCAGGCGGACAACGGCGCTGGCTTGACGAAGGGAATCATTGGACTGGTGAACAAAGGGCAGCCTCGCAAGCCTGATGATTGGGGTACGCTCCGTGCCTGGGCCTGGGGTGCGGCGCGGGGGTTGGACTATCTGGAGACCGATCCCCTGGTCCAATCCACGAAGGTGGGCATCGAAGGGGTGTCGCGTTTCGGGAAGGCAGCCCTGGTGACCATGGCTTTCGAGCCACGCTTTGCCATGGCCCTCGTGGGTTCTTCGGGCGAGGGCGGGGCCAAGCTCCATCGACGTAACTTCGGTGAGGCCGTAGAGAATCTGACCGGCTCGGGTGAGTATCACTGGATGGCGGGAAACTTCCTGAAGTATGGCGCCGCGGAGTCGGCCTTCGGCAGCAGGAACGCCGGAGACCTGCCCGTGGATGCCCACATGCTCATCGCCTTGTGTGCCCCGAGACTGACGTTCATCAGCTACGGAATCCCCGAGCGCGGGGACGCCCGATGGCTGGATCAACAGGGAAGTTATACGGCCACCGTTGCCGCCGGGCCGGTATTCCGGCTGCTCGGAGCGCGGGACCTTGGCGACGTCGGCGATTATCGGGCGGCCATGATGCCGCCGGTGAACACGGGCCTGCTGGACGGGGCGCTGGCATGGCGACAACACGATGGCGGTCACGAGGACCGTTCGAACATGAAGCATTTCATCGCCTGGACCCGACTTGGGCTGCCGGGCGCCCGGTTGAGCCAGGCAGCCAGCCCAGCCACCGCGCAACTGCAGGCGTTCGTCGACAGGCACGAACTGGCGGGCGCAGTCGCCCTTGTCGCCGACAAGGTGAAGGTATTGTCGGTCGACACCGTGGGTTATGCCGACATTGCCGCGGGCCGGGCGATGAAGCCGGACGCCCTGTTTTGGATCGCCTCGGAGTCGAAGGCGATGACCGCGACCGCCGTCATGATGCTTGTGGACGAAGGTAAAATCGCGCTCGACGATCCGGTTGAGAAATACCTGCCGGAATTCCGGGGCCAGAAGGTGGTCGTGGAGCAGGACGCCGAGCACTCGCTGCTCAGGAAGCCCGCCCATCCGATCACCCTCCGCGAAGTGCTCAGCCACATGAGCGGCATGCCCTTTCAATCCGCCCTCGAGACACCGACGCTCGACGGCCTGCCTTTGGGCACTGCGGTGCGCAGTTATGCCATGACACCGCTGCAAGCCGAGCCCGGCACGCACTACCAATACTCGAATGCCGGCATCAATACCGCCGCGCGCATCCTCGAGGTGGTCAGCGGGACGCGTTACGAGGATTTCATGCGACGAAGGTTGTTCGAGCCGCTCGGGATGAAGGACACCACCTTCTGGCCCAGCGAAGACCAGGCGCTGCGCATCGCGAAAGCCTATCGACCGGATGCCTCAAAATCCAATCTCGTCGAGACCGTGATCGGCCAGCTCATCTATCCGCTTACCGACCGGGCAGGTCGCCATCCAATGCCCGCGGGAGGTCTCTTCTCGAGCGCAACAGACACGGCTCGCTTCTGCCAGATGCTCCTCAATCGCGGAGAACTGGAAGGCCGGCGCTATCTCAGCGAGGCGGCGTTCGAGGAACTCGTCAAGAGGCAGACCCCGATGTCGGTGAAGGAGAGTTACGGCCTCGGCCTGGCGGTTTGGGGCGACGGTTTCGGGCACGGCGGCGCCTTTGCCACCCAGATGGACGTCCAGTTCGTGGCTGGGCTCGCGATCATCTGGATGGTGCAGCATGAGGGTTTCCCCGGTGGGGGGGCGAAGGCGAAGGAAGTCTTCAAGACATGGGCGATGGAGCACTATCTGACAGGGAATCCTTGAAGCGGCTTTCGACCGTGTCGCGTTCGAACACCTTGTAGAAGGTCGGGAGCAGGAACAGCGTCAGGAGCGTTGAGCTGATCAATCCGCCGATGACGACGGCGGCGAGCGGCTTCTGGATCTCACTCCCCGGCCCGGTGGCAAACAACATTGGCACCAGGCCCAGTGCAGCGACGCCGGCGGTGATGAGCACGGGGCGCAATCGCAGAACCGCACCTTTGACCACGGCCAATTCGATGGCGATACCTTCGCGCCGGAGTTCGTTGAAGTAACTCACCATCACGATTCCGTTGAGCACGGCCACGCCAAAAAGGGCGATGAATCCGACACTGGCGCTGACGCTCATGTTGAAGTGGCCGATGACAAGCGCGAGGATGCCGCCGATCAGGGCGAAGGGAATGTTCAGAATGATGAGCAACGCCTGCTTGACCGAGTTGAACGATCCGAACAGGAGCAGGAAAATCGCCGCGATAGTCAGGGGAACGACAATGCCGAACCTCTTCGTCGCGCGCTGCTGGTTCTCAAATTGCCCGCCCCAGGTGAGAAAATAACCCGGCGGCAACTTCACGACCGCCTCGATCTTCTGCTGCGCCTCCTTGACGAATCCGCCGATGTCGCGGTCCGTCACGTTGCATTCCACGACGATGCGGCGCTGGGCCATTTCACGGCTGATTTGAGCCGGACCTTCAGTCACATGGACGTTCGCCAATTGACCGAGCGGGATGAGCGCGCCTTGCGGGGACGTGATGAGGATCTGGCGGATGGACGAGACATCACTCCGTGCCGATTCGGGGAAGCGTACCGCGAGTCCGAAGACCTTCTGGCCTTCATAGACTTTGGTCGCTTCCTTGCCGCCGATGGCCGTCTCGACGACCTGCTGGACGTCGGCGACGTTGATGCCGTACCGGGCGATCTTGTCGCGGTCGATCTCGATTTGCAGGTAGGCGAGGCCGCTGACCTTTTCCACGTTGATGTCCGCCGCACCGCGAACGTCTGCAAGGACGCGGGCCACGGCCTCGCCCTTCGTCTTGAGCACATCGAGGTCATCGCCGAAGATCTTGATGCCGACGGCGGACTTCACGCCGCTGACGAGTTCGTCCACGCGCAATGCGATGGGCTGCGAGAAGCTGGAGGCCACCCCGGGCAGCTCCGCCATCGCGTCGCGCATCCTGTCCACCAGTTCATCCTTCGTCTTCGCCGTCGTCCATTCCTCGCGCGGCTTGAGGGTGACGATGACGTCGCTGATCTCCACGCCCATCGGGTCGGAGGCGATGTCGGCGCGGCCGGTCTTGGAAACCACGTCGATGACCTCTGGAAATTGTTTAAGGATCCGCTCGGCGCGGCCCTGGAGCTCGAGCGACTGGGGAAGCGAGATGCTCGGGATCCGGAAGGTCTGAAGTCCCACGCAGCCTTCATCCAGCGTCGGCAGAAACTCCGTGCCAATGCGCGGCACGAGCGCAAAAGCGCCCGCCAGCGCCAGCACCGCCGGGATGGCCACGAGCCACGGATGTTTCACGCAGGGTTTCAGCAGGCGGAGATAGCCGCTCTTCAGCCACCGGATGTGAAACGGGTCATGCTCCCGGGGATCTTCCTTCAAGAAGACGGTGCAGAGCATCGGCACAAGCGTCAGCGAAAGAATCAACGAACCGAGCAACGCAAAGGAAATGGTGAACGCCAGCGGGCTGAACATCTTGCCCTCAAACCCCTCCAGCGTGAACAACGGCAGGAACACGACAATGATGATGAAGATGCCGAACACGATCGGACGGCCCACTTCCTTCGCGGCGTGGAGGACGATTTCCGACTTGCCCGCGTGCCGGTGCTTCCTTGATTCGTCCCGCCTGTCCGTCAGGTGACGATGGACGTTCTCCACCATCACCACGGCGCCATCCACCATCATGCCGATGCCGATGGCCAGGCCCCCGAGGGACATGAGATTCGCGCTCAAGCCGTACCATTTCATCATGATGAACGCAAAGAGTGCGGCCAGCGGCAAAACCAACGTCACGATGATGGCGCTGCGAATGTCAGCCAGCAGGACGATCAGGATGATGAAGACAAAGACCGCCCCTTCCCCAAGGGCCTGGGTGACCGTGAGAATGGCTTTCTTGACGAGGTCCGTCCGATCGTAGAACGGCACGAGCTCGACCCCCTTCGGCAGCGCCTTCTGTATTGCGGGCAGCTTCTCCTTCACGGCGTTGACGACCTCCCGACCGCTCGCGCCTTTGAGCATCAGGACGATCCCCGCCACGGCTTCGCCTTCCCCGTTGGCCGTGACCGCGCCCTGGCGGAGTTCGGCGCCGATGACCACATCCGCCACGTCGCGCACATACACCGGCGCGTGCTCGTGCGTCGCCACGATGATGTTCTCGATGTCCTTGGTGTCCTTCACCAACCCCAGGCTGCGCACGACGTATTGCTCCGAGCCGTGGTCGATGAAATTGCCGCTGGCATTGGCGTTGTTCTTCTCCAGCGCCTCGAAGACCTGCTGCAATGTGACGCCGTAGGAAGTCAGCCGGTCGGGTTTGATGAGGACCTGATATTGCTTCACGAGACCGCCGAACGAATTCACATCCGTGACACCGGGCACGGTGCGCAGAATCGGGCGGACGATGTATTGCTGGATGGTGCGCAGTTCCGTCGCGTCGTATTTCTTGTCCTTGCTGACAAGGGTGTATTGATAGATTTCGCCCAGCCCCGTGCTGATCGGTCCGAGTTGGACTTCGACACCCGCAGGCAACTTGCCCCGCGCTCCCGACAGGCGCTCGAACACAAGCTGACGCGCGAAGTAATCATCCACGTTGTCCTCAAAGACCACCGTGATGACGCACAACCCTATCTTCGAGACCGACCGCACCTCCGTGAGCTTCGGCAAGCCGGCGAGCTCGATCTCTATCGGCCGCGTGACGAGCTTCTCCATGTCGGGCGGCGACATGCCGCCGGCCGTCCCAAGCACCTGCACCTGCACGTTCGTCACATCCGGGAATGCATCTATGGGAATCCGCCGAAGCGACAGCGACCCGAACCCGGCAAGGACGACGGTGGCCAGAAGCACCAGCATCCGCTGGCGGACGGAGAAGCTCAGGATGGAATGGATCATGGCGCTATTCCTGTCCCAACTGGCCTTTGAGCATTTCCGATTTGAGGATGAAGCTGCCGTCGGTCACCACGTTTTCGCCCGCCTTCACGCCGCCGAGGATCTGCACGCGCCCGGATTGCTCCAGGCCTGGTCTGACGATCCGCTTCTCGAATCTGTTGTCGCTGAGCGCGACGAAGACAATCTGTTCCTCGCCATCGGTCTGCAGCGCCTTGTCCGGGATCAGCAGAACATCGTCGAGAATCGTCGTGACGATCTCCACGTCCGCGAACATGCCGTGCTTAAGCCGGCCGTCGGCGTTGTCCACGGCGATGCGAACCTCCACCGTGCGCGAACCCGCCTCCACCTGGTTGCCGATCAGCACGACCTTGCCGTGGAATCTTTCCCCGGGATACGCCAGCGCCGTGAAGGCCGCGTCCTGCCCCAGCTTCACGACCCCGATGTCCCGCTCCTTCACTTCCGCGATCGCCCAGGGCTGCGTGGGATCGCTTACGGTGTAGATGGCCTTGCTCTTGTCGACCCATTCGCCGGCCGTGGCCGTGCGGTCGATGATCACGCCATCGATGGGAGCTTTGAGTGAGAGCGGCTTTCCCAGCAACTCGGGCGATTCGACAAGCGCCACCACGTCCCCTGCCCTGACGTGATCGTTCAGGTCGAAATGGAGCCTGATCAACCGGCCCTCCAGCGTACTCGTGATCTTGGCGGTCTTGTTCAGGTTTGCGCTGATTCGGCCGGCCGCCTTGAGGGTCATGCCAAGGCCGCCTGACTGCGCCGTCTCGATCTTGAGAGTGACGTGCTGCAGGCTTTCCTTGGTCAATTCCACGATGTTCTGGTCGCGCTTGATCTCAGGCGCGCCCTTCGACCTGGCCTCGGCGACTTCCTCGTTTTTCCCGCAACCGGCAAGGACGGTGCCGAGCAAAAGCACGGCGGAAAGTGTCTTCATGGTGGATCTCACTTGGCTTCGGTCGGAGGCTGGGAAAGTGGGTCGAGGGGAACGCCGAGCGCGGATTCGAGTTCGGCCCGGGCTTCGAAGAGCTTTTGGAGCGTCTCGAAATAGTCGGACTCGGTGTCGAAATACGTCCGCTGCGCTTCGAGGTAGAGAAGGAGCGGCGTGCGACCCTCGGAGTAACTCTGGGCGGCGGCATCGAGCGCGGCCTTCAGCTTCTGGCGCAACCTCGGCGTGTAGAACGCGAGGGATTCCTTCGCAGCCGTGAGATTCAAGGAAGCCGTCGTCACGTCCCGGAGGATGTCGCGACGCAACATCTCCAACTCGGCCAGCGCCTTTTCCTGCTCCCCGGTCGCGGTGGCGATCTCGCCGCGTTTGCGATCCCAGAGCGGCAGCGGCAAACTCAGTCCAAACCCGACAATCTGTTCGTCGGAGGTGAATTCGAGGCTTGGCCCGACCTTGAAATCCGGGAGCCGCGACTTGCGGATGGATTGCAGACTGAGCCCCGTCCTCTCCGCCGCGGCCTCCAGAACCTTGACGCCCGGATTCCGCGACAGCGCATTTTCCAACAGCGTGGACAGGCTCGGCAGCGCGACGCTGTCACCCAGCGCGCCCGTGACCTCCAGCGGCTCGATGGGCCTGCGTCCCAGCAATATGTTCAACGCGACACGTGCCGCATCGTGCCGGGCCTGGGCCTCACGGAGCGATTTCTGCGCAACCACAACCTCCACCTCCGCCTTGGTCGCCTCGAACTCGGGCGCAAAGCCCCCCTCAACCTTCTTGTTCGCCGCCTCCACGAACGATCTGGCAAGCGCGAGCCGCTGTGCGCGCAGGCCCACGACCTCTCCGGTACCGAGTACGGAAAAGTAGGCACGGCGTACCTGGATGGCGAGTTGGGAGCGGAATCCCTCCAGCGCAAGCTGGCGTACGACGACGTTCTTCTCTGCCACCGCCCGGCGCAGCGCGCGTTTGCCAGGCCATTCGAAGGTCTGTTCCAGACCGAAATCACCATGAAACCCGAGCGCGGAAGAATCGCGTGCCGACTTGAAGCCGGGGGCGACTGACATTTCGGGATTCTGCCATGTCGTTGCGACGGTCACGCCACCCCTCGCCGACGCGATGTCTGCCGCCAGCACTCGGATTCCGGGGTTGTTGTCGAGGGCCAGCCGGATGGCGCGCTCCAAAGTGAGTGCATTTGTCACTGCCAGACCCGCGACGTCCTGGCCCTTCAGCGACAGCGCGAAAGTGCCGCCGCCCAACGCCACGACCAGCAAAAGCGCGAATTTCGGTAAGGTTCTATTCATTCATTGCGTCCATTTCGATCAAGGAAGACAGAAGGCCGGGTAGGCCAACTCACAGGCACACCGCACCTGCGATAGGAAGCGCCCAGGGGGAACCGCTCAAACCACAAGCAGCAACTCAGCAACCGAAGCAAGGCGCACGCGGAGGGAGCGCCGTGCGGGATCGAAACTGCCAGGTTCTGGGCAGGTCGGGGGGGCCGGCCGTCAGGACGCCAAGCCTGGCCTCGTCCACGATCGGGTGCTGCAGGACAATTGGAACGGCAAGCAGCGTGCTCTCCACGAGGGCGACCGGGATCTCGACCTCGAGACTGGCAGGCACATAGGCACTCGCCTCCACGGCACAGCAGCCATCGCCACAGTGGCCAGCTTGTTCAGCTGGATGATCCACGCTGGATGCGCACTGAAGGAACTCCAGGCCAGGAACCGCCTCCAAGGTGCAATGCGATGTGATGGGCGCCCAGACGAACGCCAGCAGCACGATCAGCATTGCTCTTATCGATCCCACTCGGATGCATCAAAGCCTCGAATACCTCGAGCGCGCAAATGGATTTTTCGCGCAAAGGAGGGGTCCCGGGGCATCTGACGGTGGGGTGCGCACTCCGCTGCGCGCCGTCCTTTGCGGACACACCCAGCGCGGCGCCCTCGGAGAGGCCGCCCTACCACCGAGGGATCGAAGGTGCTGAGCACCCTCCCCGGTGCATCCATAGGCTGACGGTAGGGCGCGCACTCCGCTGCGCGCCGTCC
>CAIMTB010000328.1 GCA_903844265.1 uncultured Verrucomicrobiota bacterium
CCGCTGCGCCGTCGGGTGACGACGATCGCGCGGCGGGCAAGGGACTGCCCGCCCTACCTCCTGACTGGGGCGATAACCACCGGGTGCGCCATTCGGGTTGGGTAGGGCGTGCACTCCGCTGCGCGCCGTCCTTTGCGGACACACCAAACCATGGCGCCCTCGGAGGGGCCGCCCTGCCACCGACAATTCGGAAATGGCGCGTTGCTTCCACGCCCGCTCTCGGTCATTCGATCGGGATGCCCTCGCGCACCGGTCGCCTCGTCCCCGCCTGCCTCGCGGTTCTCTCGCTCCTTTCATGGCCGGCGGCCCTCACCCACGCCGCCAATACCCCCGCAGCGGATCGCCGCCCGAATATCCTGTTCATCATGACCGATGACCACGCCGCCCACGCCATCAGCGCTTACGGCAGCACGGTCAACAAAACCCCAAACCTCGACCGTCTCGCCGCCCAGGGCCTGCGACTCGACCGCTGCTACGCCGCCAATTCCATCTGCACCCCCAGCCGCGCCACGATCCTCACCGGCCAGTATTCCCATCGCAACGGCGTCCCCGTCTTCAACCACCTCGACCCCGCCACCCGCACCGTCGCCCATCGCCTCCAGGCCGCCGGATACTACACGGCCATGCTCGGCAAATGGCACCTCGGATCCGACCCGCAAGGATTCGACCACTGGAACATCCTTCCCGGGCAGGGCCGCTACAACGACCCGGTCTTCTACGACCACGACGGACACCGCGTCTACCGGGGCTATGTCACCGACGTCATCACCGACCTCGCCCTCGACATCCTTGAGAAGAGACCCAAGGACAAACCCTTCTTCCTCATGTGCCATCACAAGGCACCCCACCGCGAATGGACGCCCTCCGAGAAATACCGGCGCGAATTCGCCAACCGCGTCATCCCCGAGCCATCCACGCTCTGGGACAACGGGGACGGCCGGTCCGATGCCTTCCGCGAACAGCAGCAATCCGTATTCCGCGACCTCACCCGCCGCGACCTGAAACTCATCCCGCCCCACGACCTGCCCACGCCCGACCGCAAGCGTTGGCTGAACGTCAAACCCGACGAGGTCGAAATAGAGAAGGACGGCCGCAAACTCACACTCGCCGGCAAGGAACTCGACCGCTGGAAATACCAACGCTATCTCCAGGACTACCTCGGCTGCGTCCAGAGCGTCGACGACAGCGTGGGCCGGATCCTCGACTGGCTCGATTCGCACGGTCTCCGCGACAACACCCTGGTGATCTACACCAGCGACCAGGGATTCTTCCTCGGCGACCACGGGATGTACGACAAACGCTTCATGTACGAGGCCTCGTCTCGCATGCCGTTCCTCGCCCGATGGCCCGGCGTCATCACTCCCGGCGCCACCAGCGCCGCCCTCGCGGTCAACTGCGACTTCGCCCCCACCTTCCTCAACCTCGCCGGCGCCACGATCCCCGACGAGATGCAGGGACGCAGCCTGGCACCCCTCTTCGCCGGCGGAAAACCCCCGGGCTGGCGCGAGGAGATCTATTATCGCTATTACCACGACCCGGGTCACCACAACACCCGCGCCCACTACGGCATCCGCACCGACACCCACAAGCTCATCCACTTCTGGAAGAAGGACCAATGGGAACTCTACGATCTCGTGGCCGATCCGGATGAGTTGCATAACCTTGCCACGGAACCCTCCGCCCGGCCCGTCCTCATCGAGCTCCAGACCCGGCTTGCCCGCCTGAAACGGGAGGTCGGCGACTCCGACCAGTTCGCCACGCAGCTTCCGAGGGACGACGTGGACGCCGCCCCACCCCAACTGAAGACCAGGCACCCCGATTCGCAGCTCTGACTTCCCCCACCCGGCCCACCGCGCAATCCGCCAGTCGTGACTCAATCCACGTCCCCGACATCCGCCACCCGGTACAAGCGCGCCGACGCCGACCCCAGCGGCTCCCGGAACTCCACATCGCGGGAAACGAGTTTCACGACGTGGTTTGTCCGCGTCACCCACACCGCCGGACTCATCGACGGATCAAGGGATTGAATCTCGTAACTGTTCCCAGCCTCCCCACGGAACACCATCTGGAACTCATCCCCCACGCGACCCCATCGAACGATCACCGGCCGGACAGGCACGATGTAATCAATGGTCAGCAAAGGCGCCCGCGCTCCATCCTCGCGACTCGCCACCCGCCGCGCCGTAAGCCCCTCCGCCTCCATCTCATTCCGTAACATCCAGCCAAACTCAGTCGAAGGATCAGACTGCCACGCCCGGACGTCCCCGGCCATGAGTTCGGACGATACAGAATACTTCCGCAGGTGCGTCACGAGGATTTCCCCGCTCGCCACCCCGACATAGTCGCTTCCCGGCGCTCCGCCCGGCGACGTCCACGACACATCCGGATGGGACCGCCGGTTCCATGTCGAATCCCCGGTCGCGGCCAGGGAACCGAGGTTCCCAATGCCCAGGCCTTCCTGCCACGACCGCAGCATGCGATGCACCGCGAACATTGACGCCACCGCGCCGGCGGGTTCCCTCACCACCGTGAAGTCGAGACGCACTCCCGTCACTGCCGCCCCCGCCGGAAG
>CAIMTB010000329.1 GCA_903844265.1 uncultured Verrucomicrobiota bacterium
GCCGCAGGACGGCGCCACACTCCGGACAACGTTCCGGCGCCGAATCAAAACGCTCACCACCGCGGGCCGGACGATTCTCCTGCCGGTACCCCATCGGTCCGCGCGGCCCACGACGTCCACCCCGATCCCCGTCGTCCATCCTCATGGATTCGCGATCCATCGACCGGAACCCGGCTCCATCACGCATCGCACGACGCCCAGGCCCCCGCATCTCGTTGCCCGCACCGGGACCGCGACGACGCGAGGGTTCCGCATACCCACCCTGGCCATCCTCGCGCCCCGGGCCCCGGTCATTCTCGAAACGAGGAGGCGGAGTCCCCCGCTCACGCAGGCGACGAGGCTCGGGGCGATCCGCGGAATCCCAAGCCCGGGAAGGACCGCCGCGGGGCCGGCGCATTCCACGGTCGTCGGGTTGACCCTGCGAGCGGGCCCTCGACTGCGGCGCGGCTTCGCTCCCGCCATCTGCGGAGCCCGGCCCGCGGCGATCACGGACGTCCCGGCGTTCGCGAGGTGCGCCGGAGTCGCCAGGACCGCCGCGTCGTTCCCCGCGCGACGCATCAACCTCGTCGGACTTGCGGTCGCTACGTTCCTCCCGCTTGGAGGCGGAGTCGATTTCCTCGGCTCGCGGGCGTTCGGCCGGACCACGCTTCGGGGCGTCGGATTCGGTGCGGTTTTCCTGGCCGATTGCCGCGAAGCCGCCGAGGGCGAGCCCGAGGGCGACGAGTGTGAGTTTCAGTGTGATTTTCATGGGATAGCCTGGACGTGTGATGGGATTGGTTTTGTTGGATTACATTCGTTTCCGGCGCTGCGGCTGGCCCCGCTTCGCGTCGCGCTTTCGTCTTCACCGGCCAGTGTCCGGCCTCGCGACCGGTGCTCCGTCATTCCGGGAACAGAAGACACCCCCCGTGTAAAATCCGTGCGAGCGCCAGCCCGGGAAATTGTAAAGCCGATGTAAAAGTCGTGGCGCATCCGCCCCGTCATCGCAGACTTTCGCGGCATGGACCCGGCCCCGTCCCCACCCCACCCCGGCGACCTTCCCCGGGTGCTGATGGTTGAGGATGACCGCAAGCTTTGCAGGCTCCTGCGCGATTACCTGGGACCGATGGGATACGATCTCCACGCCGTGCACGATGGGCGGGAAGGCGTTGAGGCCGCAAGATCCGGCAACTGGCTGGCCATTCTCCTCGACGTCATGCTCCCCGGCCTCGACGGCTTCGAGGTCCTTCGCCAGATCCGAAGGGACAGCAGCGTCCCGATTCTCATGCTCACGACCCGTGGTGAGGAGGCGGACCGCATCGTCGGGCTTGAGATGGGCGCCGATGATTACCTCCCGAAGACATTCTCTCCGCGCGAACTCCTCGCCCGCCTGCGCGCAGTCACCCGGCGTTCGCGTGCCCCCGAAACAGACCGGACCGCCACGGCCAACACCGATGGCGACGAAGGGGAAGTGGTGGTGGGCGACCTCCATATCCAACCCTCCACGCGCGTGGCGGTGCTCGGGGATCGGCCGTTGAACCTGACCGCCGTCGAATTCGATCTCCTGCTCAGCCTCGCCCGCGCCCCGGGACGGGTGAAGACGAGGGAACAGCTGCTCGAGGAGGTTCGCGACCGCGACTACGAAGTCTTTGACCGCTCGATCGACGTGCACATCTCCGCCCTCAGAAAAAAGCTCGGCGAAGACCCCCGCGAACCTCGTTTCATCGAAACCATCCGGTCGGTCGGCTACCGCATGATCCGCCCTGGGAGCTGACCCAGCCCGAGCATGAAACGCCCCTGGATCCCACTCGCGACCAAGGTCCTCCTCGGACTGTTCCTCAACCTCGCCATCGTCGGCGCGACCTTCACCACCGTCCTCGTCCTCCAGATCCGCATCAACCCCGGCTGGCTCCTCGCCGGGCGTGCGGGCGAGCGACTCCGTGCGGTCGCCGACATGCTGGCTGGCGACCTCGGCCGGATGCAACCCGGTGACGAGGCCGGGGTTCTCGAACGCTACCACGTGGCCTATGATCTCGACCTGATGCTGCTCGATCCCACAGGCCGCATCATCGCCGGCGGCAGCAACAACATCCCCGCACAGGTGCAGCAGGAGATCGTTCGCCCCCGCAATGGCAACGGTGGCCCCAGGGAAAACCGCCCGCCCGAGGAGCCGCCCGCATCGGACGCCGCTCCGCGTCCGCGGCCCGGCCCACCACGCGGCGGCCCTCGGCTCGGACCCATCCGCCACTCGGTCCTCCGGGCGGGAACACCCCCGGCCTACTGGATCCTCATCCCTCTGCCCCCGATGCGGCCCGGACCCGCCCTCGTCCTGTTGGTTCGCGCCCCATCCCTCTGGTCGGGTGGCTTTCTTCTCGACGTCCGCCCGTGGATCCTTGCCGGAGCCGGGGCCCTCGTCCTGTCGGTGTTGTTCTGGCTGCCCATCGTCCGCGGGATTACACGTGACATCCATCGCATGGCCTCCCGGACCGAGGACATCGCGGCGGGCCGCTTCGAGGCGCGCCTGGTACTGACGCGGAACGACGAACTCGGCCGGCTTTCGGGTGCCATCGACCAGATGGCCTCACGCCTTGCACACCACGTCGCCGGACAACGGCGATTCCTGGGCGATGCGGCCCATGAGCTCAGCAGTCCGCTCGCCCGGATGCAGGCGATCCTCGCCATCCTCGAATCCCGCCCGCCGACCGACCATCCCGCCTACCTGCTGGATCTCCAGGAGGAACTCGACGAAATGGCATCCTTGGTCAGCGAGCTCCTCTCCTTCTCCCGCGCACTCCACGGTCGCGACATCAGGCTGGAACCTCTGGAACTTCGTCCGCTCGTCGAACGTGCCTGGGCACGCGAATATCAGGAAGGAATGACGCTGCTCATCGATGTCCCCGCCGGACTGCACGTCCTGGCGGACGCGCAACTGCTGCAACGCGGCGTGGCCAACCTCCTGCGCAATGCCGTCCGCTACGCCGGCAGCGCAGGCCCGATCTCCGCCACCGCCCGCCTCGCAAACCAGCGCGCCGTCCTTTCGATCTCCGACCTCGGACCCGGCGTCTCCCCCGAGTCACTGCCCCGATTGTTCGAGCCCTTCTTTCGTCCGGAAGACTCCCGTTCACGCGAATTCGGCGGCGCCGGCCTCGGCCTCGCGATTGTGAAAACGTGCATCGACGCTTGCCGCGGAACGGTCACCGCGTCGAACCGAAACCCCGCCGGATTCGAGGTCGTGATCCAGATCCCCGCGGCATGACCGCGCCAGAAACGTGCACCCCCAAACCTCAATCAGGGGACAGGTCTTTCATAGGTGAGTCGCCGGCATTTCTGTCTGGACGTCGCGTTGCAGAAATGAAGGGACAGGTCTTTTGTACGCCATGGACGTGGGAGCGGCTCCACGCCCTGGTTTTGGTAGACACCCTGGATCTGCGATCTCTGAAATCCGAAGGATGCGGTCGGACGCGCTCCACCCTCACGGCCGCGTCGCGGTCCGATGAAAGCCACGTGTCGGCGGCGCAGGAGTTCCCAGCGTCGCCGCACCGTTCGCGTCCAATTCCAGGTCGATCTCTGACGACCAGATTCCCAGATCGGTCGCGCCCTGCCATCGGAACCGCTGCTCGGGCGTGCCGCTGAACACCATTGCATCCACGGCCACCCCCCCGCTCCCTCCCTGCCCTCCTTCGACGTGCGCGTACCCGGCCATCCCCACCGGCGCCCCGTCAGGATCGGCAATGGCGCGAAGGACGACGCCTTCCGCACCCACCGCCACCAACTGCACGCCATCGCTGGCCAACCCGTACAACGCCTTCCCCGTCGGCAGCGACAATGCGCTCCAATCCACGAGATTGGTGCTCCGAACGCAGGTCCCCTGCGTCCCGGAGACAAACACCTGGCGACCCACAAGACTTGCATCCGTCAGCCAGGCCGTCGAACCGCTGGACCGCGCGTTCCAGACCACACCGTCTGAGCTGACCAGCAAGGCGCCGTTCTGGCCGACCGCGATCAGGCTGCCACCGACATCCCGAACCCGGTAGATCCAGTTCGTCGTCCCGGAGGAGCGCTTCGTCCAACTCGCGCCATTGGCGCTCTGGTAGATGGCACCGCCGGTTCCCGTGGCGACAAAACCGCCGCCAAAAGGGACGACGGAACTCAGGAAACCCGCACCGGCGATCGTTGATTTTGACCAGTCCATGGAATTCGTGCTGGTGAGCACGGTTCCGCCGCCGCCCACGACGACGTATCGCGCGCCATTCCACGCGATCCCCTGGAGGGTGTTGGTCGTCACGGCAGGAAGCAGATCCCACACGACGCCGAGAAGACTCACCGAATGGGTCGTGAGGACAACATTCGTGGACCCGGCATAGACGACCAGGTTCGTGGTCACATGGTTGGTCAAGGTGGCGACGCTGCGCAGGATCGTCCCCGACGATCCCACCGACAACGCCACCGACGGCGACCCGCCGATCCCGTACAGGATGACATCTGAAGGCACGGGAGCCCCCTCCTCGTTCCAACCCACGCCACGGGCACTGCTGAGGATGGTAGCCACGTCGCCCACGGCAAGGTAGGTGTCCTCGAAGCGCGCCACGTCCCAAAGGCCGTTGCGCGGGGAATCGTCGTTGCGGAACCAGAAGGTCTGGGCTGCGAGCCCGCCGAGGTTGGTCCTGAAACTCTCGACGAAGACCCCCGTCCGCCCGCCAACCAGGTAACGATTCCCGTCCCACAGCGCCGCCGCATAGGTCCACGCCGGAACCGGCGAGGGCGACACGATGCTCGAGGTATGATTCTGCCAGGCCAGGGGCGGGATCCTCAGCAGACACGCGGACTCTCCCACGGCAAGGCGTTCCCCGGGCGCGAGCGCCGCCGCAAGGAGGCTGTTGGTCACCCCCGTCGCCGTGTCCGCACTCCACGAAGTGCCGTTGCTGCTCGTCAGCACCACCCCGTTCCGTCCCGTCACAAGGAAGCGGTTGTCACCGAAGGCAACCCGGAAGAGATCCACCGCGGAAGGCGATGTCCGGCGTGTCCAGGAGGTCCCGTTCGAGCTGCTCGCGATGAAGCCGGCGTCTCCAACCGCCACAAACTGCCCCGCCCCGTAGGCCACGCCCGAGAGAAAAGTGGTGAAGGAAAGCCCCGAGACCCGCGTCCACGACTTTCCGTCGCTCGAGGTGTAGATCGCCGCGTTGTCCCCCACCGCCACCGCGCGAGTCGCCGATGCCGCAACTCCCTCCAGCCAGTCGGTGGTCTTTGCAGTGATCGCACCGGCCTGGAACCTCACCCCGTCATCGCTCCATAAAACGGTGCCCGCCTCGCCGGTGACCAACAGCCGTGACCCGAACCAGGCCACGCCGCGGAGATCCGTCAGAGTCCCACTGGCGCGGCGATCCCAGACCAACCGGTTGGTGCTGGTATAAATCCCGCCGTGATCGGTCACGTGCGCGTACAACCCTCCGCGAAACGCGAGATCCGCAACATTGTTCCCGTGGGGCAGCGGGTGCGACCAGCGCCACTCGGGCACCCCCTGTGCGCGCGCGCTCAACATCGAGGCCACCAGAAGAACCGCCAAACACCAGGCCAGGGCGGTCCCGGTCGCCCCGTGGACTACCCGGGAACCAGATTCGGATCTCGACGAATTCCCTGGCCGGGCATCGGTTCCTGGATCGAAACGTGGGGTGATCATTTCACGTGAAGCGCGGGAGATTATCACTCGCCTTTCCATTCGCGCCTCAAGTTTCTTGCGATCTCCAAGGCCAATCCACAAGCAGCACTTCCCACGGTGACCCCGTGGGGGCTGCCCGCCCGTGGCTCACGGCCCTTCCGGCAACGTTGCGGGCAGATCCACGCGAAACACGGATCCACCGGGGCCGGTCGAGGCGAGAGTCACGGTGCCCCCCAGGGCCAGGGCCAGTTGCCGCGTGATGGCCAACCCCAGACCACCGCCACCTTCCTTCGAGGATTCCTGGGGTTGAAAAAGCCGCTCACGGGCCGACGCCGGAACGCCGGGCCCCTCATCGCCAACCTCGGCGACAAGCCGGTCACCGCCAGTCCGCAGGGCGAGCCGAACGCATTTTCCGGCAGGCGTCGCGTCGATCGCGTTCTCCACGAGGTTCGTCAGGAGCAGGGCAAGGAGACCCGCCCGGCGGTTGTTCACCTGCCCAGTCCCCACCACCGGCGCCTCGAGGACCACCGACCGCGCCTGCGCCAAACCCCGCGCCCGCTCGATCACCGCCTCCGCCACGTCCTTGAGCGTGGCCTCGAAATCAAGCCCGGTCTCGTGATCGCGCAGGACGCTCACCACCTGCTGGATGAGACCCTGCATCCGCCGCGTCGCCGCCATCGCATCCCGCCACGCCTCCTCGTCCAGCACTCCGGGTTCACTGCCCGCCTCGACAAACGACCGCAGACCGGAGACCGGGTTCCGAAGTCCGTGAATCAGGTGGGCCGTGACCGCGCCGAGGGCCGTGACGCGAGCGGCCTGGGACAGCTCCGAGTTCGCACGCTGCAGATCCTCCGTTCGCCGCGCGAGCAGCTGGCGGCCTCGTTCGAGTTGACGAAAGGCCCACGCCAGCACCACGCCGGTAACACCGAGCGCAGCCAGCAGCACCCCCGCCGCATTCGTCCGCAAACGCCGGTCCAGCAACTCAAACTCCCGCGCCACCGAACTGCCCTCGATCACGAAACCCGCGGCCCCCGCGAAACGACCGTCGCCACCTGCCAGCAGCGGCACCCAGACCTCCACGGCGGGCACCACGGCCGTACTCTCGGCGGCAGCCGTTGCCGCAACCGGAAGGAAGACGTCCCCAAGCCGCAACGCCGGCCGAAAGCGGCTGATGGGATGGCCGCGCCTCAACTCCTCGAGGTCCCCAGCCTCCACCTCCGCCTCCCGTACCCGATCCGGGATCGAGGCCAGGAACACACCCTGGGCGTCAAACATCCGCGCCGCGAGGATCCCCTCGAGCCGGCCGATGTTCACAAACATGGCGAAGGGTTCGCCGGCCAGAAGGGAGTCCGAATCGTCACCACCCGACGGCGTGCGCGCCAGGGCCAGGAGGATCTCCCCATCGCGACGGATGATCTGCTCCCGCACCTGGGAACGAAGCTGGCGCACACCGACGACCACAAGCGTAGTCGTCACCAGCCAGGTCAGCAGAATGGCAAGCGCCGCGGCTTTCACATCTCGAACTCCACCCCCGTGCTCACCACGTTGGCACGGTAGTCAGACGCCACGGTGTTCTCGTCGGAATTCTCCATCTCGTACTGCGCAAAGATCCGAACCCCATGTCGCGGCTTCCAATCCCCCCTCACCGTCAGGCTCAGGTCCGTCCGCCGCCGCGCGGCGCCATCCGCCTGGCCGTTCGTCTGCACCGGGTAGAAGTACGCCCGCGCCCGGCCGTCAAGGCGCGCCTCCCACCGCGGCCGGATGTACCGCAGCGTCGAGACCCATTGACCACGGTCGTAATCGTAGAATCCATTGCCATCGTCGAGATTTCGAACCCAGCCCGGACGCAGCACCAACCGCCAGCGCTGGTCGGCACCCCAGGACATTCTCCAGGCCACCTCGATTTCATGCTGCGAATAGGTCAGAAGCTCCGGCAATTCCTGTCCCGCGTCGTCCCGAGGATGACGGCTTTCGAAGAAGCGGTCCCGGAAACGATACGAGACCCCCAGCGACTGCCCGCGCCCCAGCTTCCATATCCCACCCAGCCTCGGCCCCAGGTCGGAATAGCCGTCCAGTGGCGCCTCCAGCCACTGGCGGCTCGCCTCGATCTCAGCCTCGATGCGCCAACTCGGACCGATGTCGCGCGCAACCACCGGCCGCAGGGTCATCTGATGTCCCTGCGCCAGGACCACCGCAGGAACGCCCTCAAGCTCGGAGGCATCGAAAACCTGATGAAGGAACAGATACTCGAACGACCCTCCCAGGGACCAACCCGCACCCCACAGCCTCGTATATCGCAGATCCGCCGCAACCACGGTCTCGGGATCAAACCCGCGCGCCAGGTACCCCCGTCGCTCCACCGACACGAACACGCTCGCCTCATGGCCGTCCACCGGCAGCCGCAGTGCCACAAGTTCCCCGCCGCCCGACACGAATCCGCTCCCTGCCGGGTTGAGGGCGCTCAGTCGCGGGTTGTCGTGATAC
>CAIMTB010000330.1 GCA_903844265.1 uncultured Verrucomicrobiota bacterium
CAACGCCGTGCCCGAGATCTTCAGCGGCAACCCGAAGGCCCTCACCGCCGCCGATGCCAGCGTACCCCCCGCCCTGCCCCACCCCGGCAACGCCCTCGTGATGCCCAGCGGATCCTCGCAATACCTGCGCATCGACAATCCCAAGGGCACCGCTGACGCCACCGGCAATGCCCCGGGACTCAACGGCTCGTTCACGATCGAGTTCTGGCTCAAGCCAGGCGCTGGCTCCACCGCGACCAACACCCTGGTCCGCCTCGGCACCAACCCGCTCAACGCCCTCAAGGCCGGCTACCGCAATGGCTACTTCTACTTCGAGTTCGCCACCCAGCGCGTCCGTACCCTCGACCCGATCCTTTCCTCGGACATGAACGCCTGGCACCACTACGCCCTGGTGTTCGATGCGGATGCCCAGACCGCAGCGATCTACCGCGACTCGGTCGCCATCGCCTTCGCCGAAGGCTTCGCCATCCCGCTCAAGTCCACGGACCTCGCGCCTCTCTATTTCGGCGGCGACCCGGGATCGCCCGCGCAGGTCTACGCCGGCATGATCGACGAGATCCGCCTCTGGGATGGCATTGCCAGGCATTCCTCGACCCTCGCGGCCCTGTCCCGCAAGCAGCTCGCCATTGGTCAGGATGGCCTCGCGGGCTACTGGCGCTTCGATACCGCCGCCGGCCGCAACGTGCCCGACGACAGCCTTTCCGGGCACCCCGGTCAACTTCTCGCCAATGGGAGCTATTCGACGCCCACCGACGCGCCGTACGGCATTCCGCCCCGCTACATCACCCTCGCCGAAAACAACGATCCCACCCTCGGCGGCCTCCCGGTCACGCTCAAGATCATCGAGATTGATGACGGCCCGTACCTCGGCGACCTCAAGGTCCTGCCAAGTGACAACGTCTTCGATTCGCGCCTGATCCTCCGACACAGCTCCGACTTCGCAGGCCGCACCGACAGCGTCGAATTCGAGTGGTGGTATCATCCCTACGATTCCGACAGCCGGATCAACCTCCCCAGGGTCAATCCGATCACCGGCAACGTCACGGATACCCGCGGCTATATCCGGCACAGCGGGGGCCTCGGACTCAACCAGATCACCTTGGGCGGTCCCGGCGAGTCCGGCCTTCTCGTCCTGTCCGACAACTGGTTCGTCCTCCGTGTCCGCGGATACAACGTCAACGGAAACACCAATTGGAGCGACTGGATCGGCGATCCGTCGAACAAGAGCGAGCCGGCCGCCATGCTCGCCGAGGGCTGGGTCAAGCGCGTCATCCGCGGGCTCAACCCCTTCGACGCCCGTTCCACCGACTTCAACAGCGCACAAGCCAGCACGGTCGTCAGCATGCTCCAGCAGGCCGGCTCACGGTATGAGGGCGACATCGCCTTCAACCCCGACCCGAGCTACCTGAATTCCATCGGCCTCATCGAGGCCTACCAGACCGTGCTGAACCGCGGCATCGGCCTCTCCATCGAGGGCGTGCCCTCGGTCAATTACGCGCCGGCCAATCAGGCCCTCCTCATGGCCGCCAGCCGGATCGCGGACCTCTACAGCCTCCTCGGTAACGACGCGATGGCCGACGCCGCTGATCCCACCATCGGCTTCACCACCAGTTCCGACACCTACGGCGCCACCGCGAGCTCGATCTTCGCCTTCCAAAACCAGCTCGACAGCCTGCTCGAGGAGGAACTCACCCTCCTCCGCGGCCGCGATAACAGCTCCGCCGGAGTCCAGGGCGCCCCCGTCTACAACCGGCTTCTCTGGAACTTCACCCTCGGCGACGGCGAGGTCGCCTATACTCAGGTCTATAACGTCAGCGACCTGAGCCATGACGGGAAGATCGACGAGAAGGACGCCCGCATGATGTATCCCCAGGGCCACGGCGACGCCTGGGGTCACTATCTCACCGCCATCAAGGGCTATTACTCTCTCCTCCGACATCCGAACTACACCTGGCTGCCCCGCAGCGAATCCGTCCTGCTCGCTGGCGTGCCCGTCAAGGTCGACTATCTCGACGAACGCAAGTTCGCCGCCGCCGCCGCCAACAAGGCCAAGGCCGGGGCCCAGATCGTCGACCTCACCTACCGCCAGAAGTACGTCGATAATCCCGCCGGCCAATGGCAGGGCTACACGGACACCGACAGCGAACGCGCGTGGGGCGTCAGCGAATGGAGCCAGCGCGCCGCCGCAGGGGCCTACTTCGACTGGGTCGTTGGCAATGCCATCCTCCCCAGCCAGGACCCCGACGACGCCCACACCGGCATCGACCGCATCGACCGCCAGACGGTCGATGAACTCAGCCAGATAGGTTCCGAAGCCTTCGACATCGTCGCCCAGGTCGACAAGGCCGACAACGGCCTGAACCCGCTCGGCCTCGTCGCCGGCGCCGTTCCCTTCGACATCGACCCCGCCGAGGTCGCCGCCGGCAAGACCCACTTTGAGCAGGTGGCCGGCCGCGCCCAGACCGCGCTGCTCAACGCCCGGACCCTGTTCGACGAAGCCAACGCGATGACCATGGCCCTCCGGAAAAGCGAAGACGCCCAGGAGGATCTCACCAAGAAGAACCTCGCGCAGGAGCGTGAACTGGATAACAGGCTGATCGAGATCTACGGCTATCCCTATGCCGGAGACATCGGCGCAGGAAAGACCTATCCCAGCGGCTACAGCGGACCGGACCTCATCCATTACCTCTATGTCGAGACCGCCGACGTCAACGGCGAGACCGCGCCTCCCGACCAGCGCATGACCGCCTACCACCAGCGCCTCAACGAGGCATGGGTCGAGACCACCGGCGTGTTCGAGAAGTCCCAGTACGGTCCGATGGCCCTCGACTTCAACCCGCTCGACCATCTGATCGGCATCGTCAGCCTCAGCGCTGTCCAGCGCCACTTCGACTCCGCCGCCAAGATCGCCGGCGATTCCCCGCCCTCCATCGAGGCGGTGAGCTCCGTACCCATCGACTACCCGACCTCCTCCCAAGGCTACGCCTTCAAGGCCCCCGCCGAGTGGGGACTGAGGCGGGCCGGTGGCGAAATCCAGACCGCCATCCAGAACCTCGTCATGCAGCAGGCGCGCTTCAAGCAGTCCATCAAGAACTACGAGAATCTGGTCCAGGAAATGGACGAGAAAATCAACGGCATCCAGGGCGAGAAACACGTCGAGGACACGGAGCTCCGTGTCTTTGACCAGAAACTCCTCCAGGGCGCCATCTACAAGCAGGCCCCTCTCGCCTTCCGCAAGGTCGCCGACCTCATGACCATGGGCGCCGACAAACTGGAAAAAATCGGAGATGCCAGCGCCGAGTGTCTACCCAAGTCTGTCGGTCTTGCCACAGACGCCACGGCCCCTGCCCGCGGCCTCATCAAGAACCTCGCCGCCATGGGATCCAGCCTCCTCAAGGGCATGGCCTGGGGCAGTAAATTCTATGCGGACAACATCATCCCGATGCAGGCCGAGGCCGCAGACCAACTCTCCGACCGCATGCTCCTCCTCGACAAGGTCGACGCCGATGCCCAGTCCGACCTCAAGCAAGCGACCGCGCTCATGCGTGAGGAACCGGTCAAGCGCCTGGAGATGTTCAACCAGCGTGAGGCCCTCGATCAGGCCGGCGAAAACGTCCGCGCCTCCATCGCCAAGGGCCAACGCGTGCTGGATGAACGGCGCACCCTCCGCACCGCCGTCGCCGGCGATGCCACCAAGCTTCGCTACCGCGACATGGCGTTCCGGATGTTCCGCAACGAGGCCCTGGGCAAGTTCCGCGCCCAGTTCGACCTCGCCGCACGCTATGTCTACCTGGCCGCCACCGCCTATGACTACGAGGTCAATCTCCTCGGCAAAGGCGCCAACTCCGGCAGCCAGTTCCTCACCGACATCATCCGCCAGCGCACCCTCGGCCAACTCCGCGTCGATGCCACCGGCGTGGCGCCCGTCGCCGGCCGCGTGGGCCTCGCCGACCCGCTCGCACGGATGATCCAGAACTTCTCCGTCCAGAAGACCCAGATGGGCTTCAACAATCCCCAGACCGAGACCGGCCGCTTCAGTCTCCGCAAGGAATGGTTCCGCCTCCGCAGCCATTCCAACGACGACTGGCGCAAGGTTCTCAAGTCCGCCATCGTCCCCAATGTCTGGGACCTGCCAGAATTCCGCCGCTACTGCCGGCCCTTCGCCCCGGAAAGTTCCGGCGCCCAACCCGGGCTCGTCATCCGTTTCCCAACCACGGTCACCTTCGGCCTCAACTTTTTCGGATGGCCTCTCGGCGGCGGTGACAGTGCCTATGACCCCAGTCACTTCGCCACCCGCGTCCGGTCCGCCGGCATCTGGTTCTCCGACTATGACGGCAACGGGATGTCCATGACGCCCCGCGTCTATCTCGTCCCCGTCGGAGCCGATGTCCTCCGCGCCCAGGACGGCAATGACTTCGAGACCCGTCTCTGGAGGGTCGTCGACCAGAAACTCCCCGTTCCCTACCAGATCGGACCGACCGAAATCAAAAACCCGAACTACATCCCCGCCAACGATTCCCTCGGCGGTGCCATCGCCGAGATACGCAAGTTCTCCAGCTTCCGCGCCTTCCACGACTCGGGATCGTTCACGGAACGGGAAGCCATCACGGACAGCCGACTCATCGGCCGCTCCGTCTGGAACACCGAGTGGATGCTCATCATCCCGGGCGGCACGCTGCTCAACGACCCGAACGTCGGACTGGACGCCTTCATCAACACGGTGTCCGACATCAAGCTCTTCTTCCAGACCTACGCCTACAGCGGCAACTAAGAATCATCCGAGGACACACCTATGAAATCCTCACCGATCCACCACGGCCTGGAACTGCTCGCGTCCGCCGCCATCGTCATCCTCGGAATCGTCCCGGCCGCCCGCGCCGGATTCCCCGAGCCTGACGTCGTCCTCTATGGCCATGTTGCCTTCGGCGGCAAGACCCTTACCGCCAGCGACAACGTGATCATCCAGGCCCGCGTCGTGCCCATGGGCGGCGCCCTCGTCCAAGCCACCCTCGGCGCCCTCGGCAATAACTATTACAGCCTGCGCCTGCCCATCGACAGCGCCCCGCCCGTCTCCCGGGCCGGCGCTTCCCTGGTCGGTGACACGGTCTATCTCACCGTCCTCATGAACGGACAGGTCCGCGCCCAGATCCCCTTCGACATCGTCACGAAGGGCGCGGTCCAGCAGGTCGACTTCGGCGACGTCGACACGGACGCCGACGGCCTTCCCGACGGCTGGGAACAGGCCTACCTCCTCGATCTGCGTTATGGCCCGGAAGACGATCCCGACCACGACGGACTGGTCAACCGGGAGGAGTACAGGGCTGGAACCCATCCGCTCAAGATCGATGCCCCGCACCCGGCAGACCTCGGCCCGAAGGACAATCGCATCACGATCGCGGAACTCTCCGCCTATTACAGTGCCTGGAAGAAAGGTCTCCCGTGGTCCCTGAGTCCGACCAACATACCCATTGAGTATGTCACCCGCGCCAGCGCCCTCTGGGAAGCGGGTGAGTATTATCGGCAGGACATCACGGTGACCAACGGCGCCCCGCTCTGGTGGATCAGCATCCCCGCCCCGACGAACGCCACCCCGGCCTCCCCGGCCTCCGATGACAGCCTGCTCAACATCGCCAGCACCTCCGGTCAGCGCGGCGTCGCCCTCATGGGCGCCAATCAGGACGGTCCACCCTTGGCCGTCGAATCGATCCTTCCCCAGGTCTTCGGCCCTGAAATCGCGTCGGTGGTCATGTTCCGTGCCACGGTTCGCACCGGACTTCGGGCCTATGCCGTCGAGGACTACCCGCCGCCCGGATGGCGGGTCGAGTCGGTCAGCGCCGGCGGCAGCTACGATCCCATCAATCGCAAGGTCAAGTGGGGCCCGTTCTTCGATCGGGCTTCACGGGAAATGTATTACACGGTGGTCCCCGATCGCGTGGCGTCGAACCTCGCATTCACCGGCGTCGGTTCCTACGACGGTCGCCTCGTCCCGATGTCAGGCCGCCGTACCGTCGGCACCTCGGATACCCCGACCACCCTGCCCGTTGGAACCCGGCTCAGTTTCGCGGCCGATCTCGCCCTGTGGTCCGTCCGGGGCCAGCCCGGCGTCGGTTATGCCGTCGAGTATTCCGAGGATATGCTCGATTGGAAGCCTCTCACCAACGGTGTCGCCGATGACCAGGGCCGGTTCCTGTTCGGTCCCGCCATTCTCCTGAGCCAACCGCAAGGGTTCTTCCGGGCGGTCGAACTTGGCATCGAGAACGTCGGGAACCACTGAGCACCCCAGCCGATCCCGGCCCACCGTGAAACCCAGCCACCCTGACTTCCACCTTCCCGCACCGACCTCGAAGCCGGTCGGGAATCCTGGCTGGCTGCGCAGGATCCTTGCCCTGTGTCTGGGCCTTGGCCTGATGGCCCCGGCCCCACTCCTCGCCCAGTCAGGCCCCGTGGTCCGCAGCGGTCCCAGCTACTACCGCCCGGGAATCGCACTCACCCTGACCAATACCGCCGCCCCCCTCGCGGACACGTTCCTTCAGACCGTGGAACAGACCGTGCCAACCGGCTGGAGCGTCGGGGCGGCGAGCCATGACGGCCGCCATCAGGCAGCAGCAAACAAGGTCAGCTGGGGCCCGTTCTTCGACGGGTTGACCCGCAAACTCACGGTCGTCCTGACGCCTCCCTCCGACGCCACCGGACGCATCTCCCTCTCCGGCAGCGCCAGCTTCGACGGCAGCCCCGCAACCCCCACCGGGCTGGCCTATCTCAACCCGGCACCCGCACCCACCGGCCGAGTCACCCGTTCCCTACCCACCTACTATCTCCCGGGCCAGACCCTGACGATTACGAACGTGATCACATTGGAGCCCGGAGTCGATGCGTACGCTGTGGAGGAGACGCTCCCCGAGGGCTGGGTTCTCATCGATGCCAACGAATCGGGCGCGATTCTCCCACAGTCCACCCGCCTCCGCTGGGGACCCTTCCTCGACGGCATTCCCAGGAACCTGTGGGCTACGGTCCGAGTTCCCGACACCACCTCGGGCACGGTGCCATTCGACGGGAACGGGTCCTTCGGTGCCGCGATTGTCGCCATCGGCGGCGCATCGTCCGTGGCTCAGGGCGGCCTCGGATCCGGGACGGTCCGCCGATATCTTCCATCCGCCTATGTTCCGGGAAATTCCGTGATCATCACCAACAGGGTCACACCGGGGACCGGCACGGGCCTGGTCCTGATTGAGGAATCACCTCCGGCCGGTTGGGACGTCACGGCGATCAGTCATTTCGGGATCTACGATTCCTCCCAGGGCCTGGTGAAATGGGGACCGTTCATGGATGAGACGTCCCGCATTCTCGTGTACACGATCACCCCGCCGGACGCTGCGGAGGGTGAGGTGGTGTTTGCGGGCCGTGGCACGTTCGATCAGGCGACGATCACCACGGTGGGCGCGACCCGGTTCTCCCGACTCCTCGCCGACTCCGGAACCGTGCTCCGCTCGCTCCCGTCCTGCGAATTCCCGGGCGACACCTTCAGTGTCACCAACAGGATCACGCCAGAGGCTGATGTGGCGGCCTATGGTGTCGTGGAAAACATCCCGACGGGCTGGCTCGTCACCAATCCCGGCACCGGAAACTGGGACACCAACCTGCATCGGGTGACCTGGGGACCCTTCTTCGACAGCCAGTCGAGGACCCTCATCTACGAGGTCCAGGCCCCGGAGGGCGACCGGTCCAAGGGCTCCTTCGAGGGCTACGCCACCTTTGGCGAAAACACCGTCACCAACACCGGCCCGGCAGAACTCACCGCGTGCCTCGTGGGCCAGGGATCCGCGGAGCACGCCACCCTCACGCATTTCATTCCCGGCACTCAACTGCCGGTCACGGTGTTCACCTATCCGCTGGCGGGGGTGGAAAGCTATCTGGTCGCCGAGCTCATCCCAGCCGGATGGACCGTGGATTCCGTCTCCGATTTCGGCACCTACGACGCCGCGAATCGGACGATCAAGTGGGGTCCATTCCTCGACGATCTGTCCCGGGCCATCAGTTATCGCATGACCGCCTCGGTGGAGGCCGGGGCCGGGGTCGTCTTTTCCGGGACGATCTACTTCGATGGCAATCCAGTCGCCATCGGCGGCACCCGGGCCATCCCCCGAAACCTGCCGCCAACACTCACCTCCATCCCGTCCCTGGACACCCCGGAGGATACCCCGCTCATCATCATGTTCTCGGCCGCGGACGAGGAGACCCCGGCTTCCGACCTGTTCCTGCGATTCACCTGCGACAACCCCGCCTTGTTCCCGACCGTGACCTTGGGAACCTCAGGGGACAACCGCACCCTCACGCTCGTCGCGGCCACCAATGCTTCGGGATTTGCCAACGCCTCGCTGATCCTCAGCGACGGAACCAGCAGCGTGACGAATTCGTTCTCAGTCGCCGTCTCGGCCCTCAATGACCCGCCCTGGCTTCAGGTGCCCACCCCGTACACCGTCTGGCAGGGGACGGCGCCGTTCATGGTCTCCGGCCTCGACGGCGGGGACCCGGACGCTGGAACGGGGAGGATGCGCCTTTATCTCACCAATGCCTTGGGAAGCCTGACCGTGACCAATCTCGGGACGGCCACGGTGATCAGCGGGACCAACGGAAACGGGTTTGTGGGATTGGAAGGTGACCTCGCGACCCTTCGGATGGCGCTTGGGAGCGTCCAACTCGAATATCCCGCCTCGTTCTCGGGTGCCGCACAGTTGGACGTATCCCTGGAAGACCTTGGGAACACCGGCATGGGCGGCGAACTCTTCGCCGTGGGGATCGTTCCCGTGAACGTCCTTTCCGTCATTGAACCCATCCACGCCATCGCCGACCTCGCGGAACGCCCAGCCGGGCGTTCGTTGAAGATCCGCACGTCCAAGCTCCTCGCCAACGACGTCGACATCGAGGGACGCACACTGACTCTCCTCGGCGTAAGCGCCGCCAGCGCCCACGGCGCAACGGTCTCGATCGATGGCAACTGGGTCATCTACCAACCACCGCTGGGTTTCGACTCAACGGATTCGTTCACCTACACCGTCTCCAACGGTGCCGGCGACTCCGCCACCGGCACCGTCACGATCGTCATCCAAGGCGACTCCTCCGCACCCACCGGAAACATCCTCAGCCTGACCTACCTTTCCGCGACAGGATTCAAGCTGGTGCGCTTCCAGGGCATCCCGGGACGCACCTACAGGATCCAGGCCACCGATTCCCTGTCTCCGGCCGACTGGACCACGCTGGCGCTCGTGACCTCCGGGGCCAACGGCGTGTACGAATTCACCGATGGTGACATCACCCGGACCAACCGTTATTATCGGTCCCTCTGGCCCTGACGAATGCCACCGGCGGTGCCGTGCCTGAATCTCTTTCATGAAGCGAAACCTCATCCCGCTCCTGCTCCCGGTCACGCTCTGCGCCGGGAACGTGACAGCGTTGGGCCAGATGCGGATCACCCATGCCTACACCCCGGGGGTCGCCATTCCAGATGCCGGGGAAGTCGTGGACTCACGATCCTTCGGCATCGCGGGCTCCAAGGTCACCGAGGTGACTGTCTCCCTCGACATCGTGGGATACGGCTTTGATGGCGGGTACAACGGGGATCTCTATGCGGCGCTGAGCCATGGATCGGCTTACTCCGTGCTTCTCAACCGGACCGGCAAGGCCACGCCAACCGGGTCGGGTTATTCGGATGACGGGTTTCATGTGACGCTTTCCGACAGCGCCGTCGGCGACATCCACAACTACCGATCCGTCCTCAACGGTAGCGATGGGATCGCCGTCCCTGGCGGCCCGTCGGGCACCTGGCAGCCCGACGGACGCATTGCCTCCCCGGACCCCGTCGTCAGTTCATCCCCTCGGACGGCCCTGCTCTCGGTGCTGAACGGCCAGGATGCGGGCGGCGAATGGCGCCTGCTCCTGAGCGATCATTCGGCGGGGGCCACCAGCAAACTCGTCGGCTGGTCCTTGGCCGTCACCACCGATTCCGTCGGCACCGGTGCCCAAAGCTTCTCGTCTGACCTCGTTGAATTCCTCGGCTTGAGCCAGATCCTTTCGGGTCCCCTCACCCTGATCGGCCAGAACACCTTCAAGAGCGCCTTCGATACCCGGTTTGACGGTCAGATCGATGGATCCGGAGGTCTGGTCAGTTCAGGCGCGGGCGAATTGGGTCTCTACGGCGCCAATTCCTTCTCCGGCGGTACCCGTCTCCAGTCTGGAACCCTCACCGTCGGTAACAATTCAGCCTTGGGTTCGGGCAGTCTCAGCCTCGAGGGCGGCACGTTCAAATCCGCCGTCACTTCCCTGACTCTCCCCAACAGCGTCACCGCCCAGGCTGTCTCCACGATCAACGCATCCACGGCTCTGACTTTGGCGGGCAGCATTTCGGGCAGCGCCGATCTTCACAAGACCGGGACCGCACGGCTTACACTCTCCTCCCCCAGTTCCCTGCATTCCGGCACCTGGTATGTCGATGCCGGCACGCTCGAAGTTTCTGGTAGCATCGCCAATGCCGCTGTCCGTGTCGGTTCGGGGGCGATGCTGACCGGAGGCGGCACGGTTGGTGGGACGACCATTACCTCGGGAGGAACCCTGTCGCCAGGCCAAAGCGCAGGCCAGATCTCCCTCGGCAACACGGTCTGGCAGGGCGGCGGGACGTATGCCTGGCAGATCGACGACGCCACCGGCACCGCCGGGAACTCGATCGGCTGGGACCTTGCCCAGATCAACGGGAGTCTCAGCATCACGGCGACATCCCTCAATCGGTTCACTTTCACCGTGTCTTCCCTCTCGCCCGTGGGTCCGGGTTACAGCGCCGGTGATGCCGCTCATTTCAATGCGGGGCAGAGTTACTCGTGGCGCGTGGCCAGCACGACCCAGGGAGTCAGTGGTTATTCAGCCGATCAATTCCTGCTCGACACCTCTGGCTTCTCCAATGACACCCTCGGCGGCTCCTTCTCGCTGGAACTGAGCGGGAACAACCTCAACCTGTCATTCACAGCCGTTCCCGAGCCGGGCACTTATGCGACCATGATCGGCTCCATGCTCGGCCTGTTCGCGCTTCATCGACGCAGGTCGCGGCGTTGGGTGTAACTCAAAGCGACGCCTTCACGGAAGGAAACCCGCGAACCCGGAGGGGCGATCCCCCCGGGTCCAATAAGCGGTCCACTCGGCAGCGGGCCGTCGCGGCACCCGCCTCAAGCCTTGACCGCCGGTGCAGCCCCGGTCGGCCAACCCGCGAGATCCATACGCCCTGGCCGCGGCACGGGATAACTCCCATCCGGCCCAGGCTTGGCGGGGGGATCCATGTCGTCGCGGCAATCCTCGGGCTTCGGAAGATAGGCGAACTCGGAGCCGCAGATTTCCTCCCAACTGATCTCCTTGCCGGTGTAACAGGAGATCTGGCCCATGACCGTGGTCATGGTGCTGCGGGCCATGTAGGCGCCGCTATTCAGGGGTTTGCCTGATCGGATCGCGGCGAAAAGCCGGTCATGCTCGACCTGATACGGATCGCACTGTCCATCCCAACGCCAGGCCTTCTCCCCCCAGATCCTGCAGCCGAGGACCGACGCGCGGCCCTTGGTTCCGAAGATCAGGCTCGACGATTCATCGTAACAACCCGTCGTGGTGCGGCACAACGCATAGACCCGGACGTCGCGGGGATACTCATAGACAACCGAATGATGGTCGAAGACATCGCCATAGATCGGCTCCGACATCGAGGAACGCCCACCCATGCCATGGCACTTCAACGGCACCGCATTGCCGAGCACCCAGCTCGCGCGATCCATGTTGTGCACCAGGGATTGCGGGACGTCGTCCCCGGAAATCCACCGGAAATGATACTGCGTGCTGCATTGCCACTGGACTTCGCTAAGCCCGGGGGCGCGTTCCATGACGCCGTACGGCGCCCGCAGAAAGTTCTCCTCGATGGTCACAATGTCGCCGATCGCCCCTTCCTGGATCCGGCGCACGGTTTCCTCGTACCCCGCGTGATGCCGGCTATGAAGGCCCGACAGGATGCTGAGGTTCTTCTCCTTCGCGAGATCGCACGCCGCCTGCATCATCCTGACACCATAGGGATCGATGCCGTGCGGCTTCTCCACGAAGACATGGCGCCCCGCCTTGATCGCGGCCATCGCATGGAACGGATGGAACTTCGCGCCGTTCGCGATCAGCACCACATCCGATGCGTCGATGACCTTCCGGTAACCATCGAAGCCGGTGAAGCAATTGGCGTCGGGCACCTGGACCTGCTCGCCTTTCTGCGCCTTCAACACCTCGCGCTTGCCCCTCACCCGATCCATGAAGATGTCGCACATCGCGACCAACCGCGTCCCTGAGTCCGCATTCAACGCCTGCGCCGCCGCACCCGTGTTGCGACCGCCGCACCCGACCATGCCCACCTTGATGATGTCGCTGCCCGCGGCATACGCGGATCGGCTGATGTCCAGCGCCGCGAGGCTCGCCACGCCCGTGGCCGCCGTGGCGGTCGCCGTGGTCTTCAGGAACTCACGACGCGTGGTTGGATGTCGGGTCGGGGGTGTGCTCGCGGGTTTCTCGTTCTGGGCATTCATGGGTAGCCAATTCTTGGGAAGTTTGGACGCGTATTGCGGCCATGAACCAAGGCGCCACGGAGGGCCGAGCACCGTCGCAACCGCCGGAAATACGACGTACCGGCGGCGGCGAGGGACCGACGCCCTCCATCAAGGCATGGTTCATGAGCAGGCTGGGGTTCAGAGCTTGGGGACAGTCCGCGGCTTTCAGGGCATCCACTGCCAACCGTTTCTTGGCCGATCGCTGCGATATCTTGGCGCAGTCCCCACCCCGGCGCGGAAATCATCCCGCATCAACCACCCCCACCCCCACGCAGCGTCACCGGAGCATAGGCGGGTACTTCAATTGTAATGTCCACGGGACTCCCGGCGGTGCTCTTCCCTACATCCTCACCACGAAGGTCCGTCGGGCGAATCCCACGCGGCAACAAGCCTTCCGCCGCACGGATTCGGCACGGCCCGCCGCGGCCCGCAAGTTCCCAGAGCCGGAGCGTCACGTTCCCACCCCCCGCCGCGGACCCGGATCCACCGTCCAACGCGGTCACGAGAATCCCCCGGCGACTCACGGAAAGACCCTCCATCCGGCGCGCCAAGGTCCCGGCCGGACCGTCCGAATAGGCTGCGATCACGGGATATCGCGCCTCGAGCGACGGCGTCACAAGGGCCTCCGCCCCGTCCTGCCCGCGGCCGCGACCATAAGTCCAAAGGCGCACCCGCGATGTCCAGGTGCCGCCGTTCCAAAGCCGGAAATTGGTGGTCCACTGGTTGTTGTAAAGGTTCACGAACACCGACGGGCGGCGCGGCACGAAGTCCGGCGCGTACTTCCAGCAACCCGGCTCATCGAGGCTCACGAGGCCGCTGTCCAACGGACATACCCCCACGCCAGCGCCGTCATTCCCGTGGATCGCAACCCCGGTCTGTACCATGAACAGATTCCGGTTTGCGCCGCGGACGATGTCCCGCGCCGGATCGATGATCGAACCCGGCCGACCCACTCGGAACCTCGGTTCTTCAACGCCAAACGGGAGCGCGATCCAGGACGCCTCCGGCCACGGGTCGGCCGGCTTGTCATGCACCGTCATCTCGAGGTCGACGAACGGTTGGTCCGTCAGGAGCCGCCAACGAGCCGTGACCGCCGGCATGCCGTCGTGAGCCGCGCCGTCCAGGATGATGGTGGCGCCAGCCGCGTCGTTCTCCGTCCGCAACCGGCCTGCCATCGGCACACGGACCCGATGGGGCGCCACCGACGCCGACGGCAGGTTCGGCTTCCCAAGCTCGTTCGTCGCCCAATCCGCCGTGATCTTCACGTACGCCTTCACAAACGCCCCCACGTCATCCGCCGAGAACCGCTCATGCACGAACTGCCCGAAGCCGTACTCCGAACCCGCGTCCACCCATTCCCGGCCGCCGCCCGCCTTGTCGACCCACGAACGAACCGCCATCCGTGAGGCGTCGAACTCCAACCGGACCCAGCGATTCTCCAACGTCGTGCCCTCCGCCCGGGCTGCGCGGGACGAGCGGGATGGCGCGGACTCCGAAAGATTGAACGTACGGTACCCGAGCGCCGGCAGGGATCGCGCGAGGAATCCGGACCCCTCCGAACCCGCGACGATGGGTTCGCCATGACTTCCATTGCCGTCGGCGGGGGTCGCCTTGAGGAACCGGGCCGGCAGACCCGGAACGTTTGCGAAGGCATCGCGTGTCCACGGCAGCGGATTGAACACCACGACCCGCGGACCCTCGACGGCCACGTTCAATGCAAGCGCGCTGCGCTGCTCCGCCAACACGCGCGTCACGATCGATTCCGCGCGTCCAGCATAGGCACTGTGCTCGGCCCACGACGCCTCGCTGCGTGCAAAACGACCCGCCGCCTGCGCCCCGCGAAACGCATCGCCATGCAGCAACCGCTGCCCGTCCGATCCCGCCTCAAGCCACCACAACGCCCCGCCCCAGGTGTGCTCGCCATACAGCAGGCTCTGCTCCCGCGCCTCGGCAATGCTCGCGGTCGCGTCCTGCACCGGGACACCCCGCCACCGCAGCAG
Organism: uncultured Verrucomicrobiota bacterium; assembly: GCA_903844265.1. Classification (GTDB taxonomy): domain Bacteria; phylum Verrucomicrobiota; class Verrucomicrobiia; order Limisphaerales; family CAIMTB01; genus CAIMTB01. The sequence continues at coordinate 14,612 of CAIMTB010000330.1, forward strand.
CGTCTGCAGGATCTCCGCCGACTCCAACGCAGGCCGCGCCCAACGTACCCTGCGCGCGCCTTCCGGATCGCACATCGGCCCATGAATCCACGTGTCCGGCATGTCCCCGCGCACGACCGGCACCGCCGCCTTCTCCGTCAGGATCGCATCCGAGAAATCCGACAACCTCCCGATCCGGACCTTCACGCCAGGAAGTTTCTCCGCCGCCTCGGCGAGGAGCTTCCGAACCTCCTCCGGCGTCGGCGGACCGTGGTTGTCCCCCGTGTGGATCAATGCCAGCCAGGTCCGGTAGGGCCAGTCCTTCGGCGGAACAAGCCCGGTCCCGTAACTCTCCGCCGTGTACATCGTCAGCAATCGCGACCCGTCAGGTCCCTCCCAGAAAAACAGCGCCGGCACACTCGGCGACCGGCTCGCCGCATTGCAGCCAAGGTGCAGGAAATCGACACCCGCCCGCGTCAACAAGGTCGGCAGGATCCACGAATGACACGGCACGTCGGTCATCTTCGCGTCCCGCGGCAAGGGAAGTCCCGCGCCCCTCGAAAGCCGGCTCGAGAACTCGAGACCACGGACGAGGTCCTCCGGCTCCAAGGTCTCCGTGTGCATCGTGAACGGGAGCGCGTGCACCACGAACCGACCCGAGCGGAATGCATCGGCGACACGCTTCCGTCGCACGGGATCCTGACCGGGCCAGTCCGCCCCAATCTGCTTCAACGGCCAACCGGAGAGGGTCCAGACGAACTGCTGATCCGCCGGCAGGTCGCGGTTGCGGTCCACCACCTCCAGGGCCTGATCGATCATCGTGGTGCGGTACCGCTGCACCACGTTGCTCGCCATGTCGGTGTAGCCGATGTCGAAGTGGGTCTTGAACACCACGACCACCTGGTCCACCGCCGCCCGCGATCGCGGAACGACGACGCCCATCACAAACGCCAATGACAGAAGGCCCGCTCGACACACGCCAGGAGTTGGAATCCAGTTCATGAGAATGCTGTCGTGAGATTGGACCCCGCCCATCCGGTGTCACTTGTTTTGACGGCAACTCGCGGTGCATCCACAGGCTGACGGTAGGGCGCGCACTCCGCTGCGCGCC
>CAIMTB010000331.1 GCA_903844265.1 uncultured Verrucomicrobiota bacterium
GCCGGCCATCATAGGCGCCCGCTCGGACAACGCAACGAGCAGGGGATCCCGAACGGTGGTTTCCATCATCGGACGGTCCCAAGACGACGAGATCCAGGAAATGCTTTCCCATCGAGCCTCCAAACCTTCGCAAATAAGCGATGACGCTCGCCACACCACACGCGTCCGCTCTATTCATCCAAGCAACCGCCGAAACGCTCCACCCCGAAGCCCATGGACCCACTCCGCGTCCTCGTCGTCGAAGACAATCCGGTCAATCGACTCCTCGCCACGAAGTCGGTCGAGAAACTCGGGCACAAGGTCGAGTCTGCCGCCAACGGCGTTGAGGCACTCCAACGCCTGCGCGAGGCGAGATTCGACATCGTCCTCATGGATTGCGAGATGCCTCAGATGAATGGCTACGAGGCCTCCAGCCTCATCCGCTCAGGAACCTCGGGCGTCCTCGACTCCACCATCCCGATCATCGCGCTCACGGGCCACGATCTCCCCGAGGACCTCGAACGCTGCACCGCCGCAGGCATGACGAGCCACCTTTCAAAACCATTCCGATTCGACGATCTCGCCGGGGCCATCGCTCATTCCAGGAAATCGGAAACCTGAACCGGAATCCAAGGTCAGCCGCGCATCGCAACGACCCAACCCCCACCCGCCATGGCCCAAGCCATCATGAACCCGGAGGATGTCCGCCGTTTTGCGGACGAACTCAAGCGCTTCAACACGGAACTCCAGTCCGGCATGTCCTCGCTCCAGGCCCGCTTCGTCGCGCTGGGTGACTCCTGGCAGGATCAGGAGCACCAGAAATTCGCCGAGGAATTCCGCACCGCCATGCGTTCCCTTAAACATTTCGTCGAGGCCTCAAGCCAGCACACGCCTTTCCTCCTCCGCAAAGCCCAGCGGATCGAGGACTACCTCAACCAGCGCTGACCATGGCCGACCGCGCCCAGGTCGCATCCGTCGACGCCATCGAGTCGTTCCGTTCCCGACTCCTCGTCTATCTCGCAAAAGTCCGGCCCGCGGTCGAAGAAGCGGGCTCCGACCTCCGCCACACCCAACTCTGGATCGACACCGACCAACGACTCCACTGGGATCGCGAATACCGGCGCCGTCATCGCGCCCACGAGGAAGCCCAGCAAGCCCTTCTCTCGGCCCGCATCTCGAGCTTCCGCGACGCCATCGCCTCCGAGCAAATGGCCGTCCACCGAACCCGCGACGCCCTCGCTGAGGCCGACGAAAAGTTGCGCACGCTCCGCCGCTGGAGCCGGGACTTCGGCCCTCTCACCCAACCGCTCGCAGGGCCGCTCGCCCAATTGGACACCGTCCTCGCGCTCGACATGTCCCAGGCCGTCGCCTTCCTCACGGAAATCCTCCGCCACCTCGACGCCTATTCCGAGGCTCGCCCTGACCTGCCTCCACCGAGCACCCCGGGTATTCCGGCACCATCGGCAGCATCAGCCCCCGACGGGTCGCCAGCCCCGGAGCCAGGAGATTTCATTCGTAATCCTCAAGGCATCCCGTGAGCCTCCACGACAGCCGGTCGCGACTTATGGCCCTGACCCGCGACCTGTCGGTCCACTGGCAGCAGACCCGCGAAACGTGGACGGATGCCAAGCGCGACGAATTTGAGCGACGGTTTCTCGACGGACTTTTCGCGGCCGTCGAAAGAGCCGGGACATCACTCGAAAAGCTCGACGATATCGTGACCAAGACGAGGAGGGACTGTGAGTAATCCGCAACGACACCCGGGTCCGGAAGAAATCCTGGGCGGCATCGCGCAACTCCGCAGGCTCTCGGACGACCTGGGGGTCGAGACGAGCCGCGTCGCGGAGATTCTTCGGCAGCGGGAGAACCAGTCACAACTTCGCGCCGGAGCCTCCGAAAAAGGCCTCAACGAGTGGCGCGAGGGCGAATCCCTCAGGGCGCGGGAGCAGCGGGACCGGTCCCTCGAGGCAGCGGACCAGCGTGCGTTGGAGCGTGCGGCACGGATCCGTGAAGCCCAGCGCAATGCGCGTCGCACACGGCTGGATCGGCTCGAGGCCGAGGAGGGCCGCCGCAAATTCGAACTCCAGCGCGACATGCTCCGTGCCACCCGCGATCGCGAGTCCAGGCTCACATCCGCAGAGGCCTCATACCGCGCGCTCACCGCCACACTCGACGCCTGGGAGACCGAACTCACCACCCTGGAACAGGAGGCGCGCCGACTGCTCGGAGTCTATGGCAGCGGCCTCTTCCGCGATCTCACCACCGCTGGCGAGTCGCGTCCCGGGGTTTCCACGCACGACCCACATTCCGCCCAGCAGGAGCTGACCGATGAACTCGCTGCCATTCACGACGGTCTTTTCGCGTTTCGCCGCAATGTCCTGAACAAGCTCTCGAGGGCCTGGCCCTTCTGGCTCATCGTGGTGCTCTCGCCGGCACTGGTGGTCCCCACGCTGAGTTTTTCTGCCGTCGCCTTTCCCACGCCGAAGGACGTCATCCTCGCGGCCGCCGCCTCCGGAATCCTTGGCCTTGCACTTCATGCGATCGGCCGAACCCTCGCTCTCCCACGGGGCCGGGTCCTGATCGGAAGGATGCGCCATGCCCGCGCCCTTCTGCTGCGGGCACGTGAAACCGCTGCCGCATCCCACGGTGAGGAACGAGCGCTCATCGACGCCACGCTCGCCGAGACGACACAGCGCAGCGACGACGAATGGGCGCGGGTGCTCGCCTGGCTCGACGAGTCCAAGGAACGCCTGCAATCCAGCATCGATACCCGCGCCACCCGTGCCACCCGCAGCCATGAGCGGCTGCGGCAATTCCACCGCGATCTGGCCGAGCGCCGCCTCGCCATAGATCTCGCCCGAGTAGAGTCCGAAGTCCGTCAACGCCGCGACCACGCGGGTCGCGATCACGCAGCGCGCAGCGCTTCACTCACGGATGAGTCCCGCGCCAGCCTCCAGCGGATCACCGAACGCTGGACCACCGACGCACAACCCATCCTCTCGAGCCTCGAGGCCTTGCGAAATTCAGCCCGGGGAGCGATCGCCTCCACCGATTGCATCCCCGCCTCCTGGACCCCGCCCGATCACCTCGCCGTCGGCTTCCGCTTCGGCTGTGTCGAGGCCCAATTCGACGGGATTCTCGCCCCGCTGCCGGCGGATCAACGGGCGCGTCTCGTGCCCGCGGGCCCCTGGAACCTTCCTCTCCTGCTCCGCCAACCGGACCAGGGATCGTTGCTCCTCGAAACCGCGACCGTCCGGCGCGAAGCCGCTCTCGGCACGCTGAACCACGTGGTCTGCCGCCTGCTCGCAGGCACGCCTCCGGGCCGTCTCGCCCTCACCCTCTTCGATCCCGTCGGGCTGGGTCAGAGCTTCTCAGGCCTCACCCACCTCGCCGACGAATCCGCGCATCTCATCAACGGACGCGTCTGGACCCAGTCCGCGCAACTCGAGGAACGCCTCGCCGAACTCAACGAGCACCTCGAGAAGGTCATCCAGATGTATCTCCGCAATGAATTCGCCACGATTGCGGAATACAACGAACGAGCCGGCAACATCGCCGAGAAATACCACTATCTCGTCCTCGCCGATTTCCCCGCCGGCTTCACGGAGGTCGCCTACAGGCGCCTCCTCAACCTCGCCACCACCGGGGCACGCTGCGGTGTCCACCTCCTCATCCACTGGGATCGACGCCTGTCGCCTCCCGCCGATTTCCCGCTCGCCGCACTGCGCCAGGCCTGCGTCTGGATCACCCTGGACGAACCGGAGCCCAGGCTCCGCGGACAACCCGTTTCCGGCGCGACCATCAGGTTCGATCCCGCACCGGACCCTGACACACTCACGGATTTCATCCGCCGCGTGGCCCGCGCCAATCTCGATTCCAACCGCGTCGAAGTCCCGTTCGCCCACATCGCTCCTGCCGACTCCGACCTCTGGAACAGTGATTCCTCCGACGAACTGAAGGTCCCGATCGGAAGGACCGGCGCCACCAAGCTGCAGTACCTCGCCCTCGGAAAAGCCACGCGCCAGCACGCGCTCGTCGCAGGCAAGACGGGCTCCGGAAAATCCACCCTGTTCCACGTCCTCATCACCAACCTCGCGCTCTGGTACCCTCCGGATCAGGTGGAGTTCTACCTCATCGACTTCAAGAAAGGCGTCGAGTTCAAGTGCTATGCAACGCACCAACTCCCCCACGCCCGAGTCGTGGCCATCGAAAGCGATCGCGAATTCGGGCTCAGCGTCCTCCAGCGTCTCGACGAGGAATTGAGGCAGCGCGGCGAGAAATTCCGCGCCGCCCGCGTGCAGGATCTGTCCGCCTACCGCGCGTCGCCCGGCGCCATCCCCATGCCGCGAACCCTCCTGCTCGTCGACGAATTCCAGGAGTTCTTCGTCGAGGAAGACCGCATCGCGCAGAACGCCTCCGTGCTCCTGGACCGCATCGTCCGCCAGGGCCGCGCCTTCGGCATGCACGTCATCCTCGGTTCGCAAACCCTCGGCGGCGCCTACACCGTCGCCCGCACCACCCTCGGACAAATGGTCGTCCGCATCGCCCTCCAATGCAGCCAGTCCGATGCCCTCCTGATCATGGACGAGGACAACTCCGCCCCACGACTCCTCTCGCGCCCCGGCGAGGGAATCTACAACGACACCGCGGGAGCCAAAGCCGGCAACAGCCCGTTCCAGGTCGTCTGGCTGCCCGACGATGTCCGCGAGGCCCGACTCCGCCAGATCCTCAGCCTCGCCGCCAAAAAATCATCCGCAGGCGCCGCACCCCTGGTCTTCGAAGGCGATGCCCCGGCCAACATCCGCGACAACAGCGCGATCCGCCAACTCCTGGGAGCTCCCCGCATCGAGGAGTCCGCAACGGTGCGCCTCTGGCTCGGCGCGCCCAACACCATCAAGGGCCCAACCGAGCTCACCCTGGCCAGGAGAAACGGAGACCACCTCCTCGTCGTCGGCCAGAGCGACGACGCGATGCTGACCCTCTTCGCCTCTGCCCTCATCTCCCTGGCCGCACAACACACCCACGGAACCGCCTCGTTTGTCGTCCTCGACGGAAGCCCGCCCGACTCGCCGGACCACGCCTTCCTCGAGCGCATCATCGCGTCGATGACACATGAAGTCGTCCTGGCCCGCGGTGCCGAGGTCGGGCCCGCGGTGAGTCGCCTCGGCGAAGCGCTCCGGACCCGCGCCGCAGGCACGAGCCCGGACACCCTCAGGGAACCCACCCGCTACCTCCTCGTCCACCAACTCCAGAACCTCAAGGTTCTCCGGCCCGAGGACGAATTCAGCTTTGGCAGCTCCGACGCCCCGCCTTCCGCCTCGGCGTCCTTCAAGGAAATGATCCATGAGGGCGCGGCCCAGGGGATCCACGTGCTCGCGGGGATCGACACCTACAACAACGTCGCCCGCCATCTCGGGCGGAAGACGCTGTCGGAATTCGGCCACCGCGTCCTCTTCCAGATGAGCGCAAATGACTCCGCCAGCCTTGTCGACAACCCCGTCGCCAGCCGGCTCGGGTTCCACCGGGCCGTGCTCTATCTCGACCGCGAGGGATCGCTGGAAATCTTCCGACCGTACTCGATGCCGGACGCCTCCTGGATCACCGAGGCTGGGCGTGACCTGGCCCGGCTGGGCGCCCAAGCCCGAACCCTGTAGTGGCTAGGGTAAGCCCGAGGCCCCCCCGAAGGCCCTCACCCCGCCTCAACCTCATCGTGCCGCCGACACCGGCTTCGGCTGCGCTGCCTCCCACTCCGCCTTCGAAACGTCGCGCGCCGACTGAAGGTGCACGAACGTGCCCTTCTTGTTCCCGACGATGATGTCCGGAAGCTTGTCGCCATTGACGTCCGCGACGAACACCTGCGTCCCGACACCCGACTCGGAATCCACAAGGTGCGGCACGAAGTCGACCGTCTTGTCCGGATTCCGGACGAGCTTGAACCAGTACAGCACCGGCGCCGCGCCGGGCTCGGGATCGCCCGTGGGGCCATGGGCCCAGAACCGCTTGCCGGTGACGATGTCCTTGAGTCCATCGCCGTCCATGTCCATCAGGTCGATGGCATGCGGCTGCGAGAAGTGGACCCCGTAGCGGTTCTCGTTCACCTCCTTGTTCATGAAGGTATTCTCCGTGAACGTGATCTGGCCGTCCGGACCCGCCACGTTACGGTACCAGGCCAGGCCGTATCCGTGGGCCGCGAGCGACGTGATGACGTCGTTGCGCCCGTCGCCATCGACGTCGTAGGCGTACATCTGGGATCCACCGGTGCCGAACGCGAACGCGTGGAATTTCCAGATCGGATCCCCGGCCAACGTCGCGGGTTGTTCCCACCAGCCATCCTTCTCAAGCAGGTCCATCCTGCCATCGCCGTTCACGTCGCCCACGCCCAGGCCATGGGTGAACTTGTGGTAGTTCTTGTTGGGCGAAAGATTGTGCCATTTCCACGGCTTCGCCGGATCCGACCAGTCGGGCTCAGACCAGCCGTATGAACCCTTCGAACTGCACACGATCTCGGGTTTCCCGTCGCCCGTGAGGTCCAGGAAGGTGGGGGACTCATTGTCGGTGACGTCCAGGGCGACATGGCGCAGCCACGGACCCGAACCACCCTTCGGATTCTCAAACCACCACGATTCCGCACCCGGAAAACCAAGCACCAGGATGTCGTCCCATCCGTCCTTGTTGAAATCGCAGACGAAGCTCAGGAAGTTGTCCGAGTAGGCGTTGTTCTTCCCGAGCCCGCCCTCGTATCCCGCCACCGTGACGTCCTTGCCGTCGTCACGCTTGACCTTGAAGGACTTCTCCGCCGGGTAGAACTGGTGCCGCACCTTGAACTCCGGCCCTTCGTACCAGTACGGCCCCGACTCGACGTCCATCTTGCCGTCATGATTGAAGTCCCCCACAGCCGCGCCCTCCGCCCAGAATTCCTGGGTGAGGACCTGTTTCTTGAACGTGACCAACCGATGCCCGGAATCGGCACCAGGGGAGGTCATGACGGCGGCCGCTGACACGGCAAGGACGGCCGCGATGACGGAGGGCGAGTGCATGCCCAAAGATGCGAGCGCTCCCCGCCGCCGGTCAAGGCCTCGTCAAACGCACGAAGATCCCACGCCCGCCACGCCCGCGCGTGAGCCGACGCTCGGCCCCGCGACCCTGTGGGCCCGGCGATCCTTGCAAAGTGTTCCGGAAGGGCTGTAAGCCGAATTCTGTCTTCCCACGTTGCCGTGGGGAGAGAGCCATTTCTCTTAGCGATCATACCCGGGACCCGTCCCGCAATTGCGGAACCAGAGCGGGCCGCTCCGGGGTCCCCTATTTGATCTTGCTCCCGACGGGGTTTTCCGTGCCACCACGTTCACACGTGGCGCGGTGGGCTCTTACCCCACCTTTTCACCCTTACCACCACGGCCTTGCGGCCACGGTTCGGCGGTATGTTCTCTGTGGCACTTTCCGTCGACGAGACCTCGCGATCCCGCCGCCCGAGCGTATCCCCGGCCTGACCGGGGTTGCGCGGCGTCGCGCCCTGCGGAGTTCGGACTTTCCTCCCCCGGCTTTCACCAGGAGCGACCCTCCACCCTTCCGGAACGCTCCGACCCTAGGTCGCCCATCGGAGTCGCCGCAAGCGCCGTCTCAACGATTGTCGCCACTGCAAACTGATGTCCACTCTCGGCTTGGCTTGCGGCCCACGACGCGGCTAGAAGAACTGACACGACCAATGATACCCGCTTCCTTCCTCATGCTGAATGGGATGGATCGTGGCGCCGTACAGCTTCCGGTATGATGATCCGCCGCGCCTGCGTTCGCCTGCTGATGACGCTGTTGCTGGGCGTCACGACGATTTCCTGCCAAAACGTCTCCAACCGCCCAGCCCGCCCGGGGGTTTCCGGAGGCAGTGAGACGCCGCCCGAACCCCAGGCCCCGGCGAAACCCGCCCCCACCCCGGCGGCATCCAGATCGAAGACCTCTGCCAAGGCAGCCAAGGCTCCACGCGCAACCGCGTCCGCTTCGTCCACAAACGCCACCCCCAACTCAACGCCCTCGACCAACGCTCCCTCGACGACCGCCAAGGCCGAACCCGAGGAACCCCCCAAACCCAGCAAGAAACCCAGGATCCGCTTCGACTCGATCCATGACGAGGAGATCAAGGCGATCTTCAAGACAGCGGAGAACAACGATTGGGAAGGCGCCGAACGGCTGGCAACCGACCTTTACGAAGCCAACCCCGGCGACACGTCGGTGGATCGCATCTACAAGTGGATCCTCCAACAGCGGAAACTCCGTCGCGCGCAGGAAGTCGAAGACAAGATCCGCGAAATCGACGGCCAGAACTCGGTCTTCAATCCGACCGTCCCAAGACTCCTGACCGAGAAGAAGGACCGGGGCCTCCCGCCTCGCAAGGACGTCCGCGACACGGTCGAGCAGATCGAGAACACACCCTACTTCCCGCCGACCTACGGAAAGACCGTCATCCGCAAGGGGCCGATGTGGGATCTCGAGGCCGCACGCGGCCGCATGGCGAACCTTCTCGAGAAGGAAGTCTCCGTCCACCTCGATGACGCCGCGCTCGAGACGATCATCTTCAACGTCGGCCAGGCCGAGGGCATCAATTTCGTCGCCGACAAGAGCCTCCCCGCGTTCAAGCAAAAGCTCAGCGTGAACCTCGAGAAAGTGAAGCTCGACGAGTTCCTCCGCTACGTCTCCCGCAACCTCGACATCCAATTCCAGATCGGCTCCGACATGATCTGGATCGTCGACGGCAAGGATCCGAAGAAGGTCCAGGAGGAAACCCGCTTCTACCGCCTCCGCCATGGCTTCGTCATGCCCGCCGAATTCGGCGCCAGCGAGACCACACAGACCAAGGCCATGAATCCCCAGGGCCAGGTCACCGCCATAACCGAGACCAAGAAAATCGAGCAGTTCGTCCGCGACAACGCCCCCCTGAGCACCGCGCTCGAACTCGCCATCAAGGATTTCTTCAAGGGCAGCAAGACGCTCATCGATCTCGAACGCAACGTCCTCATCGCCGCCGGCACCGCCGAACAACTCCAGGTGATGGACAAGATCGTCGAGGAGTTCGACAAACCCATCCAGCAAGTCCTGATCGAGGCCCGGTTCATCACCATCACCGAGGCCGCCTTCCTCCAGCTCGGCGTCCAGTGGGAGTCCAGCCGTGGCGCCCGCGTCTCCGGCAACCCCATCGACTTCACCGGGTTCGGCTTCAATGTCGGAAGCGGCATGAAGGAGGTCTTCACCAACGTCCTCGGCCGCACCACGCTCAGCGCCACCCTGAACGCCCTCGAGCAGACCGGCGAAAGCCAGACCATCAGCGCCCCCCGCCTCACCCTCATCAATAACCGCCCCGCCCGCATCGAGGACGGCAAGGTCCAGTACTACTACGAGGAATATCAGGTCAAGACCCAGATCCTCGACCAACGATCGTCGTCCGGCCTCGTCCCCATGGGCAAACCCTCCAAGCTCCAGGCCGGCGTCATACTGGATGTCGTCGCCAGCATCGGCGGCGACGGCCAGACCGTCCTCCTCGCCCTCCGCCCCCGCGTCAACAGCGAGGTCACCATGGCCACCTTCTCCACCATCACCGACGTCGATTCCACCGGCCGCCCCGTCAGCACCTTCGACATCAAGCTGCCCCAGTATCGCACCCAGGAAATCGCCACGCGCGTCTCCGTCAAATCCGGAGAGACGGTCGTCATGGGCGGCGTGCTTTCCCGCGAGCAGACAACCTTCGTCGAATCCGTCCCAATCCTCGGCAGTCTCCCCATCATCGGAGCCGCGTTCCGCAACCGCACCGAGGTCGACCGACCCCGCTACCTCCTCATCTTCGTCACCGCCACCATCCTCTCCGAATCCGGCGAATTCATCCGTTACCTCTCCCCGCAGGAAGAGCAATAGCAGGAGCTCCACCCCGTGGCCGCCATGCTCCCAGCCGGCAATCTTGCCAATCTGCTCACCCTGCCCGCGCGCCATTTCGCGGTCATCGACGCCGGCCAGCAACGCGTCCGTATCCTCGTCGCCTCCGTCACCCGCGGACGCCCCAGAGTCCGCCAGACGGTCGTCATCGACTCCTTCGAACAGGGAACCACCTCACCCGAGGAAATCCGCGAGGAGGTCCGACAACAGCTCCGCCGCATCGCCCCCGAGGCCCTCATCCTCGTCGTCCCACAACATCAGGTCCTCCGCCAAATCCTCGACATCCCACCCACGGACCCCGGCCACATCCGCGCCGTGGTCGAACGTGAGGCCAGCAATATCGGTGGACTGAGCGAAAGCCAGTGGGCCTTCGACTCCTCCCGCCTCCGTCCCTTCGGCCGGCTCGCCCACCCGCTCGCCGCCGCTTTCTGCCGGCAGGATCACCTCCAGGATCTGATCGCCGCCTGGACCGATGACGATAAGCTCGTGTTCGAGGTCCGCGCCTCCGGTGACGCCATCGCCGCCGCATTCAGCGCCGCGGCCCCGGATGTCCGCGACGCCGTGCTCGTCGACCTCGGCGCCGATCATACTTCGATCACACTGGTCATCGATACGCAGCCGGTCTTTGCCACGTCGATCCCCACTGGATCCGCCGCCTTCACGCGCGCCCTCGCAACCGACCGCGGTTGTTCCCAGGAATCGGCCGAGATTCTCAAGCGCTCAGAGGTCCTCCCGACGGAGGATGCCGCTGCCTTGCCCGCCCTGAACGCCGCCCTTCGAAGCTGGCTCGCCGAACTGGAGCGTACGCTCCGCGAATGGCAGAACGACCATCCCGACATGGCCCAGGCCGTGCGGAACTGGACGGTTTACCTTGCCGGCGGCGGGTCACTTCAACCCGGCCTCGTGGAATGGCTCGGCAAACTGGCACCACGCCAGATCTCGGCATGGCCGCAGCATCCCAAGGAAGGCGACGCGATCCCCGCTGACTTCGTCTGTGCCTGGGGCGCGTTCCTCCTGTCACTCGGCTTGTCGGGCACCGCCCCGTCCCTGCTGCCCTCGGAACATCGGACGTATTGGAAGCGACAGCGCTTCTGGCGGGTGTTGCTCCTGTCGAATTTCCTGCTCGCCGCACTCCTTGCCTGGGTTCTCATCGCCGCCGCCTCCCGCCAAACCCAGGCCCTCGCCGCCAAGCGGTCGTGGAAGGATCGCGCAACTCACGCCCTCCAGTCGGCCCACGACATCCGGATCGTTGCCGAAGGTTTCAACAACCGCATGGACGCCCTTCGCCCAATCCTCGAGGCGGAACGGCAGACGGTGGAAACGCTTCAGGTCCTCGCCGTGCTCCAGAATCGCCGCACCAACGCGCAGCATTGGTACGTGCTCCTGGCCGATGCCCAAAGCTACGCCGTCGGCAGCAACAGCTTTCCTCCCCCACCCCCACCCCGATCTCCCGAGGCCCGCTTCGCCACCCCAACCCCAACCGCACAAACCAACCCCCCCTCACTCGCCCGCGCCTTCATCGCGGAAATCTGCCTCGTCCCCCAGGGCGAACAGATGCGCCAGTCCCTCAGCGAACTCATCGGCGAACTGAAGCAATACCCCCTCTTCCGCAACGTCGACATCGTCGCCGCCGAACGCCGAAAACTGCTGGTCTCCACCAACCTCATCTTCCCCGAACGCCATTTCGCCCTCGAACTCAACTTGTCCGAGTCCGAACTCCTCCCATCGGTCCCCCTCCCGCGGCTGACCCTCACCAACCGCGAACCGGCCAGGTCGGGTTTCCGCACCGCCCCACGCATGGCCACAGAGGTACCCGCTCCCGCCCCCTCCACGGCCACCCCCACGGTCACCAACTCCCACCCGGGGCGCCCGCGATGAACCTCCGCACCGCCACGCTCCAGCGCCTCCTCCTCATCATCGCAGGAGGACTCGCCATCGGCTATTTCGCCCTCCTCCAACCCATCGCCCACAACGTCGGAAGCGAAGGGGCGAACCTGGCTGAACTTCGCGAACGCCTCGATCGCGCCACCCTCGAGGCCGGCCTCCCTCGCGCCACAAGCTTCGCAGCCCTCGACCGACGCCTCGAGGAACTCCGAGCCGCCACCGATGCCTTCTCCGCCGCAGTCCACGAATCACTGCCGCGTCTCGAACTTCCCCAGGAAGTCCGCATCCGCCTCGACGAACCTTTCCAGCTGTATTCGGTCCTCAACGAATCCCAGCGACGCCTCGACGAAATCGCCGCGCTCGCCGTCGCCCGCAAAGCCACCGTCACCCCAGGCCTCGCCGCAGGCCTGCCCGCCTACAAACCCGAACTCGCCCGCCCCGAACTGCTCTGGGTCCAGCTCGCCACCGTCAACCGCCTCGTCCGATCCGCAATCCTCGCCGGCCTCCGCGAAGTCCGCGAAGTCTCCGTCGAACCCCTGCCCCTCGCCGACCCCGCAGACTTCGGCCCAGCCCTCCCCCCAGCCGCCGCCCCAACCAACGGAACCACCAACCGCTGGACCGTCATCCGCGTCCACCTCACCGCCCTCGGCGATGTCGATGCCATCGGGAAACTCCTCCTCGCCCTCACGCTCACCCCGGACGAACTGAAGAAAACCGGCCTCCCCGACGAACTCGGCAGTCGCCCCGCCCTCTTCGTCGATCGCCTCCTGCTCCGCAGAAACCAACTCGAAGCCGCCGAGCAGGCCCAACTCGACCTCGTCGTCGGGACGGTCATCGCCAACGAGGAACCCTGAGCGATGCGCCGTAATTCCTCATTCCTCAGCGGAACTCTCCTCCCCATCGGGATCGGCCTCGTCGCCCTCCTCGGACTCACCCTGTTCCAGTTCAACAGGACCGATGTCGAAGGCACCGCATCCGCCACGCCCGCAGCCCCGGCCACCACCCACCCCCCCGCAGGACATACCCGCCAGTTTTTTGGATGGCCCTCCCGGATGCGCTGGCTCCCCCTCACCAATTCCAGCAACCCCTTCTTCACCCTCGCCATCCAGCCTCCTCCACCCCCAAAACCCCCGCCGCCACCGCCCACAACAAAGAAAGTCGACATCGTCTACCGCGGCTTCTACGAAACCTCCGCCGGAGTCCGTCGCGCCGTCGTCCAGGTCGCCGACAAGGAAGTCCTCGCCCGCAAAGGTGACATCATCGTCGCCGATTTCGTCACCACCGACATCGAACTCAAGTTCCTCGCCGTCACCAACCCGGCCGGAAAAAGCGTGAAGTTCAACTTCGCCACCAACCAACCCATCGAGGTGCCCGCCAAATGAAAAACGAGCCGGCCAACACCTCCCGACTCGACGTCGGCGACACCCTCTTCGAACAAGGACGCCTCACCGAACGCCAACTCGAACTGGTCCGACATCGCCAACGCAGACTCCACTCCTCCCAACACCGCGCCATCCTCGACCTCGGGTACCTCCCCGAAACCGATATCTGGCGCACCCTCGCCACCGCCCATGGCCTCGAGTTCGTCGACCTCGACACACGCGAATTCTCACGCGAAGAACTCGACTCCGTCCCACTCAAGGTCCTCCTCCACTTCCGAACCCTCCCCATCGGAACCGACGACGACGGCGTCATCCTCGCCTTCGCCGAACCCCCGCGACAGGCCGACCTCGCCTCCCTCCGGATGCTCCTCAACCGCCGCATCAAGGTCGTCCTCACCACCCCGGCGGCGATTCAAAATGTCATCAAGAACCGCTTCGGCCTCGGCGCCGAAACCGTCGAGCGCCTCCGCGAGGAACGTGGCCCCGGCGACGCCAGCCCCGACGTCGTCTTCGACGTCCAGACGTCCTCCAGCCCAGACTCCGCCAAAGCCGCCGTCGACGCCACCATCGCCGATTTCGTCGACCAGATCGTCGCCGATGCCATCCGCCAGCGCGCCACCGACATCCATCTCGAACCCTATTACTCCGCCATCCGCCTGCGCTACCGCATCGATGGCGTCCTCCAGGTCGTCCCCGTCCCCCCAGGCCTCCGCGAACTCCACGCCGCCATCGTGTCGCGCCTCAAAATCATGGCCGGCATGGACATCTCTGAACGCCGCCTTCCCCAGGACGGCCGCATCTCGCTCAAGACCGAAACCGAGGAATACGATTTCCGAGCGTCCGTCATCCCCACGAAACACGGCGAATCCATCTGCCTCCGCATCCTCGGACGTCACAGCCTTCTCGTCGACCTCGCCCAACTCGGCATGGAACCCGACCAGGAAACGGCCATGCGCGAACTCACCCTGCTCCCGCAGGGGATGATCCTCCTCACCGGCCCCACCGGCAGCGGCAAAACCACCACGCTCTACGCCGCACTCGCCCACGCCAACGACGAAGGCCGCAAGATCATCACCATCGAAGACCCCGTCGAATACCAGCTCGAAGGCATCTCCCAAATCCAGATCCACGAGGATATCGGCCTCACCTTCTCCAACGGCCTGCGTTCCGTCCTCCGTCACGATCCCGACGTCGTCCTCATCGGCGAAATCCGCGACGCCGAAACCGCCGAAATAGCGGTCCGCTCCGCGCTCACCGGCCACCTCGTCCTCTCCACGCTCCACACCAACGACAGCATCAGCGCCGTCACACGCCTGCTCGAGATGCGCATCGAGCCGTTCCTCGTCGCGTCATCCCTCATCTGCAGCATCGCGCAACGCCTCGCCCAACGACTCTGCCGCCATTGCCTCGCCCCAGACCCGCAAATCACGGACAGCCTCCGCGCCGAAATGGCCGCGTCGCTCCATATCCATCCCGCCGACGCCCGCGCCTTTCATGGATCCGGCTGCCATGAATGCGGAGGCCGCGGCTATCGCGGCCGCGTCGCAATCTACGAGTTCTTCAAACTCAGCGACGACGTCGCCGACCTCATCGTCCCGGGTGTCAGAACCGGCCAGTTGCGCGAGGCCGCACGCCTCGAAGGCTGGCGTTCCCTCCGCGAAATCGGCTGGAGCAAGGTCCAGGGGGGAATGATCGCCACATCCGAACAACGCCGGCTCACCCACCGACTCACGATCGGGTGACGGTCCGAAGTGCCCATCCCCTCGCACCCTGACACCGTCCGCCCCGTCAACCCCACCCGCCCATGCAGCTCGCAGACCTGACCTGGCCCCGCGTCAAGGCTCTCGCCCCGCACACCCCCATCGTCTTCCCGGTGGCCGCCCTCGAACAACACGGACACCATCTCCCGCTCTTCACCGACAGCCTGATCCTCGGCGAAATCGTCCACCGCGCCGAACCCGCCCTTCGCGACCGCATCGTGTTCGCCCCGCTTCAATGGCTGGGCAATTCAGATCATCACCTCGATTTTCCAGGCACACTCTCAGCCCCACCCCGCGCGTATCTCGATGTCCTCAACGGGATGATCGACAACGCCGTCCGCCACGGATTCCGTCGCATCGTCTTCATCAACGGCCACGGCGGCAACGATGTCCCCGGTAGACAGGCCGTCTTCGAGGCCCGCCAACGCCACCGCGATCGCAACGATCTCCTCCTCCTCTTCGCAACCTACTGGAACCTCGCCAAGCTCCCGCAGGAAAAGCACGCCGACTTCCACCAACACGAAATGGGCCATGCCTGCGAATGGGAAACGTCGATGATCCTCCGACTCGCTCCCCACCTTGTCGGTGATCTCAAAGACGTCCCCACCACCCGCGCCCGCACCGCCTTCGAAAACGCCGGGCTCGGCTGGGTCACCCAGGACTTCGTCCGCGACGGCCACATAGGCAACGCCGCATCCGCCACCGCTGACAAAGGCGAGACCTTGTTTTCCTCTTTCGCCGGGGGCCTCACCCGGTTCCTGCGCGAAGTCGTGGACTGGGACGGCCGGTCCTGGAGCTGATCGGCCGTCCCTCGACGCGCATGTCCCAGGAAACCGCATCCACGTCCCGCCCCGCCTCGTGGAAATGGTGGATCTGCGGCCTGCTGCTGCTCGCCTCGACGATCAACTACATGGACCGCCAGACGCTGGCCAACGCCTCGGTCCGCATCACGCGACATCTCCATCTCAGCCAGGAACAGTACGGTTCCCTCGAACTCGGCTTCGGCTGGGCCTTCGCGGCCGGCTCCCTCCTCATGGGCTGGCTCGCCGACCGCGTCTCGATCCGCTGGCTCTACCCCGCGTTCGTGTTCCTGTGGTCTGCCACAGGCTTCGCCACGAGCCTCGCGCAATCCTACGAAGGCCTGCTCGGCTGCCGCATTCTCCTCGGACTTTTCGAGGCAGGCCACTGGCCCTGCGCCATCAAGACCACCCAACGACTCCTCGAGCCCAAGGACCGTTCCCTCGGAAACAGCGTCCTCCAAAGCGGCACGTCCATCGGCGCCATCATCACGCCCCTCGCACTTCACGCCCTGATGACCGATGCCCCCGAAAGCTGGCGCCCAGCCTTCCAGATCGTCGGCGCCGTCGGCCTCCTCTGGATCGTCGCCTGGTTCGCCTGCGTCGGCCGCGGCGATCTCGAGGTCGTTCCCGCCCCACGCGATTCCATCTCGATCTGGCGCGTTCTCGCCAGCCGCCGCATGGTCGCGATCCTCTTCATCATCGCGTTCATCAACACCGGCTGGCAGCTGCTGCGCGCGTGGCTTCCCAAATTCCTCCAGGAAGGCCGTGGCTACAGCGAAACAACCGCGCTCTACTTCAACTCGGCATTCTTCGTCGCCACCGACTTCGGCTGCCTCGGCGCCGGCCTCCTCACCTGGTGGCTGTGCCGTCGCGGGATCTCCGTCCATCGATCCCGAACCCTGGTGTTCCTCGCCTGCTCCCTGCTCGCCGCGCTTTCACTCGCCGCCGCGGTGCTGCCCAGGGGCTCCATGCTCCTCGCCGCCCTCCTCGCGGTCGGCGCCGGCGCCCTCGGGGTCTTCCCGATCTACCACGCCTTCACCCAGGACCTCTCCCCGCATCACCAGGGAAAAGTCTCCGGCGCCGGCGGCGTCGCAGCTTTCATCCTTTCACCCGCCCACACCTACTTCGGCCGCCTCGTCGACCGCACCGGGTCCTTCGATCTCGGCCTGGCCATCGCCGGCTGCCTGCCCCTGCTCGCCTTCGTCGTGCTCGTGACAATGTGGGGACGCCGGTCGCATGAAACGTGAACGACCACTCGCGAAGCCGCCATGGACTGCCGTGGCGTGACACCGCTTTGCACGCGGGTTCAGCCCAGTGACCAAGATTCCACCCCGCCCTCGCCCCACCCGAAACCTCGAATCCCTCACTTCCCCCGTTTTTCGGTTCGCCAAGCCAGCCCCCACAGTCCTCAAATCCATCCCTCCACCCATGCGTCGCCGCACCTTTCTCAAGTCCCTCGCAACCGCCGCCACGCTGCCGATCGCGCCGTCCGCCATCGCGGCCGCAGCCGTCAAAACCCGCTCCAGGAACCCGCGCCGCCCCAAGGTCGCCCTCATCGGGACCGAGGTCCGAAAACATTCCCACGCCCAGCATTTCATCGACCGCCTGCTCGAGGGCTACGGCTGGCATGGTGCGCACTACCATCCAGGCATCGAACTCGCCTCCCTCTACATCGATCAACATCCCGAGGGCGACCTCTCCCTCGACCGCTCCCGCCGCCACAACGTCCCCATCTACCCCACGATCGCCGAAGCCCTGAACCGTGGCGGCTCCAAACTCGCCGTCGACGGCGTCATCATCATCGCCGAGCACGGGAACTATCCGAAAAACGAAAAGGGCCAGACCCGTTACCCCCGCTACCAGTTCTTCAAGGAGGTGATCCGTGTCTTCGAGTCCAGCGGGCGCTCCGTCCCCGTCTTCAACGACAAACACCTCTCAACAGTCTGGTCCGAATGCACCGAGATGGTCGCTGATTCGCGCCGCCTCGAATTCGCATTCCTCGCCGGTTCGTCGCTCCCCGTCACCTGGCGACTCCCCTCCATCGACATCCCCGTCGGCACGCACCTCTCCGAAAGCGTCGCCGTGTGCTACGGCGGCGTCGATTCCTACGACTTCCACGGCCTCGAAACCGCCCAGTGCATGTCCGAACGACGCAAGGGCGGCGAATCCGGCATCCGCAGCGTCCACACTCTCCGCGGCGAACGCCTCTGGCCCGTCCTCAATGACCACCCCGGCACCCGGGACCTCCTCTTCGCCGCGCTCTCACGAAGCCACACGGTCCGGCCACCCCCGGGTTATTCCTATCTCCCGCCCACCTTGGAGCATCTCCGCCAGTCGTGCCCCGACGCCACCGCCTATTTCATCGAACATAACGACGGCTTCCGCACCACGATGTTCCTGCTCAGCGGCTTCGTCCAGGACTTCACCTATGCGGGCCGCGAGACCCGGAACGGAACGATCTTCTCGTGCCAGATGCACCTGCCCATGCCCAATCACATCTCCAGCACCGCCGATTTCTTCAACCCGCTGTCCCGTCATATCGAGGAGACCATCGTCCGCCGTCGCGCAAGTTATCCCGTCGAACGTACCCTGCTCACCTCCGGCATGACTCTCGCCGCCGTCGAATCCCTATTCCTGGGACAGGTCCCCATCGCCACGCCGGAAATGGGGATCTCCTACCGGACATCCTCCGACTCCACTTACTGGAACGCTTGAGCGTCCCTACTCCCTTCCTCTTATGGCCTTGTCCAAGATAGCCGTCATCGCCCCGGGATTCACCCAGCCCAGCCCGGCCCAGCAGATACTCGACAGGTTCCTCGCCGGCTACCCCGCCAACGGCGCCTTCCGCACCCGCGCCGCCAATGCCATCACCCTCTTCGCCCCGGGCGCCTCTCCCGACACCCTCGCCCCGCGCATCAAGGACCTCGGCCTACTCCAGTCCGGGAACCTCGAGGACGCCCTGGCCGGCGCCGAGGCGGCCCTGATCGCCTGGCCTGGCCCCGGCCACGCCGTCGAACCGGGCCTCGTCGAGACGATCCTCGCGCAACTCAAACCAGGCGCACGCTGCTTCGTCCACGGCCTGCTCGCCGCAGATCGGGAGGCTGCCGCCCACGCCGATGACCTCGCCCGTTCACGCCGCATCCAACTGACCGCCGCCACAGTCCTCCCCTGCACGCCCCGACTTCCCGAGGCCCACCTCAAACGCGGGTCCACAGCCAGCGATTCACTGATCGTGGTCCAGGGCGACGACCACGAAGCAACACTCCACGGCGTCGAAGGCCTCCATTCCGACCTCGAACGCGGCGGAACCATCTTCGACCTCCCCTTGGAAATCCGGAAGTACTCCGGCGCTGCCGTCTGGACTGCCGGTGATCGCGGCGAATGGTCCCGTGAACTTCTCGGCGCCGCGCTCTCGCGCTCCAACAACCCCCAGGGCGACCCGATGACCGACGGCCGCACCCAGGACCTCCTCGGACTCGGACTCGTGCCCAGGCTCGCCAGAAATCCCCGCGCCTGGATCACACGCCACGGGGATGGCTCGCGCTCCGCGATCCTCGCCCTCGACGGCGTCGTGACCGACATCAACATCGCCGTCCGTCCCAGGAGCGGGCCTGTCGTCTCGGCGCAACTCTATCGCCCGCCCGCTCCCAACCAGGCCGCATTCCACCACCTCACGGCGGTCATCGAGGACTTCTTCAACGGCGCTGTCCCTCCCTGGTCCGGCCACCGCGGCATCGCCGTCGCCACCTGGCACGCCGCCCTCGTCGCCCGATAGCTTTCTCTCCATGAACGGAATCGCACCACGAAGAGC
>CAIMTB010000332.1 GCA_903844265.1 uncultured Verrucomicrobiota bacterium
CACCCACGAACCTCCCAACCTCCCGGCTGGATTCATCCCCATCCGGTTGCTAGCTTGTCAGTACGGCTATGGCTGAAAAAACCGAGAGTGAAATTCCCCGCCAGCTCCGCGAGGCGTTCGAGCGTGGAATGGCCGCGTACCACAAGAACAATCTGGACTACGCCATCGCCCTCTTCACGGACACGCTTCACAAGGATCCCGCGTTCTTCGAGTGCCGACAGGCGTTGCGTGCCGCACAATTCCGCCGGGGCGGAGGCTCCAGCAGCGGCACCACCGGAGGGCTGTTCAAACGCCTGCTGGGCCACGCCTCCCCCAACCTCGCCAAGGGCCAGATCGCCCTCCGCAACAATCCCGCCGAAGCCCTCCACGCCGCCGAACAGACACTCAACGACGACCCCAAGAACGTCACCGCCCACGAACTCCTCGCCCGCGCCGCCATAGCCCTCCAATTCCCCCGCACCGCCGTCCTCTCCCTCGAGATCGTCTTCAAGAACAACCCCGGCGATCGCGAACTCTCGCTCCGCCTCGCCGCCGCCTATCTCGCCGCCGGCCAGAACGATCGCGCCGACAAGATCTACGCCGACCTCCTCGCCGCTGATCCCGCCGACGCCGAGGTCGCGCGCGCCTACAAGGACCTTGGCGCCCGCCGCACGATCAACGAAAAGGGCTACGCCGCCCTCGAGTCAGGCGAGGGCTCGTACCGGGATATCCTCAAGGACAAGGAGCAAGCCGTCTCACTCGAACAGGAACAGCGACACGTCAAAGCCGGCGAGACCAACGAACGGCTCCTCTCCGAGTACCGCGCCCGCCTCCTTCAGGAACCCGGCAACATCAAGCTCCTCCGCAACATCGCCGACCTCCTCGTCGAACGCCTGGACTTCGACGGCGCCATCGAGTCCCTCCAACGCATCGTCGCCGTCGAGGGCCGCAACGACGCCTCCCTCGAAAAAATCATCGCCGATACCCGGCTCCGCCAGCTCCAGCACCGCATCGCCTCCCTCGACCCCGCCGACCCGGACGCCGATGCCAAACGCGGCCAACTCGAACTCGAACGCGACGAATTCCGGCTCGCCGAGTGCCGGGCCCGCGCCGAACGGTACCCGACCGACCTCGCCATCCGATTCGAGCTCGGTGAGCTCAACTTCCATGCCGGACGGATTACAGAAGCAATCCAGGAGTTGCAGAAGGCCCAGCACCATCCGAACCGCCGGGTCGCCGCCCTCGGACTGCTCGCGAAATGTTTCGCGCGCCGCGGCATGCACGACCTCGCCATCCGCTCACTCCAGAACGCCATCCGTGAGAAACCCGTGTTCGACGACGAAAAAAAGGATCTCGTCTACGAACTCGGGGATGTGTTCGCCAAAAGCGGCAAACCCGACGACGCCGTCAACCAGTTCAAGCTGATTTACGAAATCGACATCGGCTACCGTGATGTCGCCGCCCAGGTCGACCGGTACTACGCGTCGAAGGGAATGTGAGGGACCGGCTCATCGATCCCGCTTCAGGAGGAATTCCGCGATCGCATTGAGGGCCTCCGCGCGTTTTCCAAGCGGCTTCAGCGCCGCGAACGCCCGCGCCGTCAATTGCTGCGCGATACGCCGTGACTTCTCCAGGCCCACGATCGACGGATAGGTCGCCTTCTCCGCCTCCACGTCCTTGCCCGCCGTCTTTCCCAGCTTCTCACTCGTCTGGGTGACGTCCAGGATGTCGTCGATCACCTGGAACGCCAGCCCCACATGGTACCCAAAGTCGCTCAGCGCCGCCAACTGGGCCGCCGTGCACCCCGCGCTCATCCCGCCCAGCCGGGCGGAACATCGAAGCAGCGCTGAGGTCTTCCGCTCGTGGATGTACCGAAGCTGCGGCACGGTCAGCTTCTTCCCCTCGCCCTCCAGATCCGCCACCTGGCCCGCGATCAGTTGCAGCGACCCCGACGCCTCCGCCAACTCACGCACCTGCATCGCGACCGAATACCGGGCGCTCGCCGGCGCCTGGGCGATGATGTCGAACGCCGATGTCAGCAAGGCGTCACCCGCCAGCACCGCAATTCCCTCGCCGAAAACCTTGTGGTTCGTCGGCTTTCCACGGCGGAAATCGTCGTCGTCCATCGCCGGCAGGTCGTCGTGGATCAGCGAGTAGGTGTGGATGCACTCCACCGCACAAGCCGCAGGCAGGGCATCCTCAACGAATCCACCGCAGGCCTCGGCCGAGGCGATCACCAGCGACGGCCGGATTCGCTTCCCCCCGGCGAACAGGCTGTACCTCATCGCCTTGTGGATGGTGGCTGGGCGGACCGTGGGCTTCGGCAGGAACAGGTCGAGAGCCGCGTTGACCGCCTCCGCACCGTTGCGGAGGAACGTCTCCAGATCGAAACTGCCGGCCGGCGCCGGGCGGGCCTGCGACTTGGGGGAGGATTTGCGGGATGGCATGGGCGCGGCTCTTGTAGTAACGTCGGACCAGAGCGGCAAGTCGTTTATGGCCAAGTTTAAGATTGCCGCTTTGCCCGCACGCCCTATCGTGACCTCCCTTTTTCAGGAAATAGTCTGGAGCCAATCGTGAACGTCGAACTCATGCGCAGGGCCCTCGAGAAGTTGGGCAACCCTAACGTCCTGGTAAACCTCGTGTCCCGCCGCGTAAAGCAGCTCAACGCGGGCGGTGGCGGCATGGGTCGCCCCCTCGTGTCCGACACCGTCGGCCTCGGCGTTGCCGATATCGCCCTCATCGAGATCATCGAGGACAAGATCTCCTGGGAGCCCGCCCTGGACGAGATCGAGGCCGAAAACACGCGCAAGCGTCGTCGCCGCAGCCCGGGCCTCAACGATTGATCCGATTCCCGGGGACTTTCCGACCCGCGTCCGAAATCGCGCCCCGGTGAACCGGGGCGTTTTTCTTTTCATCCTCCCCCGATCCACGAACCGACGCCCGACCCACCAACGTCCGACCCATCGCCCCGACTCCATTTCCACGCCCCGACGCCTCAGCGTCCCCTGCCTCTTCCCCACCACCGCATGTCGCGTCCCAAGCCCGACACCATCGTCACCAACGCCAAGGCGCGTCGAGACTACGAAATCCTCGAGACCTACGAGGCGGGCATCGTGCTGCGTGGCACCGAAGTCAAGGCGCTGCGTGCCGGTCGCGGGCAGATTGCCGACGCTTTCGCGAAAATCGAGAAGGGCGAGGCTTGGCTGCACAACGTCCATATCGACGAATACAACTTCGGCAACCGCAACAACCATGTCCCAAAGGCTGCGCGGAAGCTGTTGCTGCATCGGAATGAAATCCGGCGGTTGCTTGAAGCCGCGACCAAGAAGGGCAACACCCTTTTGCCGCTTTCGCTCTTCTGGAAGGACAACCGGGTCAAGGTTTCGCTGGCGGTCGGGCGCGGAAAGCAGCAATTCGACAAGCGGGAGGACCTCAAGAAGCGCGACTGCGACCGCGATCTTAAGCAGGCTCTGAGCCACCGCGTCTGAGGTCTTGAATCAAGACTCGGGCAGACCTTCAAGATCGGCCGATGAATTTTCGCAGATCTGCAAAACCCGCTTGCACACCGGGCCTCAACCCGGGTTGACTACTCCTCCTCGGTGCATCCGTAGCTCAATTGGCTAGAGCATCTGACTACGGATCAGAAGGTTGACTGTTCGACTCAGTCCGGATGCACCAATCTATCTCCC
>CAIMTB010000333.1 GCA_903844265.1 uncultured Verrucomicrobiota bacterium
CGCTGCCCGAGAATCTGCCGCGCGTTGACATCGAGGTCCTGCCCGACGACGTGCAGCGCCAAGGCCTCGACGCCTTTGTCCGCATCGGCGAAGACGTCGCCGAAACCGTTGAGCGGCGGCCGGCGTCGCTGGTAGTGGTGCGCACGCATCGCCCCAAGTTCGTCCCAAAGGGCCGCGATCGCGCCGAGGAGACGACGGTCTCGCAGGCCTCTCCGCCGGAACTTCCCATCCAACGCGGCGTCGCGGGCCCTGGGCTTCTCGCGGACACGATCGTTCGCCGCTGGCAGGACCACATGCCGCTCAACCGCCTTGAGGGCATCTATGCCCGCGAGGGCCTGGAGCTCGCGCGCTCGACCATCTGCGGCTGGCACATGGAGCTGCATGACCTGGTCAAAGGGCTCGTCGAGTCGATGTGGACCGACATGCTTACCAGTCCGTACCTGTGCGCCGACGCGACTGGCGTGCTTGTGCAGGCATCCGAGAGGTGCAAACGGGCCCATTTCTGGGTTCTTGTTGCCCCGGGGCGGCATGTCCTCTTCCGGTATTCCAAGAAGCACGATGGCGAGGCTGCAGGTCGCCTCGTCCCTGGATACAAGGGGTATTTGGTTGTGGACGCGCACGTCGTCTATGACCACCTCTTCCAGAGCGGGGAAATCATCGAAGTAGCTTGTTGGGCCCACGCGCGCCGCTACTTCTTTAAGGCTCTGGAGACAGACCCGGAGCGCGCTGGGCAAGCGCTCACCCTGATCAATGAGCTCTTCCGAATCGAGCGCGGGCTCGCGGCCGATCCTCCTGCCAAGCGTCTCGCAGTCCGCGCGGCCAAGTCGAAGACCGTGCTCGATGCTTTCTTCCAGTGGTCGGATGTCGAGGCGGAGGCCGTCCTCGACGAATCGCCCATCTCCAAGGCCATCGGCTACGCCCGCAACCAGCGGCTCGCCCTGCAGCGCTTCCTCGGTGACGGCCGCTTGCCGATCCACAACAACCGCAGCGAGCTGGAGCTGCGCCGCGAGGCCGTCGGCCGCAAAAACTGGCTCTTCGTCGGCAACGACGAGGGCGGCGAGGTCAACGCCTCCTTCGTGTCCCTCCTCGCCAGCGCCCAGATGCACAAGCTCGAGCCCTGGAGCTACCTCCGCGACCTGCTCTGCCTGCTCCCGAGCTGGCCACAGAAGCGCATCCTCGACCTCAGCCCGCTCCACTGGAACGAGACCCGCCAGCAGCACGACACTCAGCAGCGCCTCGCCACCAACATCTTCCGCTCCGCCACGCTTTCGCTTTAGCTTGCCCATACCGGGGAAGTAACACGCTCAGCCGACCGCCGGAACGACGGGGTTCGCCGAACGGATACCGCGACCCCTCGCCACGCAAGTGACGGCTCTGCTTCCATTTTCCAGCCAGCGCCGGCCGCAGGCCGCGCCCTTGGAATAGAAAGTCCCGACCCCACGTCAAAGCCATACTACCGTAACGTCACATTCTTCCCCCTTTCGCCCGAGAGGTCTTCTTGAGCCGAACGCGAATGCTTTGTGCCACCGTCGCCGCCTGCCTCCTCGCCCAAGGGGCACCCGCCGGGGCGAACCTCCTCGACACCGCCGCGGGACTGGCCCAGAAAGGCAATGCCCTCGTTCA
>CAIMTB010000334.1 GCA_903844265.1 uncultured Verrucomicrobiota bacterium
CTGGGGCCGCATCGGCCACCCGTCCGAGATCCTCAAGGTCGGCCAGGAAATCGACGTGGTCGTCCTCGACGTCAACAAGGAGAAGGAACGCGTCAGCCTCGGCCTCAAGCAGAAGCTGCAGAACCCCTGGGAAAGCATCGAGTCCAAATACCAGGTCGGCCAGAAGGTCAAGGGCAAGGTCGTCAACCTGGTCCCCTACGGCGCCTTCGTCGAAATCGAACCCGGTGTCGAAGGCCTCGTCCATGTCACCGAGTTGTCCTGGACAAAGCGCATCGCCAAGCCTTCCGACGTCCTCAAGCAGGGCCAGGAAATCGAGGCGTCCGTGCTCGGCATCAACCGTGACGAGCAGAAGATCAGCCTCGGCATCCGCCAGCTCGAAGCCAACCCGTGGGACAGCGCCCACGAGAAGTACCCCCCCGGTACCAAGGTCCAGGGCAAGGTCCGCAACCTCACCAGCTACGGCGCCTTCGTCGAACTCGAAGAAGGCATCGACGGCATGGTCCACGTGTCCGACATCTCCTGGACGCGCAAGATCAACCACCCGTCCGAAGTGCTCAAGAAGGGCGACGACGTCGAGGCCGTGGTGCTCGAGGTCGACCGTCCCAACCAGCGCATCGCGCTCGGCGTGAAGCAGCTCGGCGAGGATCCCTGGGAACACATCGACCGTCATTACAAGGTCGGCGACCTCGTCTCCGGCAAGGTCACCAAGCTCGCCAGCTTCGGCGCGTTCATCGGACTCCAGAACGAGATCGACGGACTCGTCCACATCTCCCAGGTCAGCGAGGACCGCGTG
Source organism: uncultured Verrucomicrobiota bacterium (assembly GCA_903844265.1). GTDB lineage: Bacteria > Verrucomicrobiota > Verrucomicrobiia > Limisphaerales > CAIMTB01 > CAIMTB01. Next base: position 794 of record CAIMTB010000334.1, read on the forward strand.
GAGAAGATCAAGAACGTCCTCACGGTCGGTCAGGACGTCACCGCCCGCGTGGTCAAGATCGACCGCACCGAGCGCCGGATCGGCCTGTCCATCAAGGCAGCCAACTACACGCCCGAGCAGCTCAAGGAAGAGCAGAAGATCCTCGACGCCCTCAAGCCCGGCGAAGACCTGGTCGCCCTCGCCTCGGCCTTCGATGCCGCGGATGAACTCAAGCTGGCCCGCGAGATAAAAGACCGGGACTGACCCGGAGGAATCCCAGCAAACTTGCCGCCTCGAGGCGGCTTCGACGACAAAAGGGCCGCGCTCGAAAGGGCGCGGCCCTTTTTTTTCCCCATCCTGCTCGGAACAACAAAGCAGCCCACTCGTTGGGTTCCTAGAAAAGACCTGTCCCTTGGTTGGATTCCCCCGGCTCCCAACGACAAAGCGGCCTACTCCCTGGGCTCCAGCAAAAGACCTGTCCCTTGGTTGGATTCCCCACCAGATGAGCCCTCGACTGACTCCGCCACTGGAGCACCCTCGTGCGATCGTCATCCGATTGAAGTCTTGCCAAAGTGCATCCGTGGCGGCGGAATTTGCGGGCGCCCCGGACACCGATGAACGGATGAGTTCTTCGAATAAATAAGATTGAACAAGTTTAATGGAAACTGAGTCTTTCTAGCCATGCCGTGCCCGAGGAGCGCCGGGCCGGAGGCGCGACACCTGTGAACACCCACCGCCCAGATGCCGGGACCTCCGCCGGGCAGGTCCTGCACGAAATCCCGTCATCGCCCGACCTGGGTGGTCTGGGCCTGCGAATCTCGGCCCCGGGGGGGCTTGTCCCATCACCCGAGGCGTTGAGATTGATCCCCGCGGATTTCGCCCGTGATCACAAGGTCCTGCCGCTGCGCGTGGTGGCCGGGGTTCTGCATCTCGCGTCGGCGGCGCCCGGGGACGAACGGTTGATCGAGGATATCCGGCTCCTGACCGGGCTCGAGGTGGTGGAGGTTTTGGCGTCCGAGGCTGAGATTTTGGAGCGGACCACCGACGGTTATCAGGTGACGGTCGAGCAGATGATCGAGGATCTCGGCGAGGGCGATGGGCTCGCGTCGGAGTCGGCGGACCTCCACGACATCGAGGTGATGGCGAATGAGCCGACGGTGATCAATCTGGTGAACCTGATCATCTCGACGGCCCTGCGCGAGCGCGCGAGCGACATCCATCTCGTGGCCTATGAGAGCGCGGTCGAGTTGCGGTTCCGGATCGATGGCATGCTTCAGGTCAAGCCGCCGCCACCGCGCAATCTCCATGCCGCGCTCATCTCGCGGGTGAAGATCATGGCGGACATGAACATCGCCGAGCGATTCATGCCGCAGGACGGCCACATCCAGATCCACCACCGCGGGTCGAGGGTGGACATCCGGGTGGGGACGATGCCCACCAAGTACGGGGAGAGCCTGGTGATGCGGTTGCTCGAGAAGACCACCAAGGTTCAGACGCCGGTGGAACTTGGACTCGGTGACGAGCGGGCCGCGTTGCTGCGCCGGTTGGTCGAGAAACCCCACGGGCTCTTTCTCGCCACGGGCCCCACCGGGAGCGGCAAGACCACCACGCTCTACTCGATCCTCCAGGGGATCTACACGCCGGAGAAGAAGATCATCACCATCGAGGATCCCATCGAGTATGAACTTGTCGGCGTCGCCCAGATCCCGGTCCGGCCCAGCCGTAATTTCACCTTCGCGACCGGCCTCCGCGCGATCCTCCGCCAGGACCCGGACATCGTGATGGTCGGGGAGATCCGGGATTCCGAGACCGCGGAGATCGCGATCCGCGCGGCGCTCACCGGTCACCAGGTCTTCAGCACGCTGCACACCAACGATGCCGTCGGTGCCGTGACGCGGTTGATCGACATGGGGGTCGAGGCGTTCCTGATCTCCTCATCGCTCGAGGGTGTGCTGGCGCAGCGTCTCGTTCGCCGGATCTGTCCGGGATGCCGGGCGGAGGTCCCGGTTCCTGACGGGTTGCGCGAGCGCCTCGAAGCCCTGAGCGGCCGGCTGTTGGGCGGGAAGTCGTTTGCCGGTCGCGGCTGCGACGATTGCCGGGGCACCGGTTACAAGGGCCGGATCGGCATCTTCGAGCTGCTGCCGGTCACGTCGGAGATGCGCGAGTTGATCCTCCACAGACGCTCGAACAACGAACTGAAGGCGGTGGCTCAACGCACGATGATGACCATGCACCAGGACGCGATGCTCAAGGCCGAGGCGGGCGTCACCACCCTCGAGGAGATCGTGCGCGTCTCCTCAGGCGACCAGTTGGAATGACAGCGTTCCGTTACCACGCAATCCAAGGCGACGGCGCGCCAGTCGAAGGCGTGGTCGAGGCGGACGACCGTCGGGCGGCGCTTCAGGCCCTCGGCCGGCGCGGGTTGTTTCCGTCAAGACTCGTTTCCGTCGGACCCGATCCCGCACCGGTCCAGGTGGCTCCGGCGGTGAAGGCACCGGTGGTCCCGTCGACGAACGCGAGGCGCCCCGCGAAGACGATGCTTCGCCCGTTGGGGAAGGCTCCGGCGACTCCCGTCGGGCGCTTGAGGGTGAAGCGCAAGGAAATCACCGCGTTGACCCGTGAACTCGGCGCGCTGCTGGGCGCGTCCATCCCGATTCCGCAGGCCCTGGACGGGTTGGGTGCGGAGGAGGAAAACCCGGCGTTGCGCGAGCTGGTGCTCCGGTTGGGGGAGTCGGTGCGCAAGGGCGTTTCGCTCTCGGCCGCGATGGAGGAACATCCCGGGCTCTTCAGCCGTCTCTACGTCAGCATGGTGCGCGTCGGTGAGGAGGCGGGCGCCTTGCCGAAGGTGATGAACGATCTCGCCGACCTGCTCGAGCACGAGGATGAAGTGCGGGGCGAAGTCCTCGGGGCCGTGGCCTACCCGGCGTTCGTGCTGGGGTTCGGTCTGTTTACAGTTGTAATCCTGATGACCGTGGTGTTGCCACGGCTCTTCGGGATGCTGCAGGAGATGATGTCGACCCTGCCGTTGCCGACCTTGATCCTGCTTCGCGTGAGCCGGTTCCTGAGCGAGGAATGGCCCTGGGTGTTGGGTTTCCTTGGCGCGGCGTTCTACGGGGCCAGATGGTGGCTGCGGACGCCGCAGGGCGCCGAGACCTGGGATGGATGGCTCCTGCGCCTTCCCTGGGTGGGCCCGGTGTTCCGCTCCGCGGCGTTGGGGCGGTTTGCCCGGACGCTCGGGACGCTGGCCCGCAGCGGGGTGTCCCTTCTGCCGGCGCTGAGGATCGTGGAGGAGACCATCGGGAACCGGGTGTTGGCCGCGCAGGTGGCCCGTGTCGCGGAGGAAACCCGCGGGGGCAATTCATTGGCGGCACCGCTGCGCAAGCTGGCTGTCTTCCCCCGGGCGGTGGTGCAGATGATCGAGGTGGGCGAGGAGACCGGGCGTCTGGACGAGATGCTGCTCAAGGTCGCCGAGATCGAGGAGCGCCACATGCGGGCCCGGACGCGGACGCTGATTTCGCTGCTGGCCCCGGCCCTGATCCTGGTCGTCGGCGCGCTCGTCGGGTTCATGGTCATCGCCCTGCTGCTGCCGATCTTCAAGATGAGCCGTGCGTTTCACTGACAGATTCCAACGACCCGCGACTCCATGAGAACCCAGACCCTGCGAACAAACCCCAGGTCCCGCTCCTCCGCCTTCACCCTGATCGAGATCATGGTGGTGGTGATCATCCTCGGCGTCCTGGCCGCCACCATCATGCCCCAGTTCATCGGCATGACCTTCGATGCCAAGGTCGGTGCCGTGAAGGCCAACATCGCGGAATACGAGTCCGCGCTTGAGCGCTACAACGTCCACATGGACCGCTACCCTTCCTCCGACGAAGGACTCAAGGTGCTCGTCGAGGCCCCGCCCGGTGACGACAAGAAGTGGCGCGGCCCGTACGTGAAACAGATCCGTCCGGATCCGTGGGGCTCCCCGTACCAGTACCGGTCCCCCGGCAGTCGGCACGCCAGCAGCTTCGATCTGTGGTCCCGTGGTGCGGATCGCGCGGACGGTGGCGACGGGCAGGGCGCAGACATCGGGAACTGGTGATCCCCCATGATCCACGGCTTCCATGCGACCCGGATGCCGGCTGGCTTCACGCTGGTCGAGCTCATGGTCGTGCTCGCGCTGATCGGCATCCTCACCGCGCTCGTGATTCCCGAAATGCGCGGCACCTATTCAGCGGCCCTGCTTCGCGCGGGGGGCAGGGACCTCGTGGATGTCTGTTCCATCGCGGCGAGCCGCGCCGTGAGTTTTCGCCAGGTGCACCGCGTTCGCATCGATCCGGCGACCGGAAAGTTCCGGGTTGAGAAGAGGCTGGGTGGTTCCGGTTCGGACGCGGCGTTTTCGCCGGTTCGTGGAGTGACCGGATGCGACGGTGAACTCGACGGCCGGATCACGGCGCAGGTGCGTGCCTCCACCGCGGTGGGATCGGAGTCCGTCGAGACTGCGGAGGACGATCCCGCGACGGGGAAAGGCGGGTTGTCGCCGGTCGCGGGTCCGCTGGAACGTCGTCCCGCGCAGGACGTTTCCTTCTACCCGGACGGAACTTCGGATCGCTCCGAGATCGTGCTCAAGGATCGGGAGGGGTTCGGTCTCGTGCTCCGACTGAACCCCGTGACCGCCCGGGTGCGGGTCCTGGAGATGAAGCAGCCGTGATGCACCCAGGGAAGATCGAGCGACCTGTGAAGGGTGCCCCTGGCGCCTGTCGTGCATCCGCGACCCGCGCCGGTTTTTCGCTCGTCGAGGTCCTGGCTGCAGTCCTGATCCTGGGAATCGGGGTGGTTGGAATCACGGAGGGCATCGTCACGGCGGTACGTTCCGCGAGGGACGGCGAGGTTCAGACGGCGGCGGTTCTCTACGCCGAAGGGGTGATCGAAACCCTCCGGGCCGAGGGTTATCTCACGGACGGCGTGAGCGATGGCGAGTGCACGGACGTCCTCGAATCCTGCCGCTGGCGTCGGACCATCGCGCCCACCGAACTCGAGGGCCTGCACGACATCACCGTCCTGATCGAGACGCGGAAGGATGGGAAGCAGGTCTGCGAATTGCGCACGCTCCTGTTCGAGAAGCCCACCGATACCCCGACCCGCGATCGTGAGAAGCAGCGGGACCGGGATTCGAAGGACCGGAGGCGTGGAGGGGGGAGTCGCCGGGGATGAGGACGTCACGTTCCATGGCGGGGGCGACGGGGCCGGCGCGCGGGGTTGCCTGGAGTTGCGGGCGACGGGGATCCGTGGCGGGCTTCACGCTGATCGAGATGACGATTGCCGCGGCGCTGATGGTCATCGTGCTGACGGCGGCCTACCTGTGCCTCAGCGCGGGTCTCGCGGCCCAGCGTTTCATCGATCCGCGGATGGAAGCCGTGCAGACCGGGCGGGTGGCGCTGGCGATGATGGCGGCGGATTTACGCTGTGCATGCCCGCTTTCAAGCGAGACGGAATTCGTGGGGATGAAGCGGAAGGTCGGCGATATCGAGGCCTGGAACATAGACTTCGGGACCCACAATCACACGCCGTCGCGCCGCGGCGAAGGCGACTTCTGCCAGACGAGCTACTTCGTCGACGCCGATCCCGAGGACGGCGGCCTGGTGCTGTGGCGCCGGCGCAATCCGCGCATTGCCCTCGATCCGTTCTCCGGCGGCAGCCGCGAGGAGATCGCACGCGGTGTTCGCGGACTGAAGTTCGAATTCTACGACGGCCTCACCTGGTACGAGACGTGGGGCGACGCGAACGCCAACGCGCGTGACAAGCAGCGCACGTCGGATGAATCGAAGTTCAACCTCTGGGGAATGCCGGAGGCGGTGCGAATCACGTTGAGTCTGGCGCCCGGGATCCGGACTCGGAAGCCTGCGGAAAACCGGGACCCATCGTTGCGAACAGTTCCTGACGAGGAACGCGCGATGGTCTTCCAGACCGTGGCCCGGATCTTCGTTCCCGCCTCGTCGATCGACGGGGGCTCCGGTTCGACGACGAACAGGGCCGCGCGGACGGGCATCCCCGACGGTGCATGGAGGCTCGCGCTCGGTCGCGACCGCCGGGACGGCGAGTCGCCGGCGATGCCGGGCGACCGGCGTCCTCCGTGGGATGGGCAGTACACGGAGGATCGCGCTCCGTCGCGGGCACCGGAGTGCCGGCCTTCGGGCGGCCTCATGAGACCCACGCGCTCCATCGAGGGGGGAGCCTGAACCCATGCAAGTCGTAAATTCCAAGGACGATGCCAAGGCCGGATCGCGGGCCGCCGTGCACCGGGGACGATCGGGTTCCGTCCTGGTCGGCCTGCTGTGGTGCCTCGCGTTGCTCAGCGTGCTGGTCGTGGGAATCCTTCATTCATCGCAGAGAGAACTGCAGTTGGCCCGCTTCCACGCCGACCGCATCGAGGCGCGTTACCTGGCGCTGGCGGGCATCGAGAAGGCGAAGGCGCTTCTCTACCGGGACGCGCGGGAACGCAGCCGCGCCGCGCGCAATCATTCCGGCGCGCTCTTCAACGCCCCGGAGCAGTTCAAGGACATAACCCTCGGGCGCGGTTCGTATCGCGTCTTCCGCGGCGGCCGGCCCGAGGAAGGCGGGGGCGTGGTGTTTGGCGTCGATGACGAGGAGAGTCGTCTGAATATCAACGTGGCTTCGCCCGACGAATTCATCCGGTTGGAAGGGCTGACGCCGGACATTGCCGCGGCGATCGTCGATTGGCGCGATGAGAATCAGCAGGTGACTCCCGGCGGTGCCGAGCTCGAGTACTACGCCTCGCTTCGGCCCCCCTCACGACCTCGTGACGGCCGGATCCAGACCGTTCGTGAGTTGCTCATGGTCCGGGGTGTTTTGCCGGCGGCATTCCTCGGCGGTGACACCCACCTGAATGGACTCACCGACGAGGCTGGCGACGACGATGCGGACGCGACCCGGACCGTGAAGCAACCCGCGACCGTGGCCCGGGGCTGGGCCTCGTCGCTGACCGTCGAGTCCGGGGTCCACAACCTCAGCGCCTCGGGCGACGACCGCGTCAACATCCAGACGGCGGACGAGGCGGCGCTGGGCAGGGTTCCTGGGATTACGATTGAAATCGCCAAGGGGATCGTCGCCCATCGCGGGAGGAACAAGTTCCAGAGCATCGCGGACCTGCTCGACGTTGGTCCCGCCCCGCCGGCGGGCGCGGGACCCGGCCCGGGGCAGGGGGTGTCGGGCAACCTGCTGCCAGCGGCGGTTCCCGGCGGAGTGGGCCCTGCGGCCGCAGCGCCTCCTGGAGTTCCGAATCCCGGGGGACCCAAGTTGATCAGCGCGTCGCTGCTCATCGACATCGCCGACTTGCTGACCCTGGAGGCGACGTCGTTTGAGCCCGGGTTGATGAACGTGAACACCGCGGGCATGGAGGCGTTGATGTGCCTGCCAGGCGTGACGCGCGAACTGGCGCAGTCGATCATCGGTTACCGTGCCTCGGCGGGATACCTGCAAAGCACCGCCGCCTTGTTGCGTGTGCCCGGCATGACGCAGGACCTCTTCAAGACGCTGGCAAAGCGGGTGGCTGTGCGATCGGAGACGTTCCGGATTCTTGCAGAGGGCCGGGTGAAATCGTCCGGTGTCCGACAGCGGTTGCTGGCGACGGTCCGTGTCGGGACCCAGGAAGTGCAGACGTTGGCGTGCCGCGAAGACGACCTATGAATTCCCACGACTGGTTCCATCCCGGCGTTGTCGGCGTCGAATTCGAGGACCGCATCCTGCGCGTGCAGCATCGCGGCACCGTTCGCGAATGGTCGTTGGGCCCTGGCCTCGCGGCCGGCCTCGACGCGGATGTCTGCGCGCTCGTCGTCCGGGAATTGACGGCGTTCCTTGGCCGCAAGCCGTGGCAGCAGCGGCTCGAGGCGGCCTGCCTGATTCCGGGCTCCGGGGTTTCTCTGCGCCGTTGGAAGATTCCGCGGGGCACTGCGGTGGCCGAGATCTCCGAGGTCCTGCGGTTGCGGATCGAGGGCGAGTTTCCCTTGTCGCCCGAGGAATTGGCGTGGGGCTGGCTGCAGCTCGCGGAATTCGGGAGCACCCGGGAGATGCTGGTCGGCGCCGTGAAGCGCACCACGGTGGAGCGTTGCAGCGAGATGCTTTCGGCGGCCGGTCTTTCGGTGCATTTCGTGCCCGCGGCCCTGGCGCGCCTCCGGCTCTTCCAAGGCTCTGGCGTGGGTCATGTCGTGCTCGATGTGGGCGCGGAGGCTTCGGAACTCCTGGTCCTCGACGAGATCGGACCGGTGAAGCTCCGCGTTCTCGCCTGGGGCCGGGATCGGTTCCTGCACGACTGCGCCGCGGGGATGGGTGTCGATCGCGCCACGTTGGAAGCTCGATGGGGAGCCGGCAGGACGGCCGCTTTTCCAGAGGGAAAAGAGGAGTTGCTCGCCGCGTCCGTGGCTCCGTTGGCCGAGGCGCTCGAGTCGATCCGCCCATTGTCGAGGGTGCTTCTCACGGGCGTGGACGGCCCGGTCGGCTGGATCCGCGATGCATTGGCGCGGCGTTTCGGGGCTGGGATTTCCATTGTGGCCGACACGGCGGATGGCGAAGCAGTCCGCTCGTCGGCGCTGCGTGGATTGCGCCGCGATACCGCGGAAGATGTGTCCGCGGGGCTCCTCGAACTCCGGGCGTCGTCGCCATCATCCGCGGCGCCGGGGTCACGCGTGACTTCCTCGTCGCCCCGCAAGTGGGCCGTGGTCGCCGGTGCGGCTTTGCTGGCGTTGCTGGCGCTGCCGTACGCGGAGGCCTTCCTGTTGCAGCCGCGCCTCGCGGCGCGCGTGGCGGCGATCAAGGAGAAACAGGACAGGTTGCGGATGATCGATCGCGAGTCGGATTTCCTGCGGTACATCCGGCAGAACCAGACCGCCAGCCTCGAGACCTTGTTCGTGATCGGGAAATGTTCGCCGCCGGGCGCGCGCATCGATTCCTTCAGTCTGGACCGCAAGGGCGAACTCGCACTCCGCGTCTCGTTGCGCCAACCGCCCGAGGTCGTCGACTTCCGGAACAAGCTCGTCGAGTCCGGCTACTTCTCGTCCGTCGTCCTCGAGGAACAGGCGCCGTCGCCGGATCGCCAGAAAATCTCGGCACGCATCAGCGCCCGGCTGAAGGCGCCTGCGGAACGGGCGGGGCTGAAGATCCTGTCGACGAACGACGTCGCGTCGTCCCCCGGCGGGACGCCAGGAAATCCCGGTGCCGTCGTGCCGGGAAGGCCCATGCCGGCGCGGATGCCCTAGCACGCACCAATCGAACCCTCCTCTCCCCCCATGCGTCCACTCACCGATCGCGAAAGACGACTGATCCGCTACGGCGGCTTGGGCCTTGGCGTCTACCTTGTTCTTTTCTTCGGGTTCCAGGCCTGGAGGCTGGGTGAACGCCGACGCTCCGACTACCAGCTGCTGTTGCGTGAAGCCGTCGCCTTGAATGACCGCCTGGCCGTGTACGACGACAAGGTCGCCGCGACCCGGGCCCTCATGGAGCGCTTGCGCATGGATCCGGCGCAGATTTCCCGCACCACGCTGGTCGCCCGCGCCAGCGCCGCCATCCAGCAGGCCGCCATGCAGGGCGGCCTCGCCCTCGGCCCGGTGCGCGAGAGCCCGGCCCGCGGCCTCGGCCGCGAGATCTGCACGATCCAGATCGAAGGCATGGGACCGCCACCTTCGATCCTCAAATTTCTCGAGACCCTCGGCAATCTCGGGTTCCCCATCGTCACCGACTCGGTCCAGATCAGTCCTCCGTCGATGGGCCCGGGGATGGGAATGGGCGGTGGCATGGGAATGCCGATGGGAATGCCGATGGGAATGCCCATGCCGGGCGGGCCGTTGAAGCTGAACATTACACTTGTGATCCTGGACTTCGAGGAGTGGAAGCCGGGGGATGGGAGGACCGATGCGTGATCGCACCGAGCGGATCTTGAAGGCTTTGTCGGTGGGACTTGTCGTGCTGCTGGTCCTTCAGGCGGCTGGCATGGCCCGTCGCGTGAACCCGCTGAAGCGCACGAGCGTGCCGGAACCACCCACGTGGGCGCCGAGTTCCCCGACGAACGCAGCTTCGACTCCCGCCCAGGGTGGCGGCCCGATGGGCGGTGGGCCGGGCATGGGCATGGGCATGCCAGGGCGTCCAGGCATGGGGATGGGTGGGACGCCGGTTTCCCCGGAGTCGCAGGCCCGCATGGACCGCGTGGTGCAGAGCGAAATCCTGGGGGCGGTGATGCATCCGCCGCCGATGGCGTTGTTGGGAATCCTCGGAAACGACGTGCTGTTGCGGGCTCCGAACGGCATGGCGGGCCTGGTCCGGGAGGGTGCGGAACTCGGTGGTGCGAAGATTCTTCGGATTGGCACGAACCGCGTCCTGGTCCGGGTGGATGGCGAAGACAAGGAGCTGATGATTTTCAATGGCATGGGCGGCGAAAGCCTCCTGCCCAAAGACAAGCAAGGTACCCCGTGAAACGATCCCCCGAATATCTTCTCCGCCCGGCGCTCGCGATGGCGCTCGGACTTCTGCTCGCCCCGCTGCTGACGTCGTGTGGCAAGCCCGCGACGACGACAGCCTCCGTCGACGCGGCGACCTCCACGACTTCCACGAATCGAGGTTCCACGACGTCGACGAACGCCGCGGGAATGCCGGGGACGAACGCCGCGGCGGGCGCGAACGGAACCAACGGCGTCGCTTCCGCCGGGGCAGGGACCAATGCCGCGGTGACCGTGCCTCCGGGGGCTCCGGGTATCCCGCCCACCGGGGTCGCGGGCGCGCTGCCGGCGGGTGTTCCTGGGGGGGGCGGATTTCCAGGAATCCCAGGCGGGCCGAGCCCCGTGCCTCCGATGGCCATGCCCGGCTCGACGAACGAGATCCAGGTGGCGTTCCAGGGGGCGAACGTCGAGATGATCGTCCAGTGGCTCGCCCAGAACACCGGCAAGACCGTCATCAAACACCCGCGGGTCCAGTGCCAGCTCACCATCGTCAGCTCGAAAAAGGTCTCCCCGAGGGAAGCCGTCGACCTGGTGTTCCGGGCGCTGACCCTCGAGGGGTTCAACGCCATCGAAACGCGCAGTTCAATCTTCCTCGTGCCCGAAGGTCAGGACGTGAAGATGAACCCCGAGATCTTCAATGCCGCGCAACCGGACCTGCCCGAGGGCCGGCAACGGATCATGAAGATTTTCCCGCTGGTCCACGCCCCGGCTTCGGAGATGCGCGACAGAATCCGCGGCGTGCTTTCCGAGAAGGCAACCGTCGAAGCCGATGATCGCGCAAGCCGCCTGATCATCACGGATTACACGGATAATCTCCGGCTCGCCGCCGAGCTGCTCAAGGAACTCGATGTCACCACCATCGGCGACTCCGTGGTGGAGATCCTGCCTCTGAAATTCTCGGAGGCCGAGGAAATCGGAAACCTCATCGGGCTGATCCTGAATGCGCAGTCGGGAGGAGCCAGCAGCGCCAGCCCCCGTGCGTCGAGTTCATCACCCGTCGGCGGCCCTCCGGGAATGTCGATGATCCCTGGGATGCCAGGCGGCGGGCCGTCACCCATGTCCGGCGCAGGCGCAGGCGGCGGCGGGTCCTCGGGCAACCCGATGCAGATCCGGATCTGGCCCGACCAGGGCGCGAATCGACTCATCGTGTCGTGTCCCAAGTCCAGGCTCGAGGACGTCCGTAAGCTCGTGGCGTTGCTGGACACGGACAAGCCCGGGGACATGACCGTGCGGGTTCTCCCGTTGAAAAACGTCCAGGCCTCGGACCTGGTGAAGGAGGTCCAGCCGCTCTACCAGAAGCTGAACACCAAGTCGCCGAAGGAGGCGGTCGAGATCGCAGCCAACGACCGGTCGAACTCGCTCATCATCCTGTCGTCCGCGAGCAACTTCAAACGCGTGAGCGACTTCGTCGCCTCCATCGATACCACGGAGGCGATGGAGAAGGTGACCCGCACGTTCACGCTCAAGAACGCGGATGCCCAGGACGTCGCGAAGCAGTTGCAGTCCCTGGGCCAGGACTCGGATTCGTCGTCGCGCTACCGCTACTTCTATTTCGGCGACGACGGGGGCGGGAGGAAGGGCTCCAAGAAGCCGAGCTTCGTCGCCGACCGCCGCCGCAACGCCGTCGTGGTCCAGGCCCCGCCTGCGCAGATGGACGAGATCGCCCGGATGATCACGGAGTTGGACGAGCCGGTGGGGGAGGAAAGCCCGACGCCGAAGATCTATCCGCTCAAGTTCGTGAGCGCCGTCGACATCGAGGAGGTGCTGAACGAGCTGTTCCTCAAGAAGCAGGAACGCAGGTCGTACTTCTATTATGACGATTTCGACTCCGGCTCCAACCAGACCCCGGATCGCGACGTCGGCCGCCTGTATGGCAAGGTCCGCATCACCAGCGAACCCTACTCGAACCTCCTGATCATCACCGCCAACTCGAAGGAAAACCTCGCAGCGGTGGAGGGCATCGTGAAGCAGTTGGACGTGCCGTCCCAGGCGGGCGAAACCACGGTGCGGGTTCCCCTCCGATTCGCGAAGGCGTCCACGCTCGCCAACGGCCTGAACATCCTCTTCGCCAAGAATGGATCGCCCCCCGTCCGCCAGGTCCCCCAGCAGCCGCAGCCCAACGCCAATCCCCAGCAACCCGCCCAACCCGACGTCACGGGCTCCGCCCAGGCGAGTTTTGAACTGAGCCTCGACCCGCGCGAGGATGGCTATTACCCGTGGATCGGTGGTAACGCCGATTCTCCCCGGAATTCCGACGGCCGCAGCGCAACCCGACAGGTCAGTGACATCGTCGGTCGCGTCCGTGTGGTCTCGGATGAACGAGGCAACGGCCTGCTCGTCTCCGCGAATGTCCACCTGCTCCCGCAAATCCTGAAGCTCATCGAGGAGATGGACGCCCCCACACCCCAGGTCCTCATCGAGGCCCGCATCCTCGAGGTGGAGACCGACAAGCTCGACAAGATCGGTGTCCGCTGGTCCCCCCAGGGGAACCAGGTCTTCAGCGGCGACGACTACGACAACTCCATCCTCGGTACCACCAAGGGCAGGTACACCACCGGCTTTGGCGGCCGCTCCGAGGTCACCGGCCCCGCCACCGGAGAGCTGGGCTCCGCCATCAATGCGATCCGTTCCGGCGTCCTCGACAGCACCGTGAATCTGGACCTGCTCGTGCAATTCCTCCGCAAGAACACGGACGCCACCGTCCTCGCCGAACCCCAGATCAACATCGCCGACAATGAAATGGGCCGCTTGTTCGTAGGCCAGCAGGTGCCCTTCATCGACAAAAGCCAGACCACCGACCAGGGAGGCCTGAACCAGAGCTTCAAGTACAAGCTCGTCGGCGTGATCCTCGAGGTGACACCGCACATCAACAAGTCGGGCGAAGTCTCGCTCCGCATCCGCGCCGAGTCCTCATCCATCCAGCCCAACCAGGTCGTCTCAGGCGGACCGGTCGTCGATACCCGGAACTTCCGCACCGACGTGACCGCCAAGAACGGCGACATCCTCGTCCTCGGCGGCATCATCCAGAAGCAGTTCGCAGACACCATCCGCAAGGTGCCGTTCCTCGGCGACATCCCCGGCCTGGGCTGGGCTTTCAAGAAGAAGGACAAAATCGCGCGCAACGTGGAGCTCATGGTGTTCCTCCGGCCCCGCATCACACGCACCCCGGAGGACGTGAAGGCCCTCCTCGACGAACTCGACACCAAGGCGCCCCTCATCGCGCCCTGGAAGCACGGAGGCCGACCCAGCGGAGAATCCCCGAGTCCAAAATCTAAAGAATAGATTGTGTAGATCTGGCCCCAAGGAGTTCTTGTCGGCTGCAGGAGCGGGGTCCAATGTTGGTCTCGTCCGTTTCCCGGACGTTCCCGCCCATGGATTCCCGCCCCCCCCAGCGATCCCGAC
>CAIMTB010000335.1 GCA_903844265.1 uncultured Verrucomicrobiota bacterium
ACGAACCGTTCTGTGCTCTCGGACTCAGCGCCACTCAATCAACCGGGGTAGCGTATCCGAGCGGCTCGGTGTGCGCAAGTATATTCTGTCGCTGTAGTGTTAGGACCATGAAATCGAGCGGCGCTTCCGATTCCGTCGGCGCTGCCAATAGCGCCCGCCTTACCGGCCAACGTCGTCACTACATGATTTGTCCCGACCAGCATGACTTTTCGGATCGTGCAGTTGCCAGCATCCGACACATAGAGGGTGCCAGCGGCGTCCACCGCCACGCCGCTGGTAAGATTAAACCGCGCGGCGCTGTTGGTCCCGTCCGCGCTGCCCGAGAAACCCGCCCTTCCAGCCAGAGTGGTCACCACCCAGTTCGTCCCCACATGCGTCATTTTGCGGATCGTGTGGTTGTAAGTGTCCCCCACATAGACATTCCCGTCATTGTCCACGGCCACGCCGTTAGGCCACCTAAAGCGTGCCGCTCGATTTGTTCCGTCCGCGCTGGCAGCAACGCTCGCCATTCCAGCGATAGTCGTCACCACCCAGTTCGTCCCTTCCGGCGTCACTTTGCGAATGGTGTGGTTGCCAATGTCTGGCGCATAGATGTTACCCGCGTTGTCCACCGCCAAGCCTCCAGGACTCCAGAATTGCGCGCGCCTCCCTGTGCCGTCCGCGCTGCCAATCACGCCGGCGCTCCCCGCCAAAGTCGTCACGACCCAGTTCGTACCCGCCGGCGTCATTTTGCGGATCGTGCACCCCGCAAATTCGCTCACGTAGAGGTTGCCCGCGCTGTCCACCGCGACGCCGTAAGGCTGATTCAACCGGGCGACGCTATTTGTCCCGTCCGCGCTGCCAGGCACGCCCGCTTTTCCGGCGATGGTGGTGAAGGTGTAAGGCTCGTAGACCGGTTGGGCGAGGCCTTGGCTGGCTGTCATCAGGAGTCCGATCAGGGCCTGGGCCAGGCTACACTGGAGGCCCTTCAAGCACCGCCGGGAGCGAGCGATGACCATTCCGGGATACGCAGAAGTCACGTGCTTGGCCGTGCTGAGGACGCTGGGTGTGTTTGCGTTCATTCGATTGATTGTGTCCGAGTTTCTGCCCGGAGTGATCCGGGGCGCACGATCCACGTGCCGCTAGGTAGTACCCCGGGAATTTGCACAGAAGGTCACAAAGTATTTTCGGAAGCGCCCGCGAGCTTGCGCCGCGCCCGGGCCCTGCCGGGGCTGCAGGCCGCGGAAGGAAAGAGTGGAGGCGAACGCGAGAGGTGCCCGCGACCAGCTACTGCCTGACGCCTCTCGCATCAAGGGCCCGATCCATCCTTCGGCGGTCCGGTTCGGCGCTTCGCTCGCGCTGCCGCGCGGGAATCTGCTGCTCGGCAGCATGTTCTGCGTCCTGCCAGGCGGCCACCTGCTCGCGCCCCGCGGCCTCCCAAACCCTGGCTGTCCCATCAAAACTGCCGGTGACAATCCGCCTGCCGTCCGGCGAAAAGGCGACAGACCTGATCGGGGCGGTGTGCCCATTTAAGGTAAGCAGTTCATGACCGCTGTCCGCCTCCCAGACCTTGGCCGTTTGATCGTAACTCCCAGTCACAATTCGCTGGCCGTCGGGAGAAAAGGCAACAGCCCAGACCTGGTCGCCGTGCCCGATGAGGGTCAGTAGTTCCTTGCCGCTAGCGGCGTCCCAGACCTTGGCCGTCCGATCCGAGCTTCCGGTGACAAGCCTCCGGCCGTCTGGCGAAAAGGCTGCAGAAATGGCATAACTGAAGTGCCCGCTGAGGGAGAGCAGTTCCCTGCCGGTTGCAGCGTCCCAGACCTTGGCCGTGGCATCTGCACTGCAGGTGACAATACGCTGGCCGTCTGGGGAGAAGGCTGCAGCAAAGACCTGATCGCCATGGCCCTTGAGGCTGAGCGTTGGCTTGCCGCCCGTCGCGTCCCAGACCTTCGCCGTCCCATCCATACTGCCGGTGACAATCCGTGTGCCATCAGGGGAAAACGCCACAGACCAAATCCAATTCGTGTGCCCGTTGAGCGTATGCAACTCACGACCCTTGGAAGCATCCCATACCTTGGCTGTGGCATCTTGACTGCCGGTGACAATTCGCCGGCCGTCCGGAGAAAAGGCCGCGGACAAGACCGCATTGCTGTGGCCTGTGAGCGTGAGCAGGTTCGTGCCGCTGGCCACATCCCACACCTTGGCAGTTTTATCCGCACTCCCCGTGACAATCCGTACGCCGTCCGGTGAAAATGCAACCGATCGGATCGCCTCCCCATGCTTTATAGGAGTGAGCAATTCCCGGATCTTGGTCACGTCCCACAATCTGGCCGTATGTTCCGCACCGGGCATCCAATCTCCACTCGCTGTGACAATCCGATCGCCGTCCGGAGAAAAGGCAACCGAGTTGATCGCAGCGCCATGTCCCCTGAGTGCGAAAAGCTCCTTGCCACTGTCCGCGTCCCACACCCTGGCTGTGTTATCCGCGCTCCCCGTGGCAATGCGCTGGGCATCCGGAGAGAATCCCACCGACAGGATTGGCGAACTGTGACTCCTGAGGCTGTGCAGTTCCTGCCCGCTCGCCGCATCCCAAACCTTAGCCGTATTATCCCAACTGCCCGTGAGAATCGTTCGTCCGTCCGGTGAAAAAGTCACGGCGTTGATCGAATTGCTGTGCCCCGTTAGCGTTAGAAGGAGCGTGCCATTGGCCACCTCCCACACCTTCGCCGTAGTCTCTTCGCCGCTGTTCCAGACATCCCACTCAGAGCGCGTGCCACTACTCGTGACGACTCGCTTCCCGTCGGGCGAGAAGGCGACCGAGCGGATGGCGTCGGTGGCTTTGATAGTGACCAGTTCATGGAACGTGATCGCATCCCACACTTTTGCGGTTTGATCCACGCTTCCAGTGACAAGCCTCTTGCCATCGGGGGAAAAGGCGACTGCGCGGACCTGAGCGGAGTGCCCGGCCAAGGTGTGTAGTGGCTGGCCGGTGGTGGCATCCCACACCTTGGCCGTTGAATCATCGCTACCCGTGACAATCCGCCTGCCGTCCGGTGAAAAGGCCACCGCAACAATCCTGTTTCCATGACCTTCCAGCGTATGCAGGAGTCTGCCAGTAGCCGCCTCCCACACCTTGGCTGTCTTATCATAACTACCGGTGACAATGCGCTTGCCGTCCGGTGCAAAGGCGACACCACAGATGGCTGCGCTGTGACCTCTGAAAGTCTCAATTTGAAGATGCGTCTGCCGTTGCCAGTAAAACCACTCAAAGCCGCGCTCGTGGCGCGTGGCCGTGTCCTCCAGCAACTGCCGCACCCGACCCACGTTGTTCTGCTCCCACGCCTGTTGCGCCAGGTTTATGTTCGCCACGTAGAGCAGGTGGTTGGCTTCTTCCTTCTCCGCGTCCGCCTGCAGGTGCGCTTGCTTCTCGGTCTGATGTGCTGCCTGGGCTGCGAAGCGCTGCTCCTTCTCGGCACTCCAGGCCTTCCTGGCCTCCATGGCCAGCCAACTGCTGACCGTGATTCCCACAAGCAATCCCGTCGCCATCACCGCAGCGGCCGTAAAGGCCAGTTTATTGCGTCGCCACGCCTTCTGGAGTCTGTAAGCTGCGGTAGGCGGGCGCGCGACGACCGGTTCGTTATTGAGATGGCGCTTGAGGTCGGCGGCCAGGCCATTGGCCGTCTCGTACCGGCGCGCCAAGTCCTTCTCCAGGCACTTCATCACGATCCAGTCCAGGTCTCCCTGGAGCTGGTGCATCAGCTTCGAGGCCCCCGCGGACCGGCGCTTCGCGGTGGTTGTCAGTTCCTCACCGTGCAGCGTCGTAAGTCGCAGGCTCGGCCGCAGCGGCTCCCGCTCGCGGATCGTCTGGCGCATGGCGTCGATGCCCGAGGCCAACAGTTCCTTCGCATCGAACGGCGTCCTGCCCGCCAGAAGCTCGTAGAGCAGTACACCCAGACTGTAGATATCACTGCGCGTATCAACGTCCACACCGCGCATGTCCACCTGCTCCGGACTCATGTACGCCGGCGTGCCGATGAACTGGTGCATCTGAGTGTATATCGTTGCATCGGTCAGCCGGCCCTCGGTCGCTTTGGCAATGCCAAAGTCAATCACCTTGGGAGCTGGCAACCCGTCGTGGAGCGTCACCAGGATGTTCGAGGGCTTGATGTCTCGATGGATAATCCCCTTTTGATGGGCGTGTTGGATGGCGTGGCAGACCTTGATGAACAAGTCGATTCGTTCCTTGGCGCTGAGGTTCGCCTGGTCGCAGTAGTCCGTGATGCGGGTGCCCCTCACCCATTCCATCACAAAATAGGGCCGGCCCGTTTCGGTCGTGCCGCCATCGAACACCTTGGCGATGTGGGGATGATCCATCATCGCCAGCGCCTGCCGCTCGGCCTCGAAGCGGGCGATCACCTGCCTGGTGTCCATGCCCACCTTGATGACCTTCACCGCCACCCGCCGACGCACCGGTTCGGTCTGCTCCGCGACATAAACCACGCCCCAGCCGCCTTCGCCAATCTTCTCGCCCAGTTTGTAGCGGCCAACTGTGTCGCCGGGTTGCTCAAGGGTCGAGAAGTGCGGGACCCGGGACCCAAACTCTGTTCCCCCGGCGTCACCACGGAAGCCGGCGGGCCTCTCTCGACAGGGAAACGCCTGGCGAAACAGGCATGCCGGGCACAACCCCTTGGGGGCGTCCGTAGGCAGCCGAGCACCGCATTCCGGACAGGTCGGTTGTTCAGTCATCATTCGGGATGCACGGTTCACGCGCACCCAAGTTGTAACCCGGACTTTTCCGCAAAAAGTAACGAAGTTTCTTCAAGTGCCCGCGGGCTTGCGCCTGATCGTGGTGACTACTCGCGCCGCGCGAGGCACCGGTGCGTTCGCCGTGCTGCTCACTGGCTCACCGCCGCCAGCAGGAAGCGCACTTCCTCGCCCACTTCCTCCGGGCCGCTGACCGTCTCGGCGATCAATTCGTGGATCAGCTCTCGATAACGCTGCCGCAGGCGCAGCGCCGCCATTTTAACCGCTCCTTCGCTCAAGCCCAGTTCCAAGGCGACCGCTCCGAACGTGCCGTGGCCGTGGTCGCCCAACAGACACGCTTGGAGCCGGTCAAATAGAACGCCCTTGCCCTGCGCGCGATAGTCTCGCTCCAGACGTGCCAAAACGGTATCCAGCACCGTCAGGGCCCAGCGACGCGAGAACAGGCGCTCCGGACTCCGCGCGTCAGCCGGTTCCAACCGGTAACGTTCCTCGGCTGTCATCGCATCGAATGAAACGGTCTCCTGACCGCCGCCTCGCTTCTTCGCGTGGGCAGCATCTCGTCGATCGGCGAGATAGTAGTTCAGCGCACCCAGCAGGTAGGAGCGAAACCGGCCGCCCTTGGGCATCACCCGGACCAACGACCCCCTCCCCAACAATTGTGCAAAAAAACCCTGCACCAAGTCTTGAGCATCGGGTTCGCTGCGCCCCTGGCGCCGCACATAGGCGTAAAGCGGATACCAGTAAGTGCGGCACAACCGGGCGAGCGCGACTTGGGCCTCCGGGGAGTCGTTGGCCCCCGCCCGCAGCACGGCACTCCAACACGTGGTCGTAAAGTCGGCCCTGCCAGCGGTTCCGGCAGGCAATGGGTCGAGATCGTCACGCATAAGGCCAAGTCAGAGCCTTGGTCCCGGCATCAGGGACGTTGAAATCCGACCCGGGTTGTCACCTCGGCGCAGGACCGTTTCCCGTCCCGGTCGCTGATTTCAATGTGGGGATG
>CAIMTB010000336.1 GCA_903844265.1 uncultured Verrucomicrobiota bacterium
CCCGACACTGCGTGGCCGCGTGACCACCCGCCGCGTCCTCGACCTCGGCTGTTGCGAATTCCGGTTCCCGCCCGCGCCGTCGACCCGCCGCCCCTCGCGCCCCCCCCGCCCTGCGCGCGGGACAGGCCACATGGATTAGCCTTGCCGCCACGGGACATCCACTGACATTATCTGCATGTAAGCGCATATATGCAAACGACACCGGCACGCTACGTCATGATCGGCGGATTCCTCGGCGCGGGGAAGACCACCGCCGTGGTGAAACTGGGGCGCTGGCTCGCCGCTCAAGGCAGGCGCGTCGGACTCATCGACAACGACCAAGGCAGTGGCCTCGTGGATACCGCGCTGATCGCGTCGCACGGGCTCCCGGTCGAGGAGATCTCCGGCGGCTGCTTCTGCTGCCGGTTCGCCTCACTGGTCGAGGCCGCCTCCAAGCTCGAGGAGCGCGCCCGCCCCGAGGTCTTCATCGCCGAGCCCGTCGGCAGTTGCACCGACCTCGTCGCGACGGTCACGTATCCGCTGCGCCGGCTCTACGGCGACCGCTATTCCATCGCCCCACTGAGCGTGCTCGTCGATCCGACCCGCGCCGCGCGCCTGCTTGGACTCGAGTCCGGCACCCGATTCTCGCCGAAGGTCGAGTACATCTACCGCAAGCAACTCGAGGAGGCCGACCTCATCGTCATCAACAAATCCGACCTCCTCTCGAGCGAACGTCGCGGGAGCCTGCGCAATTCGCTCGCCACGGAATTCCCGAAGGCTGAGATCCTGCTGGTCTCGGCCCGCACCGGCGACGGACTGGAGGACTGGTTCCAACGCATCACGTCCACGCTGCAGGCCGGCAGGGAAACGATGGCGGTCGATTATGAGGTGTACGCGGAAGGGGAGGCCCTGCTCGGCTGGCTCAACGCTTCGTTCCAGTTTGAGGCACCCGCCCCGGTCCCGGCCGACCACATCCTCCGACGGCTCGCCGAGGCGATCCAAGGGGGCATCCAATCCACAGGCGGCGAGATCGCCCACCTCAAGATGACCCTCGAACCCAACGACTCCATCGGTGATCTCGCGGTCATCAACCTCGTCCGCAACGACTATGTCCCGGAGCTTTCCCAGACCTGCGAATCCCCGGTCACGAATGGACACATCACCGTGAACCTGCGCGCCGAGGCAGCCCCGGAATCGCTCCGGGAAATCCTCGAAAAGGCCGCGCTCGGACTCGCGGCAAGCGCCCCCTACACGGTCTTGAAAATCGAGCACCTCGAGTCCTTCCGACCCGGAAAACCACAGCCCACACATCGGATGGCGTCGCGCGCATGAAGCCCCGGAGGATCCCGAACTGGTTCGTCGGCGAGTTCCTCGGGACGTTCATCGTCGTCTTCTTCGGCGATGGAGCGGTCTGCGTATCGGTCACCACCGGCGCGCAGACCGGGATTTTCGAAGTGGCGATCGTCTGGGGCCTCGCCATCGCCATCGCGATCCAACTCACGCGCTCTCTGAGCGGCGCGCATCTCAACCCAGCGGTCACGCTCACGCTCGCGACGTGGAAGAGGTTCCCCGGGCGACGTGTTCTACCTTACGTCGCCACTCAAATGCTGGGCGCCTTCACGGCCGCGGCCGTCCTCTACGGGATCTTCGGGGCAGCCATCCGCCAGCAGGAATTGGCGAGCGGGATCAGCCGAGGGAACGCTGGCAGCGAAGCCAGCGCCATGGTCTTCGCGGAGTACTTCCCCAGCCCGGGCGGCAAGGCGCTCACACCCGAGGCCCGCACACGCGTCAGCCACACCGCAGCGGTCGGCGCAGAGATCGTGGGGACGGCAATTCTCCTCATCGTGATCCTCGGCGTTACCGACGAACGAAAACCGCCGCGCCTCCGCGCGGCAGCCCCCTACTCGATCGGCCTCACCGTCACCCTGCTGATCTCGGTGATCGGGCCCCTGACCATGGCCTGTTTCAATCCGGCCCGGGACCTCGCACCACGCATCTTCACGGCGCTTGCCGGCTGGGGTTCGTGGCCATTCCAAGCCAATGGAATCGGCTGGCTCACCGTCTACGTCCTCGCGCCCATGATCGGCGCGTTCCTCGCCGGCGCGATCCACGAACGCTGGATCGTGCCGGGATACCCGGAAGCAAAAAGGGCGTAGAACCCACCCGCCCGTTCAGAGCTTCGCCGCCGAATCGCGATCGAGGAAAAGCGTGCACTGCGCCTGGGTCCTCAGGAACGACGCCGGACACGCCGTCGAAACCGGCCCCCGCAACGCTGCACGCATCGCATCCGCCTTCCGCGCCTCAGGCGCCACGCACATCATCCGCTTCGCCGCGCACAACGCCGGCACGGTCAGCGTCAGCGCATAGGGCGGCACGGACTCGAGCGACGGGAAATGACCCTCCTTCACCTGCTGCATCTTGCAGGCGTCGTCGAGCTTCACCAGCTTCACGGTGTGCGGGTCGTCGAAGCGCGCAACCGGCGGATCATTGAACGCGATGTGCCCGTTCTCACCCACCCCAAGACAGCACAGATCGATCGGCTGCGCCTTCAACAAAGCCGTGTACCGCGCAATCTCGTCCAACGGCTGATCCGCATCACCCCCAAGATAGTGAAATACCCTCGGCTTCACCATCGACTCCACGCGCTCCCGCATGTACCGCCGGAAACTCGCCTTGTGATCCCCCGAGATCCCAAGGTACTCGTCCATGTGGAACAACGTCACCTTCGACCAATCCACCCCGCCCAGCGCGATCAACCGCGCCAGAAATTGGATCTGGGAATTGCCCGTCGCGAGGATCGCAGCCGCCGACCCCTGCCGCGCAATCGCGTCGATGAAGATCTTCTGCACCTGCCCGGCAACCGCCTCGGACATGTCGGACTGCGTCTCGTACACGTGGACCGGGAGCGAATCCACCTGGAAAGACTGGACGGGCTGGGGCATGGCAGGAAGGGAGGTCGAGTTCAGCAAAATGCGATGTTCGAAGGCGTAAACCAGGTCCCGAGACCCCTCAGTTCATCGACTCCGTCGCGCTGAACCCAGCCGCCTTGATGGCCGCCACCAACTTCTGCGTGGTGACCTTCTTCGGGTCGAAATCCACGGTCGCCGTCTTCGCTTCGTGACACACCGCGTTGTCCGAAACGCCCTTCACCTTGGACAGCGCCTGTCCCACCTTCTCGGAGCAGGCACCGCAGGCAAGACCCTCGACCGCGAAGGTAACCCGACGGGCCTCGACTTCGTAACCCGCCTTACGCACCGCCGCCACGATCTTGTCGGCGCCCACCTTGTTGCCGGAATACGCCACCTTGGTGAACTTGGTCTCGGAACAGGTCTCGACCGCCGACACGCCAGCGACCCTCGAGAGCGACTTCTGGATGGCGGCGCAGTCGCCCCCCTTGATCTTCAGCATGACGGTCTGCGCCTTCGCGCTCGCAGCACAGCAACCTCCCGTGCCCGCAACCTTGCAGCCAGCCGAAGCCGCAGCGACCGGACATTGGTCCGCAGCACGAACAGAGGGCGCGAGAGTGAGAGCCGACAGGACCGCGGTGATGGCGAGGATGCGGAGGGACATTTTCATGAGGGAATGTTTTCTGGGTTTCTCCAAGAGTGACGGCCCGAACTACTAACGCCATCCGGATCGGAAGCAAGCGGATCCTCGAGGGGGACCCCATACAAGACCTGTCCCTCCATGATCTTTTCCGGGACCACCCGCAGGGCGGCTGCGCTCCGGGGAGCTGCGCCAGCAATTCCGGTGGTGCCCCCCCTGAACAATCGACTGGCGGAGCAACCCATCTGAGGCTAACACCATGCTCATGCATGCGAGGTCTTTCATCCGCCTGGGATTGCCGGCCCTGCTCGGCCTGATCCTGACCGGGCTTTCCCCATCGGCCTTCGCGCAGACGCCCGCAGCGAGGCCGTCCTCCTCGTCGCCCGCGATCCAACCCCCGACCCTTGCCGCGCCCTACCCCGCCACTGCGGCCCCCGCCGAAGCCGGCGCTTTCGCGGATGCCCTGGTCTTCGACTCGCTGATCAAGGAGTACCAAGGCAAGCCAGGGGACACGAATTTCCCGTTCACCTTCGCCTTCACGAACAACGCACCGGTCGCCGTGGTGATCGAAGGCGTCCGCACGTCCTGCGGTTGCACCGTGGCCAAGGTGCCCCAACTCCCGTGGACCATTCCCGCTGGAGAACGAGGCGAATTCTCCGTCTCGATGGATGGCCGTGGCAAACACGGCACGATCAGCAAAACGGTGTACGTGACGTCATCGGTCGGCTCGAAGGCGCTCACCGTCCGCGCCGTGATCGCAGAAGACCCGGCCACGTCCGGACCGTCCGGGCCCATCAGCGACGATCGCATGCGCAACATGCAGATCGCGGCTGCCGATCGCTTTGCGATCTTCCGCGGCGATTGCGCGACCTGCCACGCCAAGCCCGCGGAAGGCAAACTGGGCGCCGCGCTCTACGTCTCCGCCTGCGGTGTCTGCCACGAATCGCAGAACCGCGGGTCCATGGTCCCCGATCTCAAGCACCTCGATCATCCCACCGACCGCGAACACTGGCTCCAATGGGTCACGTTCGGACGGCACGGCTCGTTGATGCCCGCTTTCGCCCAATCCGAGGGCGGCATCCTGAGCGAATTCCAGATCGACACGCTCGCCGACTATCTCTCGCGCACGATCAACGGAACCCGGCTCACCATGGCGCCCCGCCCCCTCACCAGCGGGGTCAACGCACAGCCCCCGCCACTTCCGGGCAGCCCCGTCCGGAGCCCGGTGCGCCCACCCGCCAGGCCAACGCCCAACGGACCTTTCCCAGGCCCGGTCTACCGCTGATCCATCACGTCCTCGAGGATCGAGAAGCGGGACAAAACACCCGTGAAACGCGGCTTTTTCATCACATTCGAAGGCGGTGAGGGCGCCGGGAAATCCACCCAGGCCGCGCGGCTGGCCACACGCCTCCGCTCGAGCGGTCACCCCGTCCGACAACTCCGCGAGCCCGGTGGCACCCCCCTCGCCGAGGAAATCCGACACACGCTCAAGCACAGCCCCGCCGCCGCAGGCATGTGCCCGGAGACGGAACTTCTCCTGATGAACGCAGCCCGCGCCCAACTCGTCCGCGAAATCATCCGCCCCGCTCTCGACGCCGGCGAGGTCGTGGTCTGCGACCGATTCCTCGACTCAACTCTCGCCTACCAGGGCTGGGGACGCGAACTTCCCCTCGACTTGGTTCGCCAAGTACTCGAGTTGGCGGTAGGCTCAACGCGTCCGGACCTCACCCTGCTGCTGCGGCTCGCGCCGGAAATCGCGGCCTCGCGCAGGAAGGCGCGGGTGGAGGCCCAACCGGCTCCGGGGACGGCTGATCGGTTCGAAGCCGAGGACACCGCGTTCTTCGCACGAGTCGGACACGGCTTTGAAGCCCTGGCTCGCGAGGAACCGACACGAATCCACGTGATCGACGCGAGCCCCTCGGAAAGCGACGTGGAAAGCGCAATTTGGCGGGCCGTCGTGGAGCGGCTCGGAGTGGGAGATTACAATTCGGGCAAATGAGGCGTTGACACGGAACGCTGTTCCGTCCAATTTCTCGGCCCTTTTTCGGGTATAGCCTATGTATGCGGTTCTAGAGACAGGCGGCAAACAATACCGGGTCACCGCCGGCGACAAGCTCGAAGTGGAACTCCTCCCCGCGGAGGTGGGCCAACCGGTCACATTTGACCGTGTTCTACTCGTCAATCGCGACGGCCAGGTCAGCGTGGGTTCGCCCACGGTGACCGGCGCCAAGGTCGTGGCTGACGTGCTTGAGCACAAACGAGGCGTAAAGGAGGTCATCTGGAAGATGAAACGCCGCAAGGGCTACCATAAGAAGAAAGGTCACCGTCAGGAACTGACGGTCATCCAGGTCAAGGAAATCCAAGCTTGAGGATCTGAGCCATGGCACATAAGAAGGGTCAGGGAAGCTCACGCAACGGTCGTGACAGCCACAGCAAGCGGCTGGGCGTGAAACGGTTCGGCGGCGAGCTGGTCCATGCGGGAACCATCATCGTTCGTCAGCGCGGTTCCAAATTCATCGCAGGCAAGAACGTCGGAGTCGGCCGCGACTGGACGCTCTACGCGCTCGAGAATGGCCGTGTCAAATTCGACACGCACCTGCGGCGCGTCAACATCCTGCCAGAGGCACTGCCTCAGGCAGCAGCACAGAACTGACCCCATCGGGTCCACGCCCTAGCAACTTTCCGGGCGAGGCTCACGGCCTCGCCCTTTTTGCTTACAGCCCCCAATATTCCAGGATGTTCGTCGACGAAGTCAAAGTCTCCGCCCGCGCCGGCCACGGCGGCAAGGGTTGTGTAGCGTTCTGCCGCGAGGCCTATCGCCCCAAAGGCGGCCCCGATGGCGGCAATGGTGGTCGCGGAGGCGACGTGATCCTCGAAGCTGATCACGACCTCAACAACCTGATCAACCAGTTCTACCAGTCCCGCCTTTTCGCGCGTGACGGTGAATACGGCATGGGCAAGGGCATGGACGGCCATGCGGGCAAGGACATCATCGTGAAGGTCCCCTGCGGCACCCTCGTCTGGAAGCTCCCAGGCGGCGAAGCCCCCGCCACCGAAGAAGATTCCGCCGCCACCCAACCCCGCGGCCGCAGAACCCATTCCCCCAACACCCTCGACGAGGATTCCGACGAGCCCGCCGCCAGACCGTTGATCCTTTCCGGCACCTCCCGGCGACCCGTGTTCCGAAACACCGCGGGAGCCCCCGCCCTTGAGATCAATCTGGAGGATGACGATTCAGCAGTCGCGGACCCGGAGTCTGACGTCGAGCAACCCCGCGAACTTGTCGCGGATCTCACGGAGCACGGACAGCGATTCATCCTCTGCAAGGGCGGTCGCGGCGGCCTCGGGAATCGCAACTTCGCGAACGCCGTCCGTCAGTCACCCCGCTTCGCCCAACCCGGCGAGGCCGGCGAACAGGGGAACTACCTCTTCGAACTCCACACCATTGCGGACGTCGGCCTCGTCGGTTTCCCCAACGCCGGCAAGTCCACGCTCCTCACCGCGGTCTCGAAGGCCCGCCCCAGGATCGCCGCGTACCCGTTCACGACGCTGACCCCGCAGGTGGGGATCATGGATTACCACGACTTCCAGCGCATCGTGGTGTGTGACGTTCCCGGTCTCATCGAGGGAGCCCATCTCGATGTCGGCCTCGGCCACGCCTTCCTCCGTCACATCGAGCGTTGCAAATTCCTTGTCCTGGTCGTCGACATGGCCGGCACGGACGGCCGCAAGCCTTGGGACGATTTCAATCAGCTCATCAAGGAACTGGAGCTCTACGACCCCGAGCTCCTGAAGAAACCGCGGCTCGTCGTCGCCAACAAGATGGACGAGGCCGTCTCTGAGGCGAACCTCAAGAGCTTCAAGCGGCGCGTTCGCAAAATCCGGATCATTCCCATGGCCGCCGGATTCGACCAGGGCCTGGACCTCTTCCGCGAGACCGTCCGAGATTTTCTGGAAGAGATCCTGACGGCGAAGTAGCCGGGGGCCTGCGATCAGCGATGGCTGATCACCGAATTTTCTCCAGCACCGTATCCCTCGACGCCCACGCGGGATCGGCCTCCGGATAATCCAGGTTGTAATGCAACCCCCGGCTCTCGGGCCGGCGAAGCGCGCATTGCACGATCAGTTCCGCGACCGTCGCGATATTCCGAAGTTCGAGCAGGTCACTGGTCACCGTGAAATCCCAGTAATACTCATGGATTTCCTCCTGCAGCCCGGCCAACCGCTTCGCCGCCCGCTGCAGTCGCTTGTTCGTCCGCACGATCCCGACGTAGTCCCACATCGCCCGCCGGATCTCGTCCCAGTTGTGGGCGACCACCACCAGTTCGTCCGGGTCATGCGCGCTTCCCGCCTGCCAGGCTGGGATTTCGGGCGCCACGGACGGGGTCGTTGAATCGAGGGCGATCCTCGCGGCGCGGCGCGCGCACACCACCGCCTCAAGCAGCGAATTGCTCGCCAACCGGTTCGCCCCGTGCAATCCGGTGCAGGAAACTTCGCCGATCCCCAGCAGGCCCGGAAGCGCGGTCTCGCCGTTCACCGTGGTCACGATCCCGCCGCACTGGTAATGCGCTGCCGGCACCACCGGCACCGGTTCCTTGGTCATGTCGACCCCGAACTTCAGGCACGTCTGATAGATGTTCGGGAAATGCGCCATGATGAACGGCGCAGGCTTGCCCGTGATGTCCAGCATCACGCAATCCGCCCCGGATTTCTTCATCTCAGAATCGATCGCCCGGGCCACGATGTCGCGTGGGGCCAACGACTTCAGCGGGTGGTATCGGTCCATGAACTCCGCGCCGTCCGGCGTCTTCAGGACCCCGCCCTCGCCACGCACCGCCTCGGAGATCAGGAACGACTTGGCCCGCGGATGATACAGGCAGGTCGGATGAAACTGGATGAACTCCATGTTCGCCACAGGCACCCCCGCCCGCCACGCGATGGCCACCCCATCACCCGTCGCGATGTCCGGGTTCGTCGTGTACAGGTAAACCTTCCCGCATCCCCCGGTGGCCAGCACCGTCGTCGGTGCAGAAAAAGCCTTCACCTCGCCCGAAAACCGATCCAACGCATACACGCCCAGACACCGATCCTCCCCACTTTCCCCAAGCTTGCGCCGCGTGATCAGGTCGATCGCAATGTGGTTCTCAAAAATCGTGAGATTCGGCTCCCGACTCGCCGCGTCGAGCAACGCCCGCTCCACTTCGCGCCCGGTCATGTCCTTGTAATGAAAAACACGCCGACGCGAATGCCCACCCTCGCGCGTCAGATGAGGCTCACGCACCCCGCCCGGACCCGGCGCCTCCCGCTCGTCAAACTGCATCCCGAAACCCACCAACTCCGCGATGGCGTCCGGCCCCTCGCCAATCACCGCGCGCACGACATCCTCGCGACACAACCCGGCCCCGGCCTCGAGGGTGTCACGGACGTGGCTCTCCACCGAATCGTCCGCGCCAAGCACCGCCGCGATGCCGCCCTGCGCCCAGTTGGTGTTGGAATCGGCGCTCTGCTTCTTGGTGATGATCGCCACCCGCCCGCGTCGCGCGACCTTCAACGCGAAGAAAAGCCCGGCAATCCCGCTGCCCAGGACCAGAAAATCAAAGCGCTCCGGTGCGGTCATGTGCCAGCGTCGATCCGGACCCGTCTTTTTGGCAAGAAGACGCTTTCGAAGGTTGTAAATACGGGGACAGGTCTTGTGTAGGGTGGCCTCTTTCGAGGGTTTTCAATAGAGGGACAGGTCTTGAGTTGGGAGGCCCCTCCGAGGGCGCCGTGGCCTGGGTGGCGTCTGCGAAGGACGGCGGGCAGCGGAGTGCGCGCCCTGCGGTCACTCTGTGGATGCGCGGCCGGGAACGTTCACGGGAAGTTCAGGTTTGACCCCCGGGGCCAACATCCTAGCCTCGACGGCACGTCGACAAATTACCCCCCTCGTTATGCAGAAGACTGTTCATGACACGCTGACAGGTTCGTCCACCCGCCGGGACTTCATCAAGAAGAGCGCAAGCGCAGCAGCCACGGTGGCGGCCGTGAACCAGCTCAAGACGCCGGCCTACAGCCAGAGTGCCGCGTCTGCGGCACGCGTCATCGGCGCCAATGACCGCGTGAACGTCGGGTTCATCGGCATCGGTCCCAACATCGGCAAGGAGCACTACGAGAACTTCGTCAAGAACGCCGGCGCCTATAACGCGTCCATCGGCGGCGTCTGCGACCTGTTCAACAAACGCCGCGATTGGGCCAAGACCGCCGCCAACCTCAAGGACGACCAGGTCTATTCCGAGTACCGGAAGCTGCTCGACCGGAAGGACATCGACGCGATCCTGATCGCCACGCACGACGTCTGGCACGCAAGGCTCTCCATCGACTCGATGGAAGCCGGCAAGCACATCTACTGCGAGAAGCCGATGACCCGCTACCTGGGCGAGGCCTTCAATGTCTACGATGTCGCCAAGAAAACCGGCCGCATCTATCAGGTCGGCTCCCAGGGCTGCTCCGCCCTCGGCTGGCACAAGGCCGCCGAAATGATCCGCGGCGGCAAAATCGGCGTCCCCGTCTGGGCTCAAGGCTACTACTGCCGCAATAAACCCAAGGGCGAGTGGAACTACACCATCGAGAGGGAAACCAAGGAGGAGAACATCGACTGGGCCACCTGGCTCGGGCCGGTCTCCAAGCGCCCGTTCAGCGGTGAATCCTTCCATCGCTGGCGCAAATTCTACCCGTTCTGCGCCGGCCTCCTCGGCGACCTCGCCCCCCACCGCCTCCACCCGCTCATGCTGGCAACCGGCAATCCGGAGTTCCCCAAGCGCGTCGCATGCATCGGCACCTCCAACGTCCACCCCGACAAGCTCGCCGAACCCGGAACCCCGGCCCGTGACGTCCCGGAACATCAGCAGGTGATCGCCGAGTTCCCCTCGGGTCTCCTCATCACCGTCACGTGCAGCTCCGTATCCGAGAAGAGCCCCGGCTTCGTCATCTACGGCAGCAAGGCCTCCCTCGAAATCGGCAACATGGGCGAACGCATCAAGATGGTCCCCGAACGCGATTACGCCGAGGAAGTCGACCCCGAGGACGTCGCCGGCCTCCAACCCGAGACGGTCCCCAACCACGAGAAGAACTGGCTCGATTCCATCCGCTCCGGCAAACCCGCCAACGCAAACGTGGACCTCGCCATCCGGGTCCAGACGGTCGTCTCCCTCGCCGAAATGTCCGAGCGCCTCAAGGTCGCCTGCCTCTTCGACGAAAAAACCCGCAAGGTCACCACCGAGGGCGGCAAGGAAATCCCGCCCATCACCTACGGCTGGACCACCCCCAACCTCTCGTAACCCGTCACCTCGCATCGCGATATCCCGCGATCCGAATCCTGACCTCGAAAGGCCGCCGAACCCCGGCGGCCTTTTTCGTCCCAGCCACCCACTCCCTCCCAGCGGAGAGAAAACCCCCGCCCTCTCCAGGCTCAATACCCGCCCCCGGATCCTCCATGTCCTCCATCCGCCTCGCCTGCGAGGCCATGGCCACGCGCTTCGAATTCATCCTCTGCGGCGTCAACGAATCCCAACTCCGCGCCGCGGGCGACGAGGCCTTCCAGGAAATCCACCGCCTCGAGGCCACCCTCAGCCTCTACCGCCCCAGCAGCGAAATCGCCGAGGCCAACCGCAACGCGTTCCATCGCCCCGTCAGGATTACACCTGAAGTCTTCCAGCTCCTCCGCCACGCCCTCCTCCTTTCCCAGGCCACCGACGGAGCCTTCGACATCACCGCCGCCCCGCTGCTCCGAGCCTGGGGCCTGATGGGTGGGTCGGGCCGGGTGCCTTCCCCCGACGAACTCGCCGCTGCGCGCGCGTCGGTGGGCCCCGGTCTTATCAAGCTTGATGAAAGCGATCTCACCGTCCGATTTCTCCACCCCGGAGTGACCCTGGACCTTGGCGCCATCGGCAAGGGCTACGCGCTTGATCGCGCCGCCGAATGCCTTCGCGAAGCCGGGATCGAAAACGCCCTGCTCCAGGGCGGAACGAGTTCCGCCATCGCCATGGGCCGGCCGCCCGAGAATATCGCCAACGCCTGGCGCATCGCCATCGGTCAACCCGCATCCACCCCGGACGCAAATTTCGCCGCACCACCCGGATCCGACGATGCGCCCCTCGCCGTGGTCGAACTTCACGATGAATCCTTCGCGGTCTCCGCGGTATGGGGAAAGGGCTTCACCGCGAACGGCCGCTTCCATGGCCACGTCCTCGACCCGCGCACCGGGTGCCCTGTGGAAAATGTCCTGCTCGCTGCCATTGCGCTCCCGTCCGCCACGGAATCCGACGCCATCTCCACCGCCTTGCTCGTGCGCGGCGCCGAGATGCTTGAGCGCCTCCGTGGTCCGGACTCCCCCGGACGCTGCCTGGTGCTCGAGCGCGCCGACACGCCGACGGGCTATCGCGCGGTCAGCAACGGGATCTCGATCCGCGTGGTGTAATGCACCCCGGGGGCGAAGCCCCTGTTCAACCCCCGCCCTCCGGTCCATGGTCATCCCATGCGCCCCCTCGTCATCGTCCGACTCGCGGCCGTGTTCCTGACCCTGGCCACGACGCTTCTTTCAACGCATTCGAAGGCCGCGGAACCGGTCACGAGCCACCGCCTCTACGTCGCCGTTCCCGGCATCCGCGATTACCTCGAGTTCGGCGGTCTCGAACCCCCGCGCCAAATCACCTCCATCGAGGTCCGCGACCAACCCGGCTGGATCACCTTCAGCCTCGATGGACGCCACGCATGGCCTTCCACCGGCGAAGTCATCGATGTGCCCAGCCGCAAGATCGTGGCCCGACTGGCCGACGAACACGGCGTCCCCGTGCACAGCGAGAAGCTGCTCGAGATCGATTTCTCGGACGGAAGAGCCGTCCGCTGCGGAGACCAGTTTGGGCTCGGGCGAGCCAGGTGAGCCCAGGCCAGGCCGGCTCAAAGCCGACGCTCCAAGGCTCTGGAAGCGGAACCTCAGGAACCCCCGCGGACGGCTTGCGGCGCGGGATCCGGGGCACCGCCATTCCGGGCAGGCGCCCAGCGCGTGGCATCACCGCCGCAGATCGGCAACGGCCTTGGCCGCCTGCCGCGCGTGGGTCAGCCACCAGTCCGGCCATGCGGCACGGTCCGCCGGACCTCCCAGCCCGGTGATGAGCTTCTCGAGCCACGGGAGAGCCTCCCCTGGGGCCAAGCCCGGAACCCCCACGACCCCCCCGCTCAATCGCAGGTAGCCCGGCATCTGGACCGCGATACCCACGAGGATCTCGGTTGCCCCCCCACTTGCAGCCACTCCCTTGTCCGCCAGCACCAGAGGCCCGGACTCGGGCGCAAGGAGGTTCACCACCTCGACACAGGTCGGGCCCAGGCCACGCTGGACATCGAGGAACCAGACCCGGCCCGCGGCCCGATACTTCAGCAACACCTGCTCGTCATTGCTGAGCCCCGCGAATCCAACCTGTTCCCAGCGCTGGGTGAGGGATCGCCCCTCCGCATCGCGGGCACACAGAAAAGCCACGACCGTATCCGCCACCAGATCCCGCAGTTCCGGCATATGCGTGTAGACACCCGTCTCGTGGCTCCCCAGGACGAGGTGCGAACGCTCGGAATTCAGCCGGGAGATGAGCTTCGACATCAGTTCGACGTCGATCGCCATCATCTGCTCGTAGTTCGCGACCGAAAACGGGTAGTGCGGACACTCCAGCGGGCAGGCATATCGGCTCCCCCGCCCGGCCCCGCACTCCGTCGAGGTGATCGTCTGTCCCGCCGCAGGACACTCCCTGATCTTGGATTTTTTGCTCACTTGATGGCACAAAGGATCCCAGAATCCCCATCCCCCGGCATCACTTATTCCGCGAATTGCATCCGGCGATGGCTTGCCCCGGCCAACCGAACCCCGTTTCCTCCCCGGATGAACCCCGCAGTCCCACGACGTCCATCCGTCGCGCTCCTGCTCGCCACCGGCCTATTGTCGGTCTTTGCGGCGCCCGCCGATTCGCCGTCGGCGAACAACTCCGACGCCGAGATATGGCGGACTTCGCACCGCTTCATCGATCTCCACCAGCACATCGATTACACGCCCGAACACATCGCCCGCGCCGTGCGCGTCCTCGACCGCTCGGGAATCGGCGTGGGCGCAAACCTCAGCGGCGGCACCATCACCCGCAAGGACGACAAACCGTCCGAGCTCGAGCGGAACATCAAGCTCGCCGACCAACTCGCCCCCGGCCGTTTCATCCATTACTTCAACCTCGATTACACGGGCTGGGACGCCCCCGATTTCGGCGCACGCGCCGCGAAACAGGTCGACGAGGCACTGCGACTCGGGGCCGCCGGGTTCAAGGAGTACAAGCGCCTCGGGCTCTATCTTCGCGATGGCGCGGGACAGTTGATCCGCATCGACGACGCCAAGCTTGACCCGGTCTGGCGTCGCTGCGGCGAACTCGGCCTCCCCGTGTCCATCCACGTCGCCGACCCGCGCGCCTTCTGGCTTCCGTTCGATTCCACCAACGAACGCTGGAAGGAACTCCGCGACCATCGCCCCTGGTGGTTCGGCGACGACAAGGTCTACCCGAAACGCGAGGAACTCCTCGACGCCCTCGACCGCGTCATCGCCCGCCACCCGACCACCACCTTCGTCTGCGTCCACTTCGCCAATAATGCCGAGGATCTCGACTGGGTGGAGAAGGCCCTCGACCGACGACCCAACATGTGGGCTGACCTCGCCGCACGCATTCCCGAACTCGGACGCCACGCACCCGAAAACGTCCGGCGCCTGCTCGAGAAACACCAGGATCGCATCGTGTTCGCCACGGACTTCCAAGTGTACGCCAAGATGATCCTCGGCAGCAGCGGCGACGACGAGAACCCAACCGAAGACGACGCCGTCGCGTTCTTCCGGAAACAATGGCGGTTCCTCGAGACCACCGACCGCGATTTCGCGCACATGACCCCGATCCAGGGCGACTGGACGATCAACGGCATCGGCCTCACCGCGCCCGTGCTCCGCAAGATCTACTTCGACAACGCCCGCCGCCTGCTCGCCCGCGCACTGCCCACTCCCGTCCTCCGAGCCCATCGCGCCGAGGCCGCCACGGACGAGGCCTGGGCCAGGAGCGAACCCGTCTGGCTCGAGCAGAACGGCAGGGACGGACAGGTCAACGCGAAGCTCGCCACGGAGGTGCGCGCCCTCTGGACCGCGGATCGGCTCCTCCTGCGCTACATCGCGCCGTTCACGAAACTCACCACCTTCGAACCCCCCGAGGAGAAGGAACACATCGGCCTCTGGGAACGCGACGTCGTCGAAGCGTTCATCGGAAGCGATGCCACCGAGATCCGCAAATATGCCGAATTCCAGGCGGCCCCCAACGGCATGAAGCTCGATCTCAAGCTCGTCCTCCCGCAGCGCGATTTCGAATGGGACAGTGGGCTCGAGGTGAAGACCTCTGTCAACGAAGCCACGAAGACCTGGACCGCAGAGATGTCCATCCCGTTGAAATCGATCGGCGACGTGGCGCCGTCGACGGGGACGAAATGGCGGATCAACCTGTTCCGGTGCGACCACGCCAACAAGGCGTTCCTCACGTGGCGTCCCACGATGCAGGGCAACTTCCACGTCCCCGAGCGTTTCGGCGTTCTCGAATTCGCGAGATGAGCCCTGCTCACGCCGTCGCGTTGAGCTCGATCACACGCTGCTCGAACCGTGCAAATTCGTGCCGGAAATGCGGCGGCAACAACGCCTTGAACCGCGCCACATCGCCCGCCTCGTAATCGCTCTCGAGCACCTGGGCCACCGCATGCAGCCTCGCAATGGCCGCGGCCTCGCCGTGCGGTATCCTCAGCTCGATCGCGTCACGCACCGGGCGCAGCAGCGTCCCCAGCTCAAGCATCAGTCCCGCCATCCCATCGCCGGTCTTCGCCGACACGAACACCGCGTTCGGCGCCATCTCACGGAACCGCGCCACCGACGCATCCACGCCAAGCGCGTCGATCTTGTTGAAGACCAACAGTATCGGCTTCTCGTGCGCGTGGATCTCGGCCAGCACGGTGTCCACGGCGGCGATCTGCTCGTCGGCCTTGGGGTGGCTGACGTCGATGACATGCAGCAACAAGTCCGCCTCGACGACTTCCTCGAGCGTGGCCTTGAACGCCTCGACCAGCCGGTGCGGCAGCTTGCGGATGAATCCCACCGTGTCGCTGAGCAACACATTCTGGTTGGTCGGAAGCCTCAGCCGCCGCGTGGTCGGGTCCAGCGTCGCGAAAAGCTTGTCCTCAGCCAGTGCCGCCGCGCCCGTGAGCGTGTTGAGCAACGTCGACTTGCCCGCGTTGGTGTACCCCACGATCGAAGCCAGCGGCCACTGGTGACGCTTCCGCCCCTCACGCTGCGTCAACCGCTGACGCCGCACCGCCTCAAGTTCGCGGATCAACTTGTCGATGCGCTCCTGCACCTTCCGGCGGTCCGCTTCAAGCTGGGTCTCGCCCTCGCCTCCGCGCATCCCGATGCCGCCCTTCTGCCGCGAAAGATGCGTCCAGAACCGCGTCAACCGCGGCAGCAGATGCTGCAGTTGCGCCAGTTCCACCTGGACCTTGCCCTCGCGCGTCCGCGCACGCTGCCCGAAGATGTCCAGGATCAGCTGGGTGCGATCGAGGATCTTCAGCTCAAACACCCGCTCCAGATTGCGGCTCTGCGCCGGCGACAACTCGTCATCGAAGATGACCGTGTCGATGTCCTCCGCATGACATCGCGCGGCAAATTCCTCGGCCTTCCCCGGACCGATGAACGTCTTCGCCGTCGGCCGATCGATCTTCTGCGTCCCCGACCCCACGATCGCAGCACCCGCCGTCTCCGCAAGCTGACCAAGCTCAGCCAACGAATCCTGAACGTCCCACTCGGTCCGTGACTTGAACTGCGCACCAATCAGGAACGCCCGCTCGCTGCCCTGGACAGCATTCTCCGACACAAGAGCCTTCACGTGTCCGGTCCTTCTATCCGGATTCCGCCCCGCAGAAAAGCCCGGCGCAAGACGAAGTCCTGTGCCCTCCCTTGCACCCGTTGCCCGCCAACGTCAGTTTCGACGCGCCATGCAGGAATTCGGAAAAACCCTCGTGATGCTCGGCCTGGTCACCGCCGGGATCGGCTTCCTGCTGTGGGCCGGCGTCGGACGCGGCTGGCTCGGGCGCCTCCCCGGCGACATCAACATCACCCGCGGCGGTTTCGGCTTCCACTTCCCCATCGTCACCTGCCTCGTCATCAGCGTGATCCTCTCCCTCCTGATGTGGATCTTCCGTCGATGAACCCCCGAGAGCGCATGCCCTCCGCCCCGCGCTCCGGACTGAAATCCAAGCTCCTTCCACCACCTCGCTGCCCGCAATTCGTCATCGCCGTCCTCCTGTCCGCCTCCTCCATCGCGCAACCCGCGGAAGAATTGCGCGGCCTGTGGGTCGACGCCTTTCACCCCGGGATCCGCAACGAGTCCGAGGTCCACCAACTCGTCACAGATTCCCGCAGGACAGGATTCAACGCCCTGTTCGTCGAGGTCCGACGCCGCGGCGATGCCCTCTACGAAAGCGCCTTCGAACCCAGGGCCACTGAAATCGAACCCGGCTTCGACCCCCTCCGCCAACTCCTCACCGAAGCCCACGACACCACGGCCGGCGCCCGCCTCGAAATCCACGCCTGGGTCGTCACCCTCAACATCTGGGGCAGCCATACCACACCCCCTCCCCAGCACGACCACCCCTTCCTCCACCACGCAGACTGGCTCACCCGCAACCAGCACGGATCCACCTGGGACGGCTTCAACTACGCCTTCGATCCCGGCCACCCCGCCGTCCAGGAATACACCTTCAACGTCATCATGGACCTGGTCCGCCATTACGACGTCGACGGCCTTCACCTGGATTACATTCGTCATCCAGGCCGCGAATTCGGGTACAACCCGACCGCGGTCCGCCGCTTCAACGATCGATTCCAGCGCAGCGGAACACCCGCACCCACCGACCCCGACTGGTCCCAGTTCCGCCGCGACCAGGTGACGGCCCTCGTGCGCAGGCTCTACCTCACGGCCCTCGAGGAGAAACCCGCGCTCAAGATCTCCGCCGCCACGATCACCTTCGCCCCGGGCGTCACACACACATCGCAATGGCCATCGTCCTCAGCCTACACCGATGTCCTCCAGGATTGGCGCGCATGGATGGAGGAGGGGATCCTCGACTGGAACATCCCGATGGCCTATTTCCGGCAGCAGGATCACGCGACCGCCCTCGCCGATTGGAACGTCTTCATCAAGGACCACCAGTACCACCGCCGCGCCGCGATCGGACTCGGCTGGTTCCTGAACACGGTCCCAGCCTCGCTCGCCCAGACGCGGCTCGCCCGAAGGACCACTCCGGCAGGACATGACGCGATCGGCTTCGTCGGCTACTCCTACTCCAACCCAGCCACCAACGCGCCCCGGGCCGCAATGTTCTCGGCTCTCGCCCATCCCTCAAGGCATGAACGCCAACCGATCCCCATCCTCACGGGACCGGCAACGGTTCCCGCGGTCCCCTGGAAGACATCGCCCCTCTCCGGGCATCTCAAAGGATTCGTCCGCGATGCCATCACCGAATCCGGCATCGACGGCGCCACCGTCAACCTCGAGGGACCAACCCACCGAACCCTCCTGACCGATGCCTCCGGATTCTTCGGGACCGTCGACCTCCCACCCGGAGGATACTCCGTCCGCGTCCTCGCCCGGGACCACGAGACATCGACTTCCGATGTAAGCCTCAAGGGCGGCACGGTCGCCCACCTCGAATACGCCCTGACGCAGCCTCCCCCCAAACCCGCACCCAGTGATCCGTGACGAGCCTCCGGGCACTGACCCCTGCCCACCGGCCCCAGTGGAGCTTGGGAGGCCGCCCAACACTGCCGGCTCGGCAGCGCGCCGAACCTGTGGCCTGATCCCCGCGGATGTTCGAACTCCTCGCCACCGATTCCAGCACCCGAGCCCGGCTCGGCCGGCTCACCACCGCCCACGGCGTCATCGACACACCGGTGTTCATGCCCGTCGGCACCCAGGCCTCGGTGAAAGCCATGGATCCTCGCGAACTGCTCGAGTCCGGCACCCAGGTCATCCTCGGCAACACGTATCACCTCTTCGTTCGGCCGGGCCTCGACGTCCTCGCCGCAGCCGGCGGGTTGCACCGATTCATGAACTGGTCGCTGCCGATCCTCACCGACAGCGGCGGATTCCAGGTCTTCAGCCTCGCGAAGATCCGCAAGATCGCAGAGCACGGCGTTGAGTTCCGCAGTCATCTCGACGGCTCCCCGCTCTTCCTCGGCCCCAAGGAATCGATGCACATCCAAAAAGTGCTCGGCTCCGACATCGCCATGGCATTCGACGAATGCCCGCCGGCCGGAAGCAAGCCGCGCGAGTACGAGAACGCCGTGAACCGCACTCTCCGCTGGGCCCGCGAATGCCTCGCCCAGGATCGCGCCCCAGGCCAACTGGTCTTCGGCATCGTCCAGGGCGGATCCCACCCGGAACTCCGCGAACGCTGCGCCCGCGAACTGGTCGCCATGGGCTTCGACGGCCTGGCCATCGGCGGCGTCAGCGTCGGCGAACCTGAACATGAAATGATGCGCGCCGTCGAACTCGCCGAAGCCCACCTGCCCGCGGAAAAACCCCGCTACGCCATGGGCCTCGGCACTCCCGCCCAGATGATCGAACTCATCGCCCGCGGCGTGGACATGTTCGACTGCGTCCTGCCCACCCGCGTCGCCCGCAATGGCACCGCCTACACCAAGAAGGGCGCCGTCAACGCCAAGGCCGGCTACAACAAGGTCGACTTCCGCCCCATCGAGGAGGACTGCGACTGCTACTGCTGCCGCAACTTCACCCGCGCCTACATCCGCCACCTCCTCAACGTCGACGAAATCCTCGGACTCCGGATGCTCAGCGTCCACAATACCCACCTCTACCTGAGGCTCATGGCCGACGTCCGCCAACACCTCGCCGCCGGCACCTTCGCCGAGTTCCGACGCGAATACATCGCCAACTACATCCCCTCCAAACGCGTCCTCGCCTCCCGCCAACCCCAGCCCCAACCCGCGGAGTCGAGTCCAGATGCCTGACATCCCCGACACCCCGCCCCGCCCGATCCTCGAATGGATCACGTAGCGACCTGACTCCGCGAGGCGTTTGCCCCGTCGCCGGTCGCGGCTATGGTGCGACCGCCCGTGTCCACGACATCCC
Organism: uncultured Verrucomicrobiota bacterium; assembly: GCA_903844265.1. GTDB lineage: Bacteria > Verrucomicrobiota > Verrucomicrobiia > Limisphaerales > CAIMTB01 > CAIMTB01. The sequence goes on from CAIMTB010000336.1 coordinate 19,755, forward strand.
CATCCCGCCCCGCCAACCGCCTCGCCCGCGAGAAGTCCCCGTACCTCCTCCAGCACCAGCACAATCCCGTCGACTGGTTCGCCTGGGGCGACGAGGCCTTCGCCAAGGCCCGCGCCGAAAACAAGCCGATCTTCCTCAGCATCGGCTACTCGACCTGCCATTGGTGTCACGTCATGGAACGGGAGTCCTTCGAGGACGCCACGACCGCCGATGTCCTCAACGATTCCTTCGTCGCCATCAAGGTCGACCGCGAGGAGCGCCCTGACGTCGACAAGATCTACATGACCTACGTCCAGGCCCGGACCGGTTCCGGCGGCTGGCCGCTCAATGTGTTTCTCACACCCGACCTGAAGCCATTCCACGGTGGCACCTACTGGCCTCCGTCCGACCGTCACGGACGGCCCGGGTTCCGCGACGTTCTCGAACGGATCGCCGATCTCTGGCGCGAGCGCGGCGATGAATTGCTTGAGTCCGCCAGGGAGATGACCGAACGCCTGCGCCTGCACGTCGGCAGACAGTCGTCATCCGCCACCGAATCCCTCCCCAACGCCGCCACGCTCGCCAACGCCGCCGCCCTGCTCCTCGAAGAATACGACCCCCAACACGGTGGCTTCGGCGGCGCTCCCAAGTTCCCGCGCCCCAGCCAACCCGCGTTCCTGCTCCGTCAGGGCAAGCGCGCCGGCGACGACGCATCGATCCAAAGCGTCCTGCATACCTGCGACCGAATGGCCACCGGCGGCCTCCGGGACCAGCTCGGCGGCGGGTTCGCCCGCTATTCCGTCGATGCCGAGTGGCTCGTGCCGCACTTCGAGAAGATGCTGTACGACAACGCCCAACTCGTTCAGCTCTACCTCGACGCCTTCCTCGTCTCGGGTGAGACGCACCACGCCGATGTCGTCCGCTCGACGATCGCGTATGTGCTCCGGGACATGACGCATCCCGGCGGCGGATTCTTCTCGGCCGAGGACGCCGACAGCGAGGGGCACGAGGGTAAGTTCTACTGCTGGACCCGCGCAGAGCTCCGCGAAATCCTCAGCGCGGACGAATTCGCCGTCGCCACGCGCCACTTCGGCGTCACCGACCGCGGCAATTTCGAGGACCACAGCCACCCGCGCCCGTTGTCCGGGCAGAATGTGCTGAGCATCGTCGATCCCGCGCTCACCCCGGCCGAGTCGCTGCTTCTCGCCTCCGCCAAGTCGAAGATGCTCGAGGTGCGTTCGCGCCGGGTGCGCCCCCACCTCGACGACAAGATCCTCGCGTCCTGGAACGGCCTGATGCTCGGCGCGATCGCCCGGGCCTCGGTGGTGCTCGGCGAACCGGCCTGGCTTGAGGCTGCGCGGAAAAGCCTCTCCTTTCTTCGTGCCCAGCTCTGGGTCCAACCGCATCCCGACTCCAAGAACCTCGGCATGCTCTTCCACCGCTGGCGCAACGGCGAGCGGGACAGCGTCCAACTGCTCGAGGCCTACGCCAGCCTCCTCGACGGCACGCTGCACCTCTACGAGGCCGGCCTTGACGCTGACCACCTCACCTTTGCCGTCCAACTCGCCGACGCCATGATCTCCCGCTTCCACGATCCGGAGGCCGGCGGTTTCTGGCAGTCGGGACCCGAATCCACCGAGTTGATTCTCCGCGTGAAGGACGACTACGACGGCGCCGAACCCTCGGCGAATTCAGTGGCTGCACTCGCGCTCCTGCGTCTCGCCGCCATCACCGGTCGCGCCGATCTTCGAGTTGCTGCCGAAGGCACGCTTCGCCTCTTCACCGAGCGCATGATCCGCATGCCCCAGGCCGTGCCGCACCTGCTCCAGGCCCTCGACTTCGCGCTCGAGGATCCCGCCCGCATCGTCGTCGCGGGAGAACCCCACGCCGCTGAAACCCACGCCCTCCTCCGCGCCGCACACGGCCTTTATCGCCCAAACAAGGTCATCCTCGGAAACCGCGGTCCCATCGAACCGTTCGCCTCGACGCTCCCGGAACGCGACGGATTGCCCACAGCCTACGTCTGCGTCGGCTCTTCGTGCCAAAAACCAACCCACGACGCAGCCGAACTTGCACGCGCGCTTCGCTGACCTCGCGTCCGATCCGGGATAAATCCCATTTTAAAGACCTGTCCCCTTAGGCTCTTAAAAATAGAGGGACAGGTCTTTGATTAGATCCAGAAATCGGAGTTTCCCGGCGGCCCGTACTCGTTCAACCTTCGTCGTCGCATGGAATACGAAGCGGTCATCGGCCTCGAAACGCACGTCCAGCTCCGGACCCGTTCGAAAATGTGGTGCGGTTGCGCCAACGAGTTCGGCGCCGACCCCAACTCGAACGTCTGTCCGGTCTGCCTGGGCCTCCCCGGCGTCCTGCCTGTCGCCAACGACGAAGCCTTGCGCCTCACCGTCCTGACCGGCCTGCTCCTCGGCTGCGAAATCCCGCGGCGCGCCAAGTTCGACCGGAAGAATTACTTCTATCCCGACGTCGCCAAGAACTACCAGATCACCCAGTACGACCAACCCTCCACGCGCGACGGCTTCCTCGAATTCGAATTCGAGGACCATCTCGAACGCGTCCGAATCACCCGCGCCCACCTCGAGGAGGACGTCGCCAAGAACTTCCACTTCAGCCGCGAAAGCGGCGTCGACTTCAACCGCGCCGGCGTACCGCTCCTCGAAATCGTCTCGGAACCGGAGATCCGAAGCGCCCACATGGCCCACGCCTATCTCAACGCCCTCGTCGAGGTCCTCGTCCACGGCGGCATCAGCGATTGCGACATGGAAAAGGGCATGTTGCGCTGCGACGTCAACGTCAGCGTCCGTCCCAGGGGAACCACCACGCTCGGCGCCAAGATCGAGATCAAGAACATGAACACGTTCTCCGGCGTCCGCCGCGCGCTGGATTACGAGATACCCCGCCAGATCGCCGCCGTTTCGCGCGGCGAAAAGCTGCGCCAGGAAACCCGCCGCTGGGACGACGACGCCGGCATCACGGAACCGATGCGTTCCAAGGAACACGCGCACGACTACCGCTATCTGCCGGACCCCGACCTCCTCCCGCTCGAGCCCTCCGACGCCTGGCTCGCCGAAGTCCGGTCGCGCGTCATCGAACTGCCCCTGGCCCGCAAGCAACGCTTCGCCCGCGACTACGGACTGCCCGCCGGCGATGCCGAGGTGTTCAAGGGCAACCTCACCCTCGGCGCCTTCTTCGAACAAGCCGCCAACGGCGCAAAAAACCCCAAGGCCATCGGCAACTGGGTCATCAACAACCTCGCCGCCAAACTCAACGAATCCCAGTCCACCCTCGCCGACCTCAAATTCCCGCCCGCCGCCCTGCGCGAACTGGTCGAACTCGTCGAGTCCGGCAAGATCAGCACCAAGATCGCCCAGGAGGTCTTCGGCGACATGTTCACCTCCGGCAAATCACCCACCGCCATCGTCGAGGAAAAAGGCCTTCTCCAGGTCAGCGACACCGGAGCACTCGAGACGTTCTGCGACCAGGCCATCGCCGCCAACCCCGGCCCCGCCCAGGATTTCCGCACCGGGAAGATGGCCGCGCTCAATTTCCTCAAGGGCCAGGTGATGAAGCTGAGCAAGGGCAAGGCCAACCCCTCCGTGGTCGGCGATATTCTCGAACGCAAGCTGCGGGCCTGAGCCCGCAGGCACGTCTCCCGTGTTCCGCAGGCAGTCACTGACTACGGACTGCCGCCCACAACCTCCGCCAACTCCTCCGCGGGATAAGTCCAGATCTCCGCCAGCGTCGGGTGGTAATGCGGCATGGCGGCCAACTCGGCCACGGTCATCTGCTTCGCCATCGCCGCCACGATTTCGTGGATCAATTCACCGGCCTGCGGTCCCACACAGCAGCCTCCCAGGATCTCGCCCCCTCTCGGATCCGCGAGCAGCTTCACGAAACCATCCGTCGCCCCCAGGATCAGCGACTTGCCGTGGTCCGCAAACAGGTAGCTCGCCGCCCGCACATCGATCCCGCGCTCCTTCGCCCCCTTCTCCGTCAAGCCCGCCACCGCGACCTGCGGTTCGGTGAACACGACCTGGATCAGCAACCGGTAATCCATCGCCCGCGGCCGATGTGGGAATGCAATGTTGTGCGCCGCGATCTCCCCCTGCGCCACCGCCAGATGCACGATCTCGTGCGGACTCGTGCAATCACCCGCCGCGAAGATATGCGGCGCGCTGCTCCGCATCGCACCGTCGGTCACGACACGTCCGCCCTCGGTCTTCACGCCCGCACAATCCAGGCCAAGGCCGTCCGTGTTGGGAACCCGCCCAAGCGCAACGAGGATTTCCTCCGCGCCCACCCGGCGATTCGTCCCCTCGTGCTCAAATCGAACCTCCTTCGTCCGAGCGCCTGACCTCGTCCTGACCTCGGTCAACCGGGTGCCGGTGAACAGCCGGATTCCTTCGCGCACCAACGCCGCCTGCAACGCCTTGGCGGCGTCGGCATCGCAGTCCTTCAAGACCTGTCCGCTCCGCTGGATCAGCGTCACGCGCGAACCAAACCGCGCGTAGAACTGGGCAAACTCCAACGCCACCGCGCCTCCGCCCAGGACCACCAGCGACTTCGGCGGTCGCTTCAACTCCAACGCCTCGTCGCTGGTGATCGCCATCGCCTCCGCCAAACCAGGCACCGGCGGCAACACCACCCGCGAACCCGTCGCAATCACGAAACTCCCCGCAGTCACCCGCCGACCATCCGAAAGCTCCAGCGTGTGTGGATCGACGAATCGCGCCGTCGCCCGCAGCAACTCGAACCGCCCATCGGCAAGTTGACCACGCCTGTAATCCGAAAACTCGCGGATCAGTTCCGCCTTCCGGGCCATCACGCGCTTGAAGTCAAAACCGACCCGACCCGTTCGAATTCCAAACTCCGCGGCGCGACCGGCGAGATGCAGGACGTCCGACGATTGCAGGAGCGCCTTGGTCGGCATGCAACCCCGCAGGATGCACAGGCCGCCGAGCTCGCCGGCTCCATCGACGACCGCCACCTTCAATCGTGCGGCCGCCGCAGTCCGCGCCGCCGCGTATCCACCGCTGCCACCGCCGACGACGACGACGTCGAAGTTGAGCGGATGTTCACTCGCTTTCATCCCGGCACCCTTGCTCGGAGTCCCCTCGTCGTCCACTCCGCGGTGAGGGCGGATCGGTGGCGCGACAGCCTTGTCGGCAGGTTCGCCAGCGAGACCGTCGGCGCCGCTCCTCCCGGACCCGGGATCCGGAATCTCCCCCGTCCGTTGACACTCCTACGCCCGACCGTAGCCTTTCCCCATGCATTCGTTGCTGGATTCCCTCATCGAGATTATCCGCCGCACCTCTGCCGAGATTCCCGACGACGTTCATCGCGCGATCCTCGGTTCCCTCGAGAACGAGAAGAAGGGAACCATCGCCGAATCGGCCCTGAAGATCATCGACCGCAACATCGACCTCGCGAAGCGCAAGTCCCAGCCCCTCTGCCAGGACACGGGCAGCGTCCTGTTCTACATCGATTGCCCCGTCGGCCTCGACCAGGTCGCGTTCGAGGAGACAGCCCGCGAGGCGGTGAAGCAGGCCACGAAGAAAGGCTACCTCCGCCAGAACTCGGTCGACTCACTCACCGGCAAGAACGACGGCACGAACTGCGGCCCCGGCGCGCCCAACCTCCATTTCCACCAACACCACTCCGCGGATCTCAATGTCCGGCTCATGCTCAAGGGCGGTGGCTGTGAGAATGTTGGAGCCCAGTACTCCCTTCCCGAGGAGGCGCTCGGCGCCAACCGTGACCTCGCCGGCTGTCGCCGCGTGATCCTCGACGCGGTGCTCCAGGCCCAGGGCAAGGGCTGCGGCCCCGGCATCCTCGGCGTCTGCATCGGAGGCGACCGCGCCAGCGGCTACGCATTCTCCAAGACCCAGTTCCTGCGACGCCTCGATGACATCAACCCGGTCGCCGAGCTCGCCGCACTCGAGCAGGAGATCATCAAGACCGCCAACGACCTCGGCATCGGACCCATGGGCTTCGGCGGCAATACCACGCTGCTCGGATGCAAGATCGGCGCCGCCAACCGCGTCCCCGCCTCCTACTTCGTGAGCGTGTCGTACATGTGCTGGGCCTTCCGCCGGCAGGGCGCGAAAATCGACCCGCAATCCGGGGCTGTCACGTCGTGGCTCTACTGAGTCCCGGGTTGAAGGTCCAAAATCCAACGTCGAAATCCACAAGCCGAAGGTCTCAATTCCCTACTCCCCCAGGTCTTACCGCCATGATCCAGCTTACAACCCCCATCACCGAAGCCGCAGCCCGCCAACTCAGGGTCGGTGACGAAGTCTTCTTGTCCGGGATTGTTTTCACCGGGCGCGATGCCGTCCACAAGTACCTCCATGACGGCGGCGCGCTGCCGCCCGAGGTGAGTTTCCAGGGCGGCGCCATCTATCATTGCGGCCCGGTGGTCATCAAGGATGCCTCCGGCGAATGGAAGGTCGTGGCCGCAGGGCCTACCACCAGCACGCGTGAGGAACCCTATCAATGGCAGATCATCCGCGACCACGGAGTCCGCGGCGTGATCGGCAAGGGCGGCATGGGACCCAGGACCCAGAAAGCCTGCCAGGAATACGGATGCGTGTACCTCCACGCCGTCGGCGGCGCCGCCCAGGTCCTCGCCGAATGCGTGAAGAAAGTCCGCAATGTCTATTTCCTCGAGAAATTCGGATCCCCCGAGGCGATCTGGGAGCTCGAGGTCGAGAACTTCCCGGTCGTGGTGACGATCGACGCCCACGGACGCTCCCTGCACGAGGAGGTCTTCAACGCCAGCTCGCAGGCACTCGCAGCCAGGGTTTCCGCCGGGGCACACTGACCGAAAACCGCGGCCCACGGTCCGCCGCCCCACCTGGCAGCCCGTCAGAATACCGTAGGAATCGACGTGAGGAGACTCAAATTTGATCCAAAAGCCAATGAATGGAGCCTCCTGACGTCGGCTGCTACGAGGAATGGCTCTTTTTCGACGGGCTGCCAGGAGTCATCCCTTCACATCAAAGCAGAAGAGCAACTCCTGGTCGCGTAGATAGAGCTTCCCGTTGATGACCACCGGGTGCGTCCAGATGCGACCCTGCGGGGAGCGGTGGGTCGTCTGCGGATCCAGCTTGAAGCGGCCGTGTTCGGTCCATGCCTTCGGCGACGCCTCCACCAACACCACCTCGCCACTCGATTCGGCGATGCAATAGAGCATGCCATCCGCGTAATGGACCGCGCCCTTTCCGAAATCGCGGAAGGTCCACATCTCCTTGCCCGTCTTGAAATCCTGGCACACCCAGCCCGCGTCACCGTGGCCATAGAGGTGGTCACCCACCCGGATCACGCCGCCATGGTGGTTCTTCATGAGCTTGCTCTCATAGACCCGAGTGACCTTGTTCTCCGCGTCGATGCTCACCGAGGAACAACCCGCGCCGTACCCTGCTGAAACATAGACCTGACCGTCATGATAAAGC
>CAIMTB010000337.1 GCA_903844265.1 uncultured Verrucomicrobiota bacterium
GCCCTGCTCACGCAGTCCACGCTGCCACGCGAGACGAACATCGCGAACTGCATCGCCCGCATGCAGGTCATCCCCGCCATCGTCGCCACCGCCAAGACCGAGCTTCGCCATCCGCCCAGACCCATCCTCGACACCGCCATCCGCCAGAACCGCGGCTCGATCGGTTTTTACGAGAAGGATATCTTCGACCTCACGGGCTCGACACCCCAACTCGCCGCTCTCAAGTCCGCCGCCGCCACGGTCGCCGCTGCACTCAAGGACTATCAGGCGTTCCTCGAAGGCCCCCTCTCCCAACGCGCCGACGGCGACTGGCGCCTCGGGCGGCGCCTCTTCAACCGCAAGCTCGAACGCGTCCTCGACGCAGGCTTCACCGCCGACCAGGTCCTCGCCGATGCCAATGCCGAGTTCACCCGCGTGAACCACGACCTCCACGTCATCTCACGGCAGTTGTGGAGCCACTATTTCCCGAAACAGGCGCTGCCCCCGGACGATGCCGAGGGCCGTCACGCGACCGTGGCCCAGATCATCAAGGCCGTAAGCCAGGAACACGGCCGACCTGAGGATCTGGTCACCGACGCCCGCGCCACCGTCGAACGCATCAAGACCTTCATCCGCGATCACGACATCCTGCGCCTTCCCGAACCCGACCGCTGCCAGGTCATCGAGATGCCCGAGTTCAAGCGCGGCAATTCCATCGCCTACATGGAGTCCTCGCCCCCGCTTGAACCCGCAGCCACAAGCCTCTACGCAATAAGCCCGCCGCCCGCGGATTGGGGCGCGGACCGCGTCCGCACGTTCCTCGAGGAATACAACCGGCACATGCTCCAGATCCTCACGATCCATGAGGCCTACCCCGGTCATTACGTGCAACTCGAGTATTCCAACCGCACCCCGTCCCTCATCCGCCGGGTGCTGCAGTCGGGCGTCTTCATCGAGGGTTGGGCCGTCTACACGGAGCAGACCATGCTCGACCAGGGCTACGGCGACGGCGACCTGCGGTTGCGGATGATGCAACTCAAGTTCTACCTCCGTGCCGTGGCCAACGCGATCCTCGACCAGAAGATGCACTGCGCGAACTGGTCCGATGACCAGGCCCTGAAATTCCTCATGGACGGAGCATTCCAGTCCGAGGGCGAGGCCCGCCTCAAGATCATCCGCGCCAAGCAAAGCTCCACCCAGCTCAGCACCTACTTCGTCGGGCGCATGGCCCACTACCGCCTCCGACAACAGATGTCCCGCGAAGTCGGCGATCGCTTCAACCTCGCCCGTTATCACGAGGCCGTCATCGGCGCCGGCTCCGTGCCCACCCGATACCTCCCAAGCATCGTCCGCGCCCGCCTCCAGCAGCCGGGCGGTGCTTTGCAGAGTGCCCCCCAGCCCAGAAGCTGAGCCGCCTGCCCGGCATCCTGAACTCCATGCTGCCCACCTTCACCCCCGCCCAGTGGGCCCTTGTCGCCGTCGCGGGCCTCGGCATCGGCATCTCCAAGAGCGGCCTCCCGGGCATCAGCCTCCTGCACGTCGTCATCTTCGCCCAACTCTTCCCGGGCATCGCCTCGACCGGGGTCGTGCTCCCCATGCTCGTCGTCGGCGATTTGGGAGCGGTCTGGCTCTTCCGCCGTCACGCGCAGTGGCCCCATGTCTGGCGGACCCTGCCACCAGCGCTTCTCGGGGTGGTGATGGGTTGGTGGGTCATGGGCCGGCTGCCCGCCGCGAAGTTCGGCCCGATCATCGGCGGCATCGTGCTCGCCCTCGCCGCGCTCCAGGCGCTCCGGGACCTCAACGCCGGGTTCCTCAAGTCCATCCCCCACTCGCGCGGCTTCGCGTGGTCGATGGGATTCATCGCCGGCGTCACGACCATGCTCGCCAACGCCGCCGGCCCCGTCATGGGCCTCTACCTCATCGCCGTCGCGCTCCCGAAGGACGCATTCGTCGGGACCGCCGCATGGTTCTTCCTCCTCATCAACCTGATCAAGGTCCCGTTCAGCGCCCAACTCGGCCTCATCACGCCCGACACCCTGACCTTCAACGTCGTCGTGGTTCCCGCCATCTTCACCGGCCTCTTCCTCGGCCGCGCCCTGATCGCACGCATCCCCCAGAAAAGCTTCGATATCCTCGTGCTCGGCTTCGCCGTCGTCGCCGCCTTCCGACTTCTCGGGGTCTACTGATCCTATTCCCTGGCGAATTCCCGGCGCGGGTGGGAGGCCAGATAGCTCCCGATGAGTTCGAGGAACGCAGGCCCAAACTCGCGCAACTTCCGCTCGCCCACGCCATGCACCCGCAGGAACTCGTCCTCGGATGTCGGATAGAGCCGCGCCATGTGCCGCAACGAAACGTCCCCAAAGACGATATAGGGCGGCACGCCAAGTTCCCCCGCGATCGTCCGCCGCAATTCCCGCAACTCCTCGAACAACGATTCGTCGCACGCAATCTCGCCAACCTTCGGCTTCGTCGCGCCGGACGCCGTCACCGGCCGCGTCAACGTCACCTTCTGCCGCGAAACCAATGTGGCCCGACCCTCGTCCGTAAGCTCCACCGTCGGGAACTTCCCCGTCGCGACCCTCAGGAATCCCAAACGCACCAACTCCCGCCCCACCGCGCCCCACGCGGATTTGTCGAGATCCCGGCCGATGCCGTATGTCGACAACCGCTGGTGTCCCCAGCGCCGGATGCGCTCGGTCTCGGCCCCGCGCAACACCTCGACCACATGGTTCATCCCCGAATCGAACCCGCTCTGCTGCCGGATCCGATACACGCACGACAGGAACTTCTGCGCAGCCAACGTGCCGTCGTAGGTCGCGCGCGGCGCGAGGCAGTTGTCGCAGGAACCACAGGAGGAATCGGAATAGATCTCCCCGAAATAACCCAGCAACTCCGCCCGGCGACACGCCGAGGTCTCCGCATAGTGCACGATCTGCTGTAGCTGCTCGCGCGCGATCTCCTGCTCCTGCGGATCCGGCTTCTCCTCAATGAACGTGATGTGCTTCCGGGCGTCCCCCGGACTGAACAGCAACAGGCATTCCCCGGGCAACCCGTCGCGTCCGGCCCGCCCCGTCTCCTGGTAATAGCTCTCGATGTTCTTCGGCAGGTCGTGGTGGATCACATACCGGACGTTCGGTTTGTTGATCCCCATCCCGAACGCGATGGTCGCACAGATCACCTTCACCTCGTCCCTCAGGAAACGCTCCTGGTTCCGCGCCCGCTGCGCCCCGTCGAGACCCGCATGGTACGGCACCGCCGCCACCCGATCCGCAGCCAGCTTCTCCGCCAGCGCCTCCGCCCCCTTGCGGCTCTGGCAATACACGATCCCCGCCTCGCGCGGCCGCGCCCGGATGAACTCGAAAACCTGGTCGTACGCACCTGATTTCGCCGCCACACGATAGGTCAGGTTGGGCCTGTTGAAACTCGCCTGGTAGAACGCCGGATCGATCAACCCCAGCTGGTCCACGATGTCGCCACGCACACGCTCCGTCGCCGTCGCCGTCAGCGCCATCATCGGCACGCCCGAAAACCGCTCACGCACCGATGCCAACTGCCGATATTCCGGGCGGAAATCATGGCCCCACTCGCTCACGCAGTGCGCCTCGTCGATCGCGAACAGCGCCACGTTCCAGCGGCGCAGGTCCTCGATGAACCCCGACAGCATCAACCGCTCCGGCGCCACGTACAGCAACCGGTACTCGCCCTGATGCAGCCCGCGAAGCCTCGGCCGCGACTCGCCCGCAGCCAGTGAAGAATTCAGGAACGTCGCCGGCACTCCCGCCGCGGTCAGCGAGTCGACCTGGTCCTTCATCAACGCGATCAGGGGCGAGACCACAACGGTAAGCCCCGGCCGGACCAACGCCGGCAGCTGGAAACACAGCGACTTGCCACCGCCGGTCGGCAACAGCGCGAAAACATCCCGCCCCGCGAGAGAATCGCGGATGATCTCCTCCTGCAACGGACGAAATGCCCCGAAGCCAAAGGTCCGCTTCAGCAATTCCTGCAGCGAAGGTGATGATTGTACGGGCGGTGGCACGTCAGCCCGGCCATGTACCCGAGCCCCGCCCCCGAAGGGAAGCCCCATCACCGGGGATTCCACCAACCATTCACGACACTCTGGATGACAGCCAAGGCTGTAACCGGCATGGTAGCTGCGTCGTCACCCATGTAAGCGCGTGTCATATCCCTCCCACCCATCCCGCCCGCCCCGCCCACGGGTGACCGCCCTATTCACCACGCTTATCTTCGCGTGGGCCCTGGCCGCAGGCATCACCGGCTGTTCCAGGGCCCACTACCGCCGGTCCGCCGACCACGAGGCGTACGAGATCATCCAGAAGGCCGAACAGAAAATCTTCGGGAAGACCAACGCCTTCACCATCGACTCGCAGTATTCCGGTCGCGATCCGTCCACGTTGCATCCCGATGAGATCATCGGCGGACGGACCCTCGGCGCCCGTCGCATCATCAACCTCGACCAGACCCTCGACCTCGCCGTTGAGAACAGCCGCGAATACAAGGCCCAGAAGGAGCAGCTTTACCTCTCCGCACTGACCCTCACCGGTGCCGCATACGAGTTCTCGCCCCAGTTCTTCGCCAGCTCGACCGCCACCATCGCCGGCACACCGGCCGGCACCCAGTCCGGCGACCTCCACAGCCGCGTGGGCGTCAGCCAATTCTTGAGCACCGGCGGTCGGCTCAGCGTCTCGCTCGCCAACGATCTGCTCCGCTATTTCACCGGCTGGTCCTCGAGCCCGGGAAACTCCTCGCGCGATTCCGCCATCAACCTCGTCACCGCCGACCTCAGCCAACCCATCCTCCGCGGCTTCGGCCGCAACGACGCACGCGTCGAGAACCTCACCCAGGCCGAACGCAACGTCATCTACGCGGTCCGCAGCTTCTCCCAATACCAACGCCAGTTCGCCGTCGATTCCGTCAGCTCCTACTTCTCCATCCTCGCCCTCAAGGACTCGGTCCGGAACAACTACACCAACTACCTTCGACGCGTCGATACCACCGCCTACCTCGACGCACGCGCGGTCGACCGCGTCCGGAAGAGCGATGTCGACGACGCGCGCACCGCCGAACTCAGCGCACGCATCGACTACATCAACTCGGTGGCCAGCTACCTTTCCTCCGTCGCCTCCTTCAAACTCCGGCTCGGCATCCCCCAGGGCGACGAGGTGTACCTCGATGACGCCGACCTCAGGAGCCTCGAGAAGGCCGGACTCGTGGGCTGCGACCTCGACCGGACCGACGCCTTCAAGACCGCCATCGGAGGTCACATGGAAATCCTCAACGCGATCGATCGCTTCGAGGATACGCAGCGCAAGGTCCGCATCGCCGCCGACCAGCTCAAGCCCGGCCTCCTGCTCTCGGGCAGCGCAAACCTCCAGTCCGATGCCCCCTACGATTACGCGCGTTTCGACATCAACCAGGTCCGGTACTCCGCCGGCGTCACCCTCGACCTGCCCGTCGACCGCCTCCGCGAACGCAACACCTACCGCGCGTCCCTCGTCTCGTTCGAGTCCCAGGTCCGCAGCCTCACCCTCACCCTCGACAGCTTCAAGAACCGCATCGACGACGGCCTGCGCACCCTCGAACAGCGCCGCCTGAATTTCCTCAACCGCCAGGCTGCGCTCGAGGTCGCCACCCGCCGGCAGGAACTGACCCGCGAACTTCTCGAAGCTGGCCGCGCCACGATCCGCGACCTCCGCGAAGCCCAGGACCAGCTCATCGGCGCCCAGAACGCCCTCAGTCTCACGCTCGTCGACTACCTTCGCACCCGGCTTCAACTCCTCCTCGACGTCGGCATCCTCCGCACCGAGGACGACGGGTTCTGGCTGAAACCCGGCCCCCCCAAGGCTCCAGGCGCTGACAAAGGCCCGACCACCCCCCTCCACATGCCTGAGGGCGAACTCTTTCCCCCGAACCGCTTTCTCGATCCCGCCCCATGAACGATTCCTCCCCCACCGGCAATCCGCCGGGGAAACAAGGCCGCAAGACCGTGCTCATCGTTGCCGGTTTCTTCATCGCCGCCGTCTTCCTCGTCTGGGTGATGCGCCCAGCCTCCTCCTTATCCGCCACGGCCACGCACGAGGTCCGACGAGGCAACTTCACCGTGTCGGTCGTCGAAGGCGGCAATCTGTCGGCCATCAGCGAAGTCTCGGTCCGCAACGAAGTCGAAGGCATCGCACGCATCATCTTCATCGTCCCAGAGGGATCGTTCGTGAAGAACGGCGACCTCCTCGTGGAGCTCGATTCGGCCCAGGCCCTCGACCAGGTCAACCAACAGCAGATCGCCTTCGAGCGCGCCCGGTTCGCCGTCATCCAGGCCGAGCAGACGCTGGAGATCCAACGCAGCGTCACCAACAGCGACTTCCGCGCCGCCGAACTCAAGGTCAAGTTCGCCGACATCGACCTCAGGAAATTCGACCAGGGCCAGCGGGTCGTCGACATGATCGATGCCACCAATAAATTGGTCTCCGCCCAGGCCCAACTCGCCGTCAACCTCGAGACCTACCTCAACACCCGCCGCCTCGCCACCAAAGGCTACGAGACCAAGCAGAAAGAGGACTTCGACCGGCTCACCGTCCTCAACAACACCAACAGCCTCACCGTCGCGTCCAATACGCTCTGGATGCTCCAGGCCTTCGATCAGCCCAAGCAACGTGAGAAGTTCGAGTCCGACCTCAGCGAGGCCCGCAGCGAACGCGACCGCGTCGTCGCCAAAAGCGTCCGCCTCATAGCCCAATACGAGGCCGACCTCCTCACCCAGTCCAATACCCTCGCCCTCAACACCCGGAAACTTGATCGCGACAAGAAAAACCTCGACGCCTGCAAGATCTACGCCCCCCAGGACGGCCTCGTGGTCTACGCCAGCGGCGAAAACCGGTGGAGCAACGAATCCCTCATCGAGGAAGGCGCCACCGTCCGTAACCGCCAGGAAATCATCAAGCTCCCCGACACCTCCAGCATGAAGGTCACCGTCCGGGTCCACGAATCCCACGTGAACATGATCCACCCCGGCCTCCCCGCCTTCGTCACCCTCGATTCGATGCCCGATGAACGCTTCGCCGGCGTCGTCGAAAAAGTCGGACTCCTGCCCGATACCCAAAGCCGCTGGGGCAATCCCAACCTCAAGGTCTACAACACCGACATCTACATCACGGCCAAACTCCCCGACGTGAAACCCGGCGTCTCCGCCAAGGCCGAGATCATCATCACGAATATCGAAAGCACCCTGTCCGTCCCCATCCAGACGGTCACCACGCTCAAGGGGAAACAGGTGGTCTACCTCTCCAAACCGAACGGCGAAAGCGAGTCCAGCCCCGTCGAGGTAGGCCTCTACAACACCAAGTTCATCGAGATCCTCAAAGGCGCGAAGGAAGGCGACCGGGTCCTCCTCTCCCCACCCTTCGACACCCAATCCAAGGATCTTGCCGGCGAAATCCTCAACCCCGAGGAGAAGGCCAAGCTCAAGTTCACCAACGCCCTCCCCACCGGCCTCACCCGCCCCGGCAAGGAACTCAGCCGCGAGGAAATGACCAGACGCTACGACCGCGACGGCGACGGCAAGCTCAACGACCAGGAACGCCGCGCCATGGAACGTGCCTTCGGCAAACTCCCCGATGCCGCCCCACGCCCCGGCTCCGGCTCCGGCTCCGAATCACGCCCCCCAGGCGGCAATCGCGGCGGCGGCGCAGACCGGCCCCAGACCCCTCGGCCGTGAGCACCATGCCGCCGGAATCCGCCATCATCCAGATCGAGGGCGTCCAGAAACGCTACGTGCTCGGCGGCGAAGCCGACGTGTTTGCCCTCCGAGGCGTCAACCTCCAGGTGAACCGTGGCTCCTACCTCGCCATCATGGGCCCGTCAGGCTCCGGAAAATCCACGATGCTCAACATCCTCGGATGCCTCGACCGCCCCACCGCCGGCCATTACTGGCTCGGCGGCGAGGACGTCTCCCGCATGCCAGACGACCAGCTGTCCGAGGCGCGCGGACTCAAGATCGGCTTCATCTTCCAGTCCTACAACCTCATCGCCCAACTCACCGTCCTCGAAAACATCCAGGTTCCACTGCTCTATCAGGGCAAAGATCTCCGCGCCTACCATGACCACTGCGTGGAGCTCGCCAACCTCGTCGGCCTCGGCAGCCGCCTCAGCCACCGGCCCAACCAACTGTCCGGCGGACAACAACAACGCGTCGCCGTCGCACGATCCCTCGTCAACGACCCGCTCATGATCCTCGCCGACGAGCCCACCGGGAACCTCGACTCCCGTACCGGCCTGGAAGTGCTTGAGATGATCGACCGCCTCAACGCCGGTGGTAAGACGATCGTGCTCGTCACCCACGACGAACGCGTCGCCGCCCGCGCCCACCGTGTGATCCACATGAAGGACGGCGTCATCGATCGCGAGATCATCAATCGTCCCCCGCCCCGATGACCCGCAGCTTCCAGTTCTCCAGCACGGTCCGCCTCGGCATCAAGAGCCTGATGCTGCACAAGCTGCGTTCCGCGCTCACGATGCTCGGCATCATCTTCGGCGTGTGCTCCGTGATCGCCATGCTCGCCATCGGCGAAGGCGCATCCTACGAGGCCCAGGAAGCCATCAAGCGCCTCGGAAGCAACAACATCCTCATCCGCAGTCTCAAGCCGCCGGAACAGGCCCGCCAGCAGGGCGGCAACAACAACCGCGGCATGAACCTCAAGTACGGCATCACCTACGAGGACGGATCACGCCTGCAAGCCACGATCCCCGGCGTCACGCGCGTCGTCCCCATGCGCATCATCCGCGAAAACGTCCGCTTCAATCGCAACGAGGTCCCCTGCCAGGTGATCGGAACCCTCCCCTGCTACAGCGATGTCGGCGGCGCCGCCCTCGTCCGCGGACGCTTCATCTGCGACCTCGACGAACTCCACCAGGACAACATCTGCGTCATCACCACCGGCCTCGCCGGCCGCCTCTTCCCCGGAGCCGATCCCCTCCTCCACTCGATCAAGATCGCTGCGTTCTACTACCGCGTGGTCGGCATCGTCCAGGAACGCAGCCAACCCGAGCAGCGCGCGCAGGCCGGCCGGATGGAGGGACAACCCATCGACAACAACGTCTACATCCCGCTCGCCACCTCCCGCACCCGCTTCGGGGAAGTCCTCTTCCGCCGCAGCGCCGGCAGCTTCGAGGCCGAGGAAGTCCAACTCCATCAGGTCACGGTCCAGATGAGGGACCTCACCGCCGTCGAAAGCGCCGACCCCCAGATCCGCACGCTCCTCAACCATTTCCACGACCAGAACGATTACGAGGTCATCGTCCCCCTCCAACTTCTCCGCCAGGCCGAGCAGACCAAACGCATCTTCAACATCGTCCTCGGCTCCATCGCGGCCATCTCACTCCTCGTCGGCGGCATCGGCATCATGAACATCATGCTCGCCACGGTCACCGAGCGCACCCGCGAGATCGGCGTCCGCCGCGCCCTCGGCGCAAAACGCCGCGATATCACCCGCCAATTCCTCGTCGAGACCGTCGTGCTCTCCGTCGGCGGCGGCCTCATCGGCGTGCTGGTCGGCATCGCCACCCCCATCCTGGTCTCCCACCTCACCGACATGAAGACGATCATCACCGTCTCGTCGGTCCTCCTCGCCTTCGGCATCTCCGGCGCCGTCGGAATCGTGTTCGGCCTCTACCCCGCCCGCGCCGCCGCCCGCCTCGACCCCATCGACGCCCTGCGACACGAGTAATCTGGCCGAGCGCAGCCGATTTGTCGCCGCGTGCAACAGGTTTTCCGCCACGCGCAGGAGCGCATCCGCCCTTCACATTGGATTCCCTGCCACGGACATCCGGTTCAACGCCATTGACGGTCGATTTATTGCCTCGAGAAGTCGCGCAGAGACCTCGAACAACCGAGAAACAACCGTGGGCAGAGGCCGGACGACCTCGCGAAACGCCCCGGAAACCGATCAAAATGCCTCGGACACCGTGAAAAGTGCCCTGGAAGGCGCGCGACGCGGCCCGGACATCGATCGAACCGGCCGCGGAACCGTCTCGGTCGGCAGAATCCCAACGGATTCCGTCCCAAAGCCCGGGGTTGGGCCGCGAAGCTCTCCATGAACGGAGTGGAACCACGAAGAGCACGAAGGACACGAAGGAACACAAATCCTCCGGCCTTCGTGATCTTCGTGACCTTCGTGGTAGATCCCCGCGTGGTTCATGGTCCCAATGCGTGTCCAAATTTTGGAAAACCCGGCTCTCCATGAACGGAGTGGCACCA
>CAIMTB010000338.1 GCA_903844265.1 uncultured Verrucomicrobiota bacterium
AGTGGCACGCGCTCTGAGTGGGATGTCTGGAACAGCGGCGAAGAGACTACGGCGAAGGTGTGGGAGGTGGCCAGTGGGGCGCTCCTTCTGACGCTCACGGGCCACGGCAATTCGATCAACGCCGTGACCTTTTCACCGGACGGACGAACGATTCTCACCGGGAGTTGGGATAATACGGCCAAGGTATGGGATGCGGCCAGTGGCAAGGAACTGCACAGCCTCAGGAGTCACAGTGCGCCAATCCTGTCGGTGGCATTCTCCCCGGATGCCCGGTGGATTGTCACGGGGAGTGCGGATAACACAGCCAAGGTGTGGGACGTGGCGAGTGGCAAAGAACTTCTCGCGCTCAAAGGACACAGCGCTGCGATCAACTCGGTCGCATTTTCTCCGGACGGCGAGCGGGTTGTCACAGCCAGTGGAGATTGGATGCCCGGTGCGGATCATACAGCCAGAGTCTGGGACGTGACCAAGAGCCGGAAAGCGCTCACGCTTGCAGGCCATGGCGAGGCGATCCGATCGGTTGCCTTTTCGCCGGACGGCGTACGGATTGTGACGGGGAACACGGATAAGACTGCCGAGGTGTGGGATGTGGCGAGTGGTTCTAACCTGCTCACGCTCACGGGACACAGCAACGCTGTCTTGTCCGCGGCTTTTTCCCCGGACGGACAGCAAATTGTCACCGGCAGTCAGGATAGCACGGCCAAAATATGGGATGCTTCCAATGGTCGCGAGTTGCGTACGCTCTACGGGCACACCCATTGGATTTGGTCTGTGGCGTTTTCCCCTGATGGCCAACGGCTCGTCACCGGCAGTATGGATGGGACGGCGAAGGTCTGGGACGCGACCGGGGGCAGACCACCGCTCACCCTCAAGGGCCATGGCGATCAGGTCTTCGCTGCAGCCTTTTCCCCGGACGGCCTGCGGATTGTCACCTGCAGTGCTGATACCACGGCCAAGATCTGGGACGCGGCCAGCGGCATGGAGCTGCTCCCCCTCAAAGGACACTCCAGTTATGCTATCTCTGTCGCCTTTTCCCCGGACGGCCGGCGGGTTGTCACCGGAAGCTCGGATCGGACGGCCATGGTCTGGGACGCGGCTAGTGGCAAGGAACTGCTGACCCTCATGGGGCACGGCGACCAGGTCTGGGCTGTTGCGTTTTCTCCCGACAGTCAGCGGATTGTTACTGGCAGTTACGATCAAACGGCCAAGGTCTGGGAGACGGACAGCGGTCATGAACTGCTCACCTTAAAAGGTCATACCGCCCCGATCAGGTCTGTCGCCTTTTCGCCGGACGGTCAGCGGATTGTGACCGGCTGTTTTGATGGGACTGCCAAGGTCTGGGAGGCCGCGGGACGCGAGCAGGTGGCCGCCTGGCAGGAAGATGAACACGTGGCCGGGCAGCAGCCTGCCGCCCGGTAGCGCGAGCGAAGCGCCGAGCCGGACCACCGAAGAAAATGGGGCAATGGGGTCAAACATTGACTGTTGACATTTGGAAGTGGTCCCAGCTCCAAACGACCCCTCGGGTCGGCTGCGATTCGACTCAAATGTCAACTGTCAATGTTTGACCCCACATCGGTACTAATATCTTTCGAACATTCCAATCCAAGGATCCCCCGAGTTTGTGATTCCAACGATTTCGGTCCCTCATCACATTGTGGCCGTGAGCGACGTCACCAGCATCCTGGGCGCGGTGGAGCGTGGCGAAACGGCTGCGGCTGAGGAGCTGTTGCCGCTGGTCTACGAGGAACTCCGGAAACTCGCCGGCCAGAAAATGGCTCGGGAACCGGCGGGTCACACGCTTCAGGCGACCGCGCTGGTGCATGAGGCCTATTTGCGGCTGGTCGGCCAGGAGAGCCAGGCCTGGGAGAACAGCCGACATTTCTTTTCAGCCGCGGCCGAGGCGATGCGCAGGATCCTCGTGGAGCGCGCGCGGCGGAAGGGACGGATCCGGCACGGAGGACAATGGCAACAGGTCAGCCTCGAGGACATCGAAGTAGCCATCGAGAGCGAGGGCGACACCGTTCTCTTCGTCCATGAGGCCTTGGAGAAGCTGGCGCTCAAGGACCCGGTATGTGCCGAGCTGATCAAATTGCGATATTTCGCGGGCGTCTCGAATGTCCAGGCCGCGGCGATGCTCGGCTTGTCCGATCGCACGGCGAAGCGGGACTGGGCCTATGCCCGCGCCTGGCTGGCGGAGGCGCTCCGCGAACAATCGGACGCTTGAGGGCCCGATTCGCCGGGGCGCGTCACGCCAGATGAAAAACTTGGCCCCGTCCGGACCCGGGTCGAGCGCCTGCTCGCGGTTCAAGAGTCATCCGAAGCCCTGCTCATATCCAGGTCCGCTGTCTCTCAACCCGCGGTTCCGGCGTGCGTCACGGAAGAGATGCCGACGGTCATCGGTCGTTATCGTCTCCTGCAGAAGATAGGGGAGGGAGGCTGCGGCCAGGTCTATCTCGCGGTCCGGCGCGACGAAGAACGGGCGACGGCCGTTGGCGTCGGTCAGCTTGAGAAGACCGTGACGCCCTCGCCGGGAAAGCCCTGCGCGATTTACAGTTCCTTCAGCCGGATGTTCTTGAACTCAATCTTCATCGGCGATCCGGGGTGCATCTGAAGGGCGATGAAACCCTTGGACGCCGCGTGCTTGGCGTCGAGGTCTGTGAACTGGCACATGAGCGTGCCGTTGATAAACAGCCTGATCTCCGGACCACGGCAGATGATCCGGTAGGTGTTCCAGGCTTCCTTGTTGTAGATCTTCGCCAGTTCGGCGGCATCCCCGAGCTTCTGCGCCTCCCGCTTGCCGTCCGCCCCGATGCCGACCCGCTCACCACGCCCGGCAATCAGGCCGCGGGTGTGCTCATAGACGAACCCGACCAGACTGCCGTCGCCACTCATGTCGGCCTGATAACCCGAGGTATCCCAGTTGGGGAGGGCTTGGGAGCGGATCTGGATGCCGGAGTTGCCGGCGCCGCTGAGACGAAAGTCCGCCATCAACTCGAAGTCGGACGGCTGACCACCGCGCCAGACAAGGTAGTTGGGCTCGGCGCACGGTTTCGTCGGCGTGCTCTCGGCGGTCAATGACCCTCCCTCGACCTTCCACCACCCCGGCTTCCCGTCCCAACCGGTCAAGTCGTTGCCGTTGAAAATGGGGGTGAATCCCGCATCGGTCACGCCCGCCGGGATTTTCGCCAGCACCTGCCGGACGCGGGCGGCGAGTTGTCCGTCACGCGTCTGGACCAACGGCATCGCCGCGGCGACTTCCGCGGGGTGGCTGGCCACGATCTTTTCGGCAATGCCGACCGCCGCGACACTGGCTTCTTCGTTGAACCCGGCCCTGCCCAGGTAGGGAAGGACGAGCGCCAGTGACTCGGGGCAGTGAAGTTCGCCGAGGGCCGACAGGGCAAGGCGCTGCTCTTTCATCTGCTCGATGATCGGGAGCAAATCCGCCATCTGCGCGGCCTTCTGCGCTGCGGTCGTGGTCTGCAGAGGGACCAACCGAAGCTGTCCGCGCAACGCGAGGTTCTTGAGTTTTGGGTCTGCGGTTGTCCTGGTCATCCGAGCCAGATCTGCCAATGCATCGGCCGTCGGCCAGTCACAGAGCACCCGGCAAGCCGTGTCCCTGACTGACCCGTCCGGATGGGTCGCCGCTGCGCGCACGGCATCCAGTGCCTGCGTCCCGCCCAGGGTACGCAGCGTGCGCAGCAGCACGAGTTGGGCTTCGCCCTTCGCCTTTGCCAGACCAGCCAGCAGCTTTTCCGTGCAGATCGCAGGGTCCGGTTGCCGTTCACAAATCGCGGTCAACGCAGTCTCGCCCTCCGCCAAGGCCTTGGTCTCCAGCAGGGCGTCGATGACGCCGGGAATCTCCGCCACACCACCAAGCTCGCCGAGAGCATCAAAACTGGCGCCCGCCACCCCGGCATCGGCATCCCCTGCCGCCTTCAACAGCGCCGGAAGCGACGACCTGATAAGGCGCTGACCCACCGCTCCTATGGCTGCGATGCGGGTTTTTGTGTCGGACCCCGTCATCAACGCCACGACCGCGGCGTCGACCTCCTGGCCAGGCAACCCGGTCAGTCCGGTCAATGCCGCGCCCGCAACCGTCGGCTCGGGATCCTTGACCAAGGCAACCAGCGCCGGGATCGACGATGAATTGCGAAGCTGGACCAGGCTTTGGATCGCTGCAATTCGTCGGCTGGCGGAACCGCTCTGAGCGACCGCGACCAGCGCAGGTGCCGCTGTGGCGTCGCCCCGACTGCCGAGGGTTCGCAGCAGCAGGATCTGCTTTTCCTCGGTCGACTCCGCGAGAGCCCCGACCAGCGCCTGGGTCACTCCAGTTCCCGGAAGGTCCATCGACATGCGCATCACGTCGACTGCCGGCACGGGCGAGCCGGTCCGAATGGCCTCGAGCAACAGGGGCACTCCCTGGGTGCCGCGGCTCCGAATCGCCCCCCTCAAGGCAGCGACGCGCAGGTGGTGCGGCAGGTTCGGCAGGGCTCGGAGTTTGTCGTAGATGAGGGCGGCCTCAGAACCGGGCATGACCTCCGCACACCGGAACAATCCTTCGCAGACGGCAGGCAGAGTGGCCGACGAACCCGTGGACAACGCGCCCTCAAGCGCCGGGATCGCGGCGCCCCCGATGCTACCCAAGGCCCGCGCCGCGGACTGCGCCACGGCGGGATCGGTCCCCGCCAGCAATGCGGCAAGCGGCACCACGGCCTTGGGATCCTTGCGGACGCCAAGACTGTGGATGACCCCGAGCTGCAACGGGCCTTTGAGTTGACCAAGCGCCTGGCGCAATACCACATCGACGGATGGTTCGGGGATCGTCTCGAGAGCGGACCGGGCCCTGTGGGAGAGCTGCTCATCGGCGAGCAGGGAGGCCAGCACCGGCACGGCCTGCCCGGTGGCGAGGCGTGTCAGTTCCCGACAGGCATCGGCCTTTTCCTTCAAGGGCGCGTCCGACTTGAGAATGGCGATGAGCCTGTCCTCCTGGGCGAAGGCGGTGCCAGCGAGCAGGAGAAAGGCGAAGAAGAGCGGTTTCATGGCGGGGTCTCTTGGGGTTTGAATCAAACCGCGTACGGGGCTCGCATCGCACGGGACCGCAGCCGATTGGCTTCGGGGTCGTTGATAAACTCAGCTTTGCCCAGGTCGAACTTCAGGTTGCGTTTCAATTGCCCGCAGATGTCCGCCGCCAAACAGATGCTCATGGACCGGAACATGACCTCGGGATTCGCCACGGTGGACCGACGCGACCGTATGCAGTCCAGGAAGTCCCGCACGTGGTTCAAGGGGCGTTGCGTGCGGGCGGTGTATTCCGCCAGCGTCTTCTTGTATTCGAGCAACAGCGCGGGCGAGGAGACATCGGGACGGGCATAACCGTCGGCTGCGGAGGCCCAGCCTTCGGGACCATCGAAGCGCTCGCCACAGGCACCGTGCCAGTACTGGCACGGCTGCCAGACCGAGCCGCTGACCCGGAACAGGACCAGCTTCACCCCGTTGGACAAACGGGTCACCATCGTGGCATCCGGCCCGGTGTACTCGAATTCGATCGAGGAAACGTTCTCCATGTCGAGCCCGGCCAGCGCCTGGGCCACCGAGTGGGCACCCCACATCGCCACGTCGGTGGCGAAATCGTAGAAGCCGTACCAGCCGGAACTAAGGTAGCCTTTGTTGTAGGGCCGCCACGGACACGGACCAATCCAGGCGTCCCAGTCCACTTCATCCTTGGGAGGTTGGGGTTCCGCCGGCAACCAGTCCCGGCGCAGCCCGTCGCTCCAACGACAGTCGGCGTAGGCCGTATGGATGGGGCCGAACCGGCCAGATCGGGCCATTTCGATGGCAAAGACATGATGGGGCTCGCTCAGGCGCTGGGCACCCGTCTGGAAGACCCGGCCGTAACGTCGGGCGGTATCCACGACCATCCGCCCCTGCGCCATCGTGAGGCAGGCGGGCTTCTCACAATAGACGTCCTTGCCCGCCTGCATGGCCCAGACCGAAGCCAGCGCATGCCAGCGGTCGCCCGTGGCAATCAACACCGCATCCACATCCGTCCGCTCGGCCAGCAACTGCCGCATGTCGCCATACACCGCGCAATCCTTGTTGGCGTAGGCGGTATCGACGGCGTTCTTGGCCGCTTCGCGCCGCCCCTTCACGACGTCACAGACCGCCACCCACTGCACATCCTTTTGGCCCAGCATGACACCCAGGTCGTAGGAACCACGCCCGCCGAGCCCAATGCCGGCCATGACAATGCGCTCGCTCGGGGCAACGGCTCCGCCGCGCCCCAGGGCAGAGGCCGGGATGAACAAGGGGATCGCCATGGCGCCGACCGCAGTCGCCCCCCGGCCGAGAAACTGTCGCCGCGTGAGTTGGGTCGAATTACGATGGCTCATGGGATGTTTCATTTTGATTGCATTTTGCTCTGCAATTGGGCTGTCACATCTTCTCTTCAAGAAGACCGAGCGGATAGCTTTTTCCCCATGCGTTTCAGATCGCTGACATCGACGGATCCCGCATCGGCGTGCCGGCGACCCACGGCGAATTCTCGCTGGGCTTCAACTTCAGGCCCCGCGCCTGGCTCAACTTCCGTCCGGAGGCGCGCCTCGACGTCTCCGACGCCGATGTATTCGGGCCCGTCAGCTCCAACGAGCGCGAGCACCACCAGCCCAGCGGCGGCGTCGATTGCCTGGTGAAATTCCAGGCCGCGGGCTCGGAAGAGCTGTGGAAGGCAGGAGTGTCAATAGTTGATGTTTGACCCCACGGCTCTGTACGCTTCCCCCCTCCCGATCATGAAGGACACACTATTCACCCTGTTGACGGCGGCAATCCTGGCTCCGCTCGCAATGCTACAGGCGGCGGAGACGCGAGGCCCGGTCAAGGTCTTCATCCTCGCCGGCCAATCCAACATGGAAGGACAGGCGGTGGTCGATCTTGACGGGAAGGACTACAACGACGGCAAGGGGACACTCGCAGCCTTGATGAGGGACCCGGCGAAGGCGCCCATGCTCCAACACCTCCGAAGCGCGGAGGGTCGATGGACCGTACGCGACGACGTCTGGGTGCGTTATCAGCGCGAGGGCCAACCTCTCCTGATCGGGCCGCTGGGCTTTGGGTTCTCCATCTACGGTGACACCCACCACTTCGGCCCCGAACTCCAGTTCGGACATGTCCTCGGCGATCACTCGGAAGATCCGGTGCTGCTCATCAAGACTGCCTGGGGCGGAAAGAGCTTGTTCAAGGATTTCCGTCCGCCGTCGTCCGGAGGCGAGGCAGGCAAGTATTACTCCCTCATGATCGCGCAGGTGAGGGAGGCGCTGGCGAATCTGGAGACGGATTTCCCGGCAGCCAGGGGCCGCGGCCACGAACTGGCCGGCTTCGTCTGGTATCACGGATGGAACGACGGTGTGGATCCCAAGGCCGCCGTACCCGAGTACGAGCAGAATCTCGTGAACCTGATCCGCGACGTGCGGCGCGAATTCAAGTCCCCGTCCCTGCCGGTGGTCATTGGGGAACTCACGGGGCCATGGGTCGACGCGCCGCCGGAATGGACAAGACTCCGGCAGGCGCAGAGCGCGGCGGCCGCGAGGCCGGAGTTTGCTGGCAACGTACTTTTTGTTCCGACCCATGACTTCGTTCGAAAGCCGGAAGACTCGCCGAATCCAGGCCACGGCCACCACGAGTTTGGCAATGCGGAGACCTGTTTTCTTGTCGGCAACGCATTGGGACAGGCGATGTTGAAGCTCCTTCCCAGACCGATCCAGGAAGGGGAGATGGCGGGATACCTGCTCGTTCCCAACGAAAAGGTCCAGGAATCCTATGACGGCGGGTTCTCCATGTATGTCGCCGCGTGGCCCTTGCTGAAGGAATATCCCGGACACCGCTTTCAAACGGGTCTCTTCGGCACATGGATGTTTGCCCAGTATGCCGGGGCCGCTCCGACCAACATGTATTCCGACATCGAGGGCGGCCTGGGTTGGTGGCGCGACACCCAGTTCGCCACCGAGACGCCGAAATTCATCATGGGCGGTGTGGCTCCCAATTTCCGTGAATGGGCGAATGGCCCCGGGGCTGGTCAGGGAAGGGATTGGCATCAACCGAAGGGCAAGTACGGAGTGGCACAGCTCAGTCCGTGGGTGCTGTGGCCGCCTGACGGGCTGAATCTGAGGCAGGGAACCTGCGGGGAACTTTTCGGCTACGGATACCTGCCGCTCCCACTCACCGCACCCAAGTCCATCACCGCCGGCAAGGAAGTCCCCACAGGCAATCATTGTTGGACCCTGTTTTTGAACACGCGAAACTTCAAGGGACCGGTTGCCTTCTTCACCCCCTATTTCTGGTCCCACACGGCCCTGGACGAACCGCGCCTGGCAGGAATGCTCCTGGACAGCCGACCTTCCCAGCCCAATAGGGCGTTACAGATGGAGACTCAATATGTCCCGGGCCTCCAGTCTACTGACGGGAAGGGGGAGACTTACTCACGCATTGCTCCCACCTCGTTCCCGCGCGGCCCCGGCGGCGAATCAGCGGTGGTCCACAAGGTTACGTCCTACAACAGGAAGGCGCTCTGGGATCCCGTAAAGGCATGGTTTGAAGGCGGGCCTGAGGCCACGGGCTCCATCGATCCCACCGCATCGAGCGTGCACAGGTTCAGCGCCGGCGGGCGGGCGACCTGGAGGATCTACACGCCCCAGGTGCCCCAGAAGCAGCGGGTCCCCCTTGCCTGGGATTCCTTTGCCACCCCCATGGCCCTCGATGCGGAGACCTTCGGATACCGCTGGAACGGCCAACGGGTCACGAGGACCGATTCCACGGATGGCCCCCTCGTGACCCTCCCGGAATACTATCACCTGGTGACCCATGACAACAAGGCGGAGTGGGTTCCGGTGCGCCCCGAGGACGTCCCGCTCGAGACAGGGCTGACACAGGCTCGCTTCACCCCGCCACGTGAGGATCGCCCCGAACCCTACGTCACTCCGGACGACGCGAAAAGCTGCTGGAAGAAACCCGGCCCCGCCGCGGGCCCCTTCCAGGCGCACCTGGGAGACCACAGCGTGGCAACCTACTACTGGTACCGGTTCGCCGACCAACCTGCATTACTCAACGCGGACTTGACGGATCAGGAGCGGGAAAGCCTGCAGGCGCGGGTGGAGAAGTTGCACCGTAATTGGAAGAAGGACCGCGACTACCTGCCGCCGCCGGCACTTGGGAAACTGGCGGACCTGGACCCGGCATTGATCGTAACTCCGCCGAAGGGTCTGGAGGCCGGGTACGTTCCCATCGTCACACGGCAGGAGGCGGAATAGATATGGAAGAGGTCAGACCTGGCCAGGGAAGTCCGGGTGGATGAGCTGCGATGACGGATCCCTGACGCCGGTCCCGACTGCGCAACGCCGCTGGCGTTGGAGGTTCTGTTGAATCCCGCATACCTGGAACAGGCTGGCACGCCCGGGAGCAGCGGCAGGAGCCTTGTCCTTCATTCATCGCTACATTCGCGATCGGATCCAGCAATCGCGTTGACAATTCAATCAGGAAGGCAGCCAAATCAATCCCAGAGATCTTTAGCTCCGCGACCCTTCAATTACTCATTTTATGGCACGCCGCAGAAAGTCATTATCGGTTGTTGAGGCCTTATCGATTGATGGAGTGATGCCGCCTGGCATGGGGGATCCGTCCTCTGGCAGTCCTCGGGTCGTAGACCGCAGCATCGGTGCGTTTGTGGCGCGGGTGCAGGAGGTACGTGATCGGCTCGACGGACTCGAGAAGCTGGATGCAAAGATCGAGTCGGCGCAGGCCGCGTTGGACCAGGCGAAGGCCGAGCGGGATCAGGAGGGCAGGAACACCAAGTGGCTGGAGCTTCATCTGCGGGCGGATTATCCGGAGGCCGCGTTTCTCATCGGGGGCGCTGCCCACGTGGCTCCTGTCCGCGAGACCAGAAAGCGCCGGGAACCGACGGCGAAGAAGGAAGTGGTGAGTGGAAGGTTGACCGTCGACCAAGCCGAGCAGGTGCTCGCAGCACTCGCCAGCACGTTTTCCCTCGCTGAGTTCCGGAAGATGACCGGCACGCTGTTTCCGGGGACGATCAGCAAGGGCGGCATCGATATCCTGGGCGACAAGATCGCGAGCGCCGGCGGCAAGGGGATGGGGACGAAGTTCAAGAAATCGCCCGCGTCATAGGGCGCGTGCGGCGCGTGCCACGAATCTGTCGAGGGTCCGAATCCGCCGTCGCGGACGGACCCTTTCCGGCGCGACGGGCACAATGCGGGGTCCGGGAGGCTGCTGGAGCGCCGGTTGGCGACCGGCACGGGGCAATCACCGATGCCCGGATCTCTCCTTGGGCGGCTTCGGAGAAGAGACCTTGCCTGCAGGCACGGCATTCGTACCCCCTCGTTGGTCGACGCGCTTCTTGAGTTCGTCGAATTCCCGCCGCAGGTCAGCGTTCGACTTCTGCAACTCGGTCAGTTCCTCGCGCACATCCCTGGGGGAGGTCGTGGGCTTCGTGCGGGAGTTCAGCTCATTCAATGCGGACTCGGCGACGCCGCGATCCGGGTTGGCCTTGTCAACCCCTGCCACGCTTCTCAGGAGAGGGGCAACCCTGCCATCTCCAAGCGTTCCGAGGCCGCGGAGCGCTGCATGGCGAACGGCGTCTTTCTTATGGGCAACCCGGGCCACAAGAAATTCGCGGTAGGGTTCCTTGTTCGTCTCATTCCGCGCCAGGTGCGCCAGAGTCCCGATGGCACCGGCATAACCCCAGGATGTAAAGGCGGGCTCATGCCGTGCAAGGGACTCCAGAAGAGGAGGGAGATAGGCAGGATCGTCCTGGTCGCGCATTACGGCGATGGCCGCCTCCGCGAGGACATTCCGGTAGGAATCCTGCCCGATCAATTTGAGCACCAGGTCTCGCACCTCCGGGCCGGCATAGCCGCCCAGGCCCCGAACCGCGGCTGCACGGATGTCGGGGTTCTTCTCCTCCTCGGCGATCCTCAGGAGTTCCTGGCGCGCACGGGGGCGATGGAACGCTGCAAGATCCGAGACCACCTGTCGGCGGACCCGTGCATCGTCCTGCTTGAGCGAGGCCAGGAGGGCCTCGAAGGCGGCGTCGGTAGGAATGCCGCGCAGGGTCTTCGACGCCTCGACGCGGACACCATAGAACGGATCGTCGTTCAAGACGCCCCGCAGCCTTGTCAATGCGTCGCCGTCGTGGGCACGACCCAGGTGACCTACGGCGAGAATACGCCCGATCACGTCGGACCTGTCGGCGAGTTGGGCCAGGACCATCGACGTCGGAGGATTGAAGGTCACTTTGGCGAGCAGGGTGAAGTCGGGATCAATGCGGACCCCTTCCGGGGCCGCGGACAACGGGAAGCGGAAATCCTCCTCCTTTGATTTCACACGGACGATGCGGTCCTCAGTTTTCGAGCCATTCCTGAAGCGCACGGTGAGTGGCACGTTGAAGAGAAGGACGTTTTCGCCGAGTTTCTGGATCTGTCGGACGCTGACCCGCGCGGTCTTTGCCAACTCATCCCAGGAATAGCTTACCTCCAGCTCGGGGTGATGCGCATGGTAGACCCACTGGTCGAAGAACTGATCCCATGAGCGGCCGGACAACTCCTCGATCACGCGGTTGAGATCCTCGGTGACCACGTTGCCGAAGCGATGGCGCTCGAGATAGGTGTGGATGCAGCGGCGATAGAGGTCCTCGCCGAGCTGGCTGCGCAGCATGTGCAGGACCCACGATCCCTTCTGGTAGGCGGTATAGCCGAACTGCTGCATGGGATCCCCGAAGGTGCGGTCCGCGATGGGGCGGATGTCATTCTGGGCATCGAGAAAGCTCCGGGCGTCATTCAAGAGTCCGTAGAGCAGTTCGTCATGGCCGTGGACGTGGCCCGCAAACAGGTGGGCGTAGTAGGTCGCGGCGCCCTCGTTGAGCCAGAGATGGGTCCAGTCCTTGCAGGTGACCAGATCCCCGAACCACTGGTGGGCGAGCTCGTGGGCCATCAACCCCTCGCTGGAGCGCAGACTTTCGAAATCGGGGGTGTGGAGGGTGCCGTCCGTGAGGGTGGTGATGCTGGTGTTCTCCATGCCTCCGGCCACGAAGTCGTTCACGCAGATCTGGTCGTACTTCGACCACGGGTATTTCACACCTGTCTCCTTCTCGAAGAATGCCAGTGCTTCCTTCGTCTTCTCGAAGGAACCGGCAGCCGTGTCAATATCCGAGGCCGGCACGTGGAAGGCGATCGGGAGTTCGCCATGATGATCCTCCAGAGTACGGAAATGGCCCGCCAGCAATGAGACAAGATAGTTCACGTGCGGCTGTTCCTGCGACCAGCGCACCACGACCAGACCGCTGGCCGGGTCCTTCTCCTCGGATACCTTGCGGCCATTCGAGAAGACCTTCATTCCTTCAGGCACGCGACAGGTGATCTCCGATGTGAATTTGTCATTCGGCGCATCAAAGCAGGGATACCAATGCCGCGCCTCGATCGCCTCGCCCTGGGTAAAAAAATGCCCGTCCCCCTCCCGGTAACCCATCTCCGGCGTACGGAAATAGAACCCCTGACGGGGCTCGGCACGGCTGCGAACGGTCAGCGTCGTTTCGCGATCCGACGGGATGGGCTTCGCGAAGGTGATGACGAGTTCCTGGTCGGTGTTCTGCCAGGCCTGGATCGTTTCGGTGGCAGTCACCGTTTCGACGGTGAGCTTGACCGCATCAAGCCTCAGTTCGCTCGAGGGAATGGCGTTTCCCTGGAACCTGAGTTGCGTCATTACCGAAACGGTCCGCTGCTTGAAGTCGGGAGTGACATCGAGCGCGAGGTGATGGATGTCGACGTCGCGGTTCTGCGCGTACTTCCGGTGGTCGGGCGCATCCACCGGCGCAAGGAACCCCGCCACCTTCTGACAAACCAATGTCGCCCCCGCATCGACGGCGTCCTCAGCCAAGGCGGCGCGGCCAAGCATGAGCGCAACAAAGAGAACGCACCGACGCAGGATTCGAGACCTCGCTTGGAGCATGCGTAGGTTTCTACCGGGGCACCCGTTCGGGAGGAAGTCCCGAAATGCCACCCTCCGACGAACCCGTGCATCCACAGATTGACGGCAGGGCGCGCACTCCGCTGCGCGCCGCCCATCGCGGACGCACCCAGGCACGGCGCCCTCGGAGATGCCGCCCTGCCACCGACAACTCGTGGATGCACCGCCGACGAGCCAGCACAACAATCCGACGTTCCAGCGGTAAACTCAATGGAGGGACAGGTCTTTGCTGTGGTGCCCGCGAGTCGGGGATGCGGCCTGTCCTTTCCAACTCATCCGCGGTAGGCTTGGGCCACGCCCGTGGGGCGGTTCAGATCCAAGATGCGCATTCTCGTCGTCGAAGATGATCCCAAGATCGCGTCGTTCGTCGTGAAGGGGTTGAGGCAAAATGGCTTCGCCGCCGACCACTTTCCCGACGGTGACGAGGCGTTTGCCACGGCCGCGACCATCGCCTACGACGCCGCGGTGGTGGACGTCATGCTTCCGGGCATGGACGGACTCAGTCTGGTGCAGCGACTGCGCAAGACAGGGTCCCGCACGCCGGTGATTTTTCTGAGTGCCAAGGCTTCGGTGGACGACCGGATTCGGGGATTGCAGGCGGGAGGCGATGATTACCTGACGAAGCCCTTTGCGTTTTCGGAGCTGCTGGCGAGGGTTCAGGCGCTGATCCGCCGGGCGACGCAAGCCACCGAGCCGACCCGGCTC
Organism: uncultured Verrucomicrobiota bacterium; assembly: GCA_903844265.1. Lineage (GTDB taxonomy): Bacteria > Verrucomicrobiota > Verrucomicrobiia > Limisphaerales > CAIMTB01 > CAIMTB01. Next base: position 13,729 of record CAIMTB010000338.1, read on the forward strand.
ACGGTGGGGGATCTGAGCCTCGACCTGCTGACGAGGAAGGCGTCGAGGGGCGATCGGCCGGTTGAGCTCCAGCCTCGTGAATACAGCCTGCTCGAGTACCTGCTGCGCCACGCGGGCCGGGTGGTGACCAAGACCATGATCCTCGAGCACGTGTACGACTTCAGCTTTGACCCGCAGACGAACGTCGTCGACGTGCTCGTTTCGCGACTGCGACAGAAGGTCGACCGGGATTTCCCGGTCAAGATGATCCACACCCTCCGGGGAGTCGGCTATGTTCTCAAGGCTCCTTGAAAGGCTGCGCCGGTCGCTGACGTTTCGGCTCAATCTCTGGTACTCCGGGATTTTCATCGCGAGCGCGGCGGTCCTGTTCCTGCTCACCTACGCGCTGCTCTATGCAGCGGCGGGGAGCAAGGACCGCGAATTGGTCGAGGCCCAGGTCCAGGAATATGCGGCCGTCCATGCCGAGCGGGGCGTGCGGGGCCTCGGCGACTACATCCACCAGGCCGCCGACCGCACGGGCCATCGGCCGTTTGTCCGGTTCACGGCGCCGCACGGCCCCAGCATCGTCGTGTCGGTGCCGGCGGACTGGGTCCAGGTCCAGTCGCGCGAGGTCAGCCCGGGCTGGTATCAACGGCAGGTGTTTCTTCGTGTTCCGCAAAGCCGCGAGCGCGACGTGATCTTCAGTGCGGCGCCGCTGCCCGACGGTTCCTGGCTTGAAGTGGGGCGGGTCACCGACAGCCGGGGAGTTCTGCTGCATCCCTTCAGGCGCGCGTTTTTCGGGGTGATGATCCCGGTTGTTGCGCTGGGCATCATCGGGGGTTCGCTGCTGGCGCTTCGCGCGACCCGGCCGCTGCGTGAGATCATTGCCACGACCGAGGACATCCTGCGGACCGGAAGCCTTGAGGCGCGGGTGCCGGTGGGGGCGGCCAACGACGAGATCACCGGGCTGGCGCATCTCTTCAACCGGCTGCTTGAGAAGAACCAGGCGCTTATCCGCGGGATGCGCGAGTCACTCGACAATGTGGCGCACGATCTTCGCACGCCGCTCTCACGCCTTCGTGGCATCGCCGAGCTCGCGCTGCAGAGCGCTCCCGAGACGGCGACCGGCACGGTGGCGGCCCGCGAGGCGCTGGCCGATTGCATCGAGGAATCCGACCGCGTGCTCGACATGCTGAAGGTGTTGCTCGACGTCGCGGAGGCCGAGGCCGGGATGATGCGGCTGAACCGGGCCCAGACGGACCTGCGCCAGCTGCTCGCCGAATCGCTCGAACTCTACGGCTACGTGGCGGAGGAAAAAGGAGTGTCGCTCACCCTTGAACCCGGCGATCCGTGCCTCGCATCCGTCGACGCTGCACGGCTCCGCCACGCCACCGCGAACCTCGTCGACAACGCCATCAAGTACACGCCTTCCGGCGGTTCGGTCACGGTCCGCGCGCGCGCCGGGAACGGGGAAGCCTTCATCGAAGTCCAGGACACGGGCATGGGCATTTCCCCGGAGGAACACGACCGGATCTGGGAGCGTCTCTACCGCGGCGACAAGAGCCGATCCCAGCGCGGCCTCGGCCTTGGTCTCAGCCTGGTCAAGGCGATCGTCGAGGCACACGGGGGACGGGCGGGGGTTCAGGCCGCACCCGACGGCGGGTCCATTTTCGAGATCAGGCTGCCCGTTGCCTGAAGGCCGAAGCGCTCGTTCATCGCGCGTCGGCGGAATTCAAAGATCCGCGCGATGTCGGGCCCGACCCAGAGCCGATCGATCCACTTCCTCAGCAGGCCGCCGGGGGCGATGTAATGGACCACGTCGATACAGAGCGTTCCGCCGCCCCAATCCTCGAACCGATGTTCGTGGCGCCATAGGCGATAGGGACCGCGGCGTTGCTCGTCGACGAAGCGCATGGGCGGGTTCCACAGGGTGATCTCGCTTTGCCAGCGCATGGGCAGGCCGCGAACGCGGAGCCGGTAATCGATCTTCAACCCGACCTGCATCGTGATGGGCCCGGGCGTGACCACACGGAACCTGAGCCACGGGGGCGTGATCGCCTCGAGATTCCGGGCGTCCGCGAAGAACGCGAACACCTCGTCCCGTGGCCTCGGCAGCCAGGATTCGTTGCGAAAGACCGTGGGCCGTGATTTTTTCATGCGCTCTCAGAGGGCGGGTCATGCTAGCTCCGATCCCGCCTGAAGCCAGCCTTCACAGCCCATGGGGTCGGATCTGTATTATTTCAGATTGGATGCAGGAGGGGGAAAGTGGCGACGAGTCGGCGCAGTCCATGGGTGGCGAACGTTTGTGCGCGGACTTGCGCCGTTCGCCACCTCATGCCATAGGCCACCCGTGGATTCGCCGCCTCACCCGCAACAACCTGCCTTGTTACCCCCTGAGGACGACCCGTTTCAGGAGCAGTACGACGATGCGATGTTCGATTTCACGATGGAGCAGTACGACGGCGCCATCGGGAAGCTTGAGTCGATCCTGCGTTTGAGTCCGGGCCACTTCGACGCCCAGCTCGCGCTGGGGATGGCATGGTACCGGAAGGGCGACTTCGCACGGGCCATCACCGAGGGGCACCGGGCCCAGCAGCTTCGTCCGCAGGAACAGCTGGTCCATACCAACCTGTCGTTGTTCTACATGAAGGCGGGCGACAAGCAGACCGCCGAACACCACGGGCTGCAGGCCCGGATTGCGTCCTGGCGCGGCGCCATGGACAAGCCCCCCGAGCCCGCCGCGGGAGGCGATTCCGAATTGAAGATGGCCGAGGCTCCGCTGGCGCCCGTGAAGCTCCCCACCCGGTTTCCCGAGCAGCCATGGAAGAAGAAACCCGGCGCGCAGGATCCCGGCGCCCACACTCCCCACCCATCCCATCCATGAGCAGATACGTTGTTGTTGCGGATGTCTCCTCCCTGCCCCCGGGGAAGGGGCGCACCGTGGAAGTTGGCGGAAGGCGGTTCGCGCTATGGAATCTCGACGGCGAGTTCCATGCGATCGACGATGCCTGCCCGCACCGGGGCGGCCCGTTGGGGGCAGGCGTGCTGGAGAACGGAAGCGTCTTCTGCCCGCTGCACGGCTGGGAATTCGACATCCGGACGGGTTCCTGCCTGAGCAATTCTTCCCGCCCTGTCGCGAGCCATCCCACCAAGGTTGAGGCTGGCCAGGTCTGGATCGGACTTCCCGGCTGAACCGGTCGCACCGCATCGCGCCTCCCGGGAAGCATCTCCTCTGAATTTTACATGAAATCCTCGTATGAACTCGCGATGGAACGTCTCGCGAAGCAGTCCCCGTCGGTCAAACTTTCCGCCGCCCAGAAGAAGCAGCTGGCCGAGCTGGACTCCGTGTACCGCGCGAAGGTGGCGGAGCGTGAGATCTTCCTGAAGGGGGAACAGGCTCGCGCGCTGGAGCAGCGTGATGGCGAGGCTCTCGCGCAGATCGAGCGGCAGATCAGCACCGAACGCCGCCGGCTTGAACAGGAGTGCGAGGAGAAGAAGGAACGCGTGCGCTCGGGGAAGTGAGGTTCGTTGCCGGCGCTTCCTTGCTTCGGGCTGCCGGCAGGTCGACGGATCGGGTCCGTCGACCTGCGGTGGGTGCATCGTCAGTTGCCCGCCTTGCGCGGGCCGACGGTGCTGAGGTCGATGGGACGGAAACCCATCTTCAGCGCGGGGGATTCCGGACTGAGCGTGAAATCCCGTTTCGCGGCGTTTCTGAACAGGGGATCAGCGATGACCGAGGTCTTGTCATGGCCGCGTGCCTGCCATTGTGCCCAGGTGCCATCGGCGAACTTCATCTTGGTGGCATCGGTGCCGGCACGGGTGTCGAAGTAGAGATTACCGTCGATGACATAGCGGTCGTTCTTCCATGAACTGCCCAGGAGGTTCCCGGAATCGAAGCTGACGATGTTGTTCGTGAAATAGAACGAGACATGGGCCTCGTCGCGGGTGCGCATGAGTTGGTTCTCGCGGTTGAAGGCGAAGATATTGTTCCTGACGATGTTTTCGCGGCCGTAGTGCTGGTGGAACCCCGAGCTCTTGCAGTGATACACGACGTTATCCTCGAGGAGGATCCCGGTGCTGCCTTCGTCCGGGTAGAGGCCCCAACCGCCGTAGTCATAACTCACGACATCGTGGATGAGGTTGTTGCGAAGGATCGTCCCTTGCTGGATGCCGAGGGTATAGATGCCGCCCATGTCGCTCAACCGGCCCTGGCCGATGTCGTGCAGATGATTGAACGCGATCACGTTTCCGCGGCAGGGCGTCTCCTCATAGCCCCAGTTCCAACCCACGGAGATGGCCGTGTAATAGAGATCGTTGATCTCGTTGTGGAGGATCTTGTTCCCGCCGGATTGGAACACGATGATGCCGCAGGCCGGGGCGAAGATGCGGCCGAGCCGGTGCAGGTGGGAGTCGAGGATCTCGTGGTCCCGGCAGGCCGTGAACTCATCGGGCTTGCGGTCGCCCGGTTCGCCGATGCGGATGCCGCCGCCGCCTGCCCCCCGGATTTCGCAATGCGACACGTGCCATCGTTGCGCACCACGACCCAGGTCGAGCGCGTAACCGCCAAGATTCTCCAACGTGCAATTCACCAGCGTGCAATCGACGGCATACTCGACCCGGATCGCGCCACGCACCGGGACCGCGGCCTGCGGTGAGACGACACCATCGACGGGCACGTCGTAATCCGTCTCGGCGAACGTGAGCCCACGCAGCGTCACGCCGCTCACCGCCTGGCGCGTCTTCTCGGATCCCGAGATGCGGAGCAACGTCACAATCCGGGGTGCGACAACCTGCGACTTGTTCGGATCGACACCCGCCGGGGCGACGAAGGAGAGCTCACCCGTCTTCCGATCGAGGTACCATTCGCCCGGGGCATTGAGCGCGTCGGGAACATTCTCGACCCAGTAGCGGGCGTCCTTCTCGTCCATCCAGTAGTCACGCGGTCCACCGGGCAGCATCGCGACGTTCCGGGTGGTGTCCACTGAACGGATGGGAAGCTGGAGGTCGGTCCATTTCATCAGCATCACGAGCCGCGCATCAGGGAGCGAAGCCCACTCGGCCCGGATGTCGCCAGGCTTGAACGTCAGCGCAATCGGCGAGTTCGTCCCAAGCCGGTCGGCGGTGCGGAAGAAACCCTCGTCCGGCGTCCGGGCGCGCTGGACGCGTTCGCCGTCGACGAAAAGCTGGTGGAAGTACCAACCGCCCGCCGCGACTTCCGGCAGGCTGACGTGCCAGAGATCCGGCTTCGCGGCGTCCTTCTTCCAACCTGTGATCCGGCGACCACCACTCACGACCGGACGAGCTCCGGGCGCGGCCTGGATGGTGATGCGCGAGTCGTCGGCAGAGATCTCGAGGGGTACATCCTGCTCGTAGCGACCGTCGCGGACGACAATCGTGGTCACGTCTTTCGTGGCGCGCGCGCGGTCGAGGGCCACGCGAAGCGAACGCACCGGGGCCGCGGGGGTGCCGGCGGCGGAATCGTTTCCGGCTGGAGCGACCTCGATCGTTGCTGCGCGGGAGTGGACGACCCAGAGCGCGGCGAGCACCGAGAACAGGGACGCGAACGGGATGCGGGAGAAGGCGTGGGTTTTCACAGGGACGGGGGCGTGTGAGGTGCATTCCAAGTCCGATGAGGCGGAATGCCAAGCACCATGACGCCGTAGGAGTCGACGTGAGGAGACTCAGATCTGATCCAAAGCCAATGAAAGGAGCCTCCTCACGTCGGCTGCTACGGGGAATCGTTCCTTTTGGACGGGCTGCTTATAGGTTCCGGCCGCTGAACAATTCGCGGATGATGTCCTCGACGGGTACTTCCTCGATGTCGAGATCCTTGACGGGGAGTTCATCGAGGAGCGCCTTGCAGACGGGGATGACGCGGTCGCGCTTCACCTTGATGCGTGCGGAACCGGGCGCCTGGTCGAGCAGTTCGCCCCAGCTGGCAAAGAATTCCTTCGGACGGGACCCGGCCTGATCGCTGTGGATCGTGATGAGCTTGTGGTCGGCGAAGCGGTCGATGATCTCCCCGAGTCGGCCGTCGAAGAAGATCGTGCCGCGGTCGATGACGACGACGCGGTCGCAGAGTTCCTCGATGTCGACCATGTAATGGCTGGTCAGGATGATCGTGGTTCGCCGGGTGGTGTTGTGGTGTCGCAGGAATTCCCGGACCTTCTTCTGCGAGACCACGTCGAGGCCGATGGTGGGTTCGTCGAGGAACAGCACGCGCGGCCCATGAAGCAGCGATGCGATCAGTTCCATCTTCATCCGCTCGCCGAGGGAGAGTTCGCGGACGGTGACATTGAGCTTCGACTGGACGTCGAGGAGCGAGCTGAGTTCGCGGACGGTACGCTCAGCGTCGGCGGCGGGAATGCCATAGATGCGGGCGTTGAGTGCGAGCGATTCGCTGGCGGGAAGGTCCCACCAGAGCTGGTTCTTCTGGCCGAGCAGGAGGGCGAACTGCCGGCGGTAGCCGTCGGCACGTTCCCAGGGGACATAACCCAGCACCCGGGCTTCGCCAGCGGTGGGATGGAGCAGTCCCGAAAGCATCTTCAGGGTGGTCGTCTTCCCCGCTCCGTTGGGGCCCAGGAACCCGACGAACTCCCCCTCGCGCACGGTGAACGAAACGTCCCGCACCGCCTTGATCTCCTCGTACTCACGACGGACCAGCGACCGCAGCGCACCGCGAATCCCGGGCTGCTTCTTGAAAGTCCGGAAGCTTTTCGTGAGGCCCTTGACCTCGATGACAGGCGTCTCAGTCACTCTCAGCCGCGGAGTTCGCGGTCCAGGCGGTGGACCGCCTTGGCCTCATCGGCGTCGGTCTCCATGCGGTCCGTGACGGCGCGGCAGGCGTGCAGGACCGTGCCGTGATCGCGTCCACCAAACGCCTCGCCGATGGTGCTGAGCGAGGATTCGGTAAGTGTGCGGGAGAGGAACATGGCGACCTGACGCGGGAACGCGATATGGTCCGGGCGCCGGCGGCCAAGGATGTCGGCGACGCGGAGGTCGAAATGATCGGCGACGCGCTTGATGATGATTTCGATGGTGAGCGTCGCGCGACCTTCCTCGCTGAGGACGTCCTTGAGCAGTTCGCGGGCGCGCTCGATGGTGAGGGTATTGCCGGTCAGGCGGGAGTAGCTGGCGACGCGGGTGAGAGCGCCCTCGAGGCGGCGGACGTTGGTGCGGATGCGCTCGGCGAGGAACTGGGCGATTTCCGGGGCGAGCGAGCAGCGCATGCTCTCGGCTTTCTTGCGGATGATCGCAACACGGGTCTCGATGTCCGGGGGTTGGATGTCCGCCACGAGGCCCCACTCGAAGCGGGATACCAGGCGTTGTTCGAGGCCCTGGATCTCACTGGCAGGGCGGTCGCAGGCGAGGACGATCTGTTTGCGGGCCTCGTGAAGCGCGTTGAACGTGTGGAAGAACTCCTCCTGGATCCGCTCCTTGCCAGCGAGGAACTGGATGTCGTCGATGAGAAGGACGTCGGTTTCGCGGTACTTTTTCCTGAACCTCATCAGCCGGCTGTTCTGGAGCGCGTCGATGAATTCGTTGGTGAACCGCTCGGTGGAGAGGTAGGCGACCCGGGCCGACTTGCGGTTTGTGGACACGTACTGGCCGATGGCGTGGAGGAGGTGCGTCTTGCCGAGGCCGACGCCACCGATCAGGAACAGCGGGTTGTACGATTTGCCGGGCGTCTGGGCCACGGCATAGGCCGCGGCATGGGCGAAGGTGTTGTTGCCGACCACGAAGGAATCGAAGGTGTTCTTGGGGTCGAAAATCGACACCGGCTCCGCGGCTTCCACCGGCTCCTGAGCCTTGGCGTGGTGTGGATTGCCCTGGGCGGCGAGGGCTGCCATGTGGGCACGCGACCCGGCGGCGGCCGGGCCGCCGGAAGAGCCGAGCTCCTGCTGGGTGACGAAGGCGACCTGGATCGCACGGCCGCTCGCCACCTTGAGAGCGTTCTCGATCACGTCGGCGTAATTCTCGCCCAGCCAGACGCCGCAGAACTCGTTCGCCACCCCCAGCGTAAGCTTCTCCCCGTCCAGCGAAACCGGCTGGATCGGAGCAAACCAAAGCCGGAAAATCTCAGGGTTCAGCACACTCCGGAGTGATTCGATCGCGGTATTCCAGAGGACTTGGACCGGAGATTCCATGGGCGTGGCTCGGGACGTCGCGGGGGTCAGATGGGGCAACTTATTCACTTAGGTTAATGAGCAAGGTCAATTGCAGGCCCGCAGCCCCGGCTTTGTGGAGGAATGCACCAAGAAGAGCCTTCGTTGCGCCCCCCCGATTCCCACCCAACCAGTCAAAAAATTTGTTCTAAATCTCATGTCTTCAACCAGTTACAAGAACGCTTCCATTTCCAGAACCGACTGGCACCGACGGTGCCACCCCACCAGACGAGAATCGGAACGATGCGTTTTTAAAAGTCACGGCAGGGGCGGGCGAGGCAAATGTATTAACTGTTATCCACCACTTGTTCACAGGCTTCGAAGGACGGGTAAAACGGTGGGTCTGAGTGGATCTGGAGACGAAAAAGGGCGCCCGCCGAAGGGGGCGCCCGGAAACGTCGAGCGCCTCAACAGTCATAATATAGGAAAAACTCGTACGGGTGTGGACGGAGTCGGACGGCGTCGTGTTCCTTCATCTTTTGTTCGATCCACATTTCGATGAAATCCCGGGTGAAGACGTCGCCCTTGAGCAGGAAATCGTGATCGGCCCGCAGGTGACCCAGCGCGTCGGCGAGGTTGTCGGGCATTTGCGGGATCCTGGCGTGTTCTTCGGGGGTCAACCCGGAGAGGTTCGCGTCCATGGGCTCGCCGGGGTCGATCTTGTTCAACACGCCGTCGAGTCCGGCCATGAGGAGGGCGGCGTAGCAAAGGTACGGATTGGCGGCGGGATCGGGGGGGCGATACTCGATGCGTCTGGCCTTGGGGCTTTCGCTGAAGGTCGGTATGCGGATGGCCGCGGAGCGGTTGCGGACGGAATAGGCGAGATTGACGGGTGCTTCGGAGGCGGGGAGGAGGCGTTTGTAGCTGTTGACCGTGGGGTTGCAGAGGGCGGCGAGGGCCTTGGCATGCTTGAGGATGCCGCCGATGTAGTGGAGGGCCATCTGGGACAGGCCGGCGTATTCGTTCCCGGCGAAGAGCGGTCTGCCCTTTTTCCAGAGCGACTGGTGGGTATGCATGCCGGAACCGTTGTCCCCGAAGAGGGGCTTGGGCATGAAGGTCGCGGTCTTGCCGTGTTTCCGGGCCACATTCTTGATGATGTACTTGGACAGCATCATCGTGTCCGCCGTCTTCACCAGGGTGTCGAAGCGGAAGTCGATTCCCGCCTGGCCTGCCGTGGCCACCTCATGGTGCTGCCGTTCCACCTTGATCCCAAGTTCCTCCATCACCAGGACCATCTCGGTTCGGAGATCCTGCTGCGTGTCGACCGGCGCGACGGGGAAGCAACCCTCCTTGTGGCGGACCTTGTAGCCAAGGTTCGGCATCTCGTCCCGGCCTATGTTCCAGGCGGCCTCATCGCTGTCCACCGAGTAGGAACAACCGTTGGTCCTGTGGTCGAACTGGACGTTGTCGAAGATGAAAAACTCTGTTTCCGGCCCGAACACGGCGGCATCGGCGACGCCGGTTGAAGCGAGGTATTTCTCGGCTTTCTGGGCAATTCCACGCGGATCGCGGCTGTAGGCTTCCTGGGTCCCGGCCTTGGCGATGGTGCAGGTCAGGCTCAGCGTGGGCACCGCACAAAAGGGGTCGACGAACGCCGTGCCCGGGTCGGGCATGGCGAGCATGGCGCCCGCCTCGATCGAGGCCCAACCGCGCACGGACGAACCGTCGAAACCGAACCCTTCCTGGAACACTTCGGCGGTCAGTTCCCGGGTGGGCACGCTGAAGTGCCGCCAAGTGCCGAACGCATCGGCAAACTTGATGTCCACCATCCTCGCTCCCGCCTTCTTGGCGATGTCGAGAACCTGCTTCGGGGTGCTCATGCGTTGGACTGAGGGGACGGACGCGTTGTGTGACGTGTTTGGCTGGGATCAGCTCGACCGATGTACCGGACTGATGTACCCGACGGATCAGCTCAGCTCGACAGATGGTGAATGGATCGTCCGCCCGAAACTCCAAAGGGTGGAAACCCACACGCGGCAGGACACCACCGCCCGCAAGGACGCCAACCCACCAACCCCCGGTCACATGTCGCGTTAAGCGACGCGCATCGTAGGATCCGGGGGGGGCGTGTAAAGGCACCCGCGGGAAAAATTCCTCACACCCACTGAACGCTTGACTGGATTCGGCGGCCAACATTGCCGCGCCAATCGGCCGCATCCATCCTTGCCGTCAGCGGGAGGCGAGCCCGCCCAGGTACGCCAGGACCAGCGACGGGAGGTCATCGCTGTAACCTCCTTCCAGCACGCTGAAAACAGGCACGCCGCGCTTCCGGATCTCCTCGCCGAGCCACTGGAAATCTTCGGCTTCCAGCGTCTCGTGCGCGATCGGATCACGGGCGTAGGCGTCGAAGCCGGCGGAGACGATCAGGAGGTCCGGTTTTTGGGCCAGCAGACGTTCCAAGGCACGGGACAACGTCTTCCGGTAGTCCAACCGAGGAAACGAGGGCGCCACCGGATAGTTGAAGCAGTTCGCGCCCACGTCAGCCGTCCCGCTTCCGGGGTAACAGGGGTGCTGGTGGACCGAGGCGAAGAAGGTGCCTTCCTGGCCCATGAGCACCGCTTCCGTTCCATTGCCGTGGTGGACGTCGAAATCGAACACGGCAACGCGTTGGGACCCGCCGGCTCGAGCCTCCAACGCAGCAATGGCGACGGTGCTGAGATAACAGAAGCCCATGGCCCGCGACCGCGTGGCATGGTGACCCGGGGGGCGCAGCAGGCTGAACGCGGATCCACCGTGACGCGCAATTTCCAAGGCTTTCAGCGCACCCCCGACGCCGCGCAGCGCATGGTCCCAGATCCCCGGGTGTCCAGGCGTGTCCCCGTCGAAATCACCACTCGCCTCCGCCAACTGCCGGAGATGCCCGACCGTGTGCGCCCGCAACAGGCACTCAGGCTCCACCTTCGCCGGCGCGGCCCAGTCCAGCTTCAGCGAGTCCTGCCCCTTCAATTTCTCCACGCTGCGAAGAATCCGCTCCGGTCGTTCAGGATGCCCAGGCGAACGGTACGCCGTACAGCGCGGGTCAGTGATGATCGTCACGGCCCCGCATCCAACCAGAACGCGGCGCGCCCGACCAAGTTCTTTGGGTCGCCCGCCATGACGCGCCGCCGGTCGTCCCGCCGATGACCCCAAGGGGGACTTCCCATCGGCAGGTTGAGAGTCTCGGAGACGGGCTGGGCCCCTCTTATCGGAGCGCGACGTTCGAAGAGGCTTCCTCGGGGATCGTCCCCGTCATCACCGTCACCGACTGCCCGACAAGATCCACGCGATCTCCTCGCAACCGGACCCGAACCTCGCCCCCCCGACGGCTGGCCTGCCATCCGCGCATCTCCGACTTGCCTGTGATCGGCTGCCAGTAGGGGGCGAGGGTGCAGTGGGCGGAGCCGGTCACCGGATCTTCCGCCACACCGGCACCCGGCGCGAAAAAACGGGATACGAAATCAAACCCGCCACCCTCCGCCAGCGCGGTGACGATCACACCGCGGACCGGAAGTTTCGCGAGCACCGAGTGATCGGGCTCGAGGGCGCGGACGATGCCCGGGTTGGCGACGTGGACGAGGAAGTCGTAGGCGCTCCGCCCGACCCACACCGGTTCGCAACCCAACGCCCGGACAAGCCCCTCGGGGGCCACGGCCGGAACGGCGGGGCGCGACGGGAAATCCATCGTGATCCACGAATCATCGAGAACGCAACGCAGTTGCCCGCTTCGGCGCGTGTCGAACACCGCGGGTTCATGGCGGTCGAGGAGTCCCGTTTCCCAAAGTGCATGCGCGCTCGCCAGGGTGGCGTGTCCGCAGAGGTCGGTCTCGACCGAGGGCGTGAACCAGCGGATCAACCACTGGGAACCAGAACGGATCACGAACGCAGTCTCCGAAAGGTTCATTTCCGCGGCCACCTGTTGCATCCAGCGTTCGGAGGCCGGGTGCTCCAGAAGACAAACCGCCGCGGGATTGCCACGGAACGGTTCCGCGGTGAAGGCATCGATGATCAGAAGGGGCAGACGTTCGCTTTGCATGCGGATCTTGTGGATGGCGGGATCCCTCGCCGGCGCGGACGCTTATGCAACGAGGTCGGATTTGAAAGGCCGTTTCCACAGCGCTCGCGGGCGAGCGTCACGTGACCGCAGGCGGCGAACCACCGTCCCCAAGGGCGCCCAGGCGACGGAGATAATCGTAGGTGTACAGACCCGCGTTGTGCCCATCGCCCCAGAAGGGCTGGACGGCATACCCGCCGATCGGGTCGATCCGGAGCAATTGCGCCCCTCTCGCGGTGAGCGGGCGGTCGGGACCTTTGTAGAGATTGCCAAAAATATCCCGCTCCCCCGCGCAACCGGCACAGGGACAATGCCGACGCAGGATGGGGAGTGAGATGTAACTTTCCTGGCCATCATCCCACACGATGGCGAGGTCATTGCCTATGATTTGGAGTTGGGTCGGACGCATGGAAGGGGGTCTCGGGTCTCGGATCTCAAGCCTGCGGTCTGGGGTTCCCGGTGCAACGACGAGTAACGAGCCGGCATTCATGCCCTCCCCGACCCAAGACTCAAGGCCCAAGACTGGAGGGCGTTCCTCGTCATGCCTTCACGTCCACGAGTGTTTTCACGGCACGGTTCCCGGCGGCCATGTCGCCGAGAAGCTCGGGGAGCCGGGAGAGTGGAGCGTGGCCGTCGACGAAATCGGCGGCTCGGATGACGCCATCCTCAACGAACCGAAGCGCGCGGCGGATGGTGCGGGGCGTGTGGTGGAAACTGGCGATGAGGGTGAGGTTGGAATAGTGCACCAGGCCGGTATCGAGCGCGATGCTGGTGCCGGCGGGGCAGCCGCCAAAGAAATTCACCGTGCCGCCCTTGCGGACCGCCTGGACCGCATGGTCCCAGGCCTCAGGCTTGCCCACGGCCTCGATGACCACGTCGTAGCCACGCTCGGCAGGGGTCTTGATGTGACGCCACCAGTCAGGATGGGTGCCGGCATCGATGATGTGGCTGGCACCGAGGCGTTGGGCGGTGGAGAGCCGCGAGGCGCCGCGGCCTGCGAGGGAGACATCGCAACCGATGTGGGAGGCGAGGCGGACGAACATCAGACCAATGGGCCCGCTGCCAATGACCAGGACCCGTTGGCCGGCGTGGAGCCGGGATTCCTCGACCCCCTGGACCACGCAGGCGAGCGGCTCGGTCAGCGCCGCGTCGGCGTAGCCTGTCCCGGGACGAAGCCGTAGCAGGTTCTTCTCGACGATGCGGGCAGGAACGGCGATCGAGCCGGCATACGCGCCGTTGAGGAAGAGCAGGTCGTCGCAGAGCTGTTCCTGTCCCTGGTCGCAAAAAAAACACCGGCCGCAGGGAGCAGAATTGGCGGCAACGACGCGTTCGCCGATCTGCCAGGTTGCAACGCCGGGACCCAGCTCGGAGATGCTCCCGGCGAACTCGTGCCCGAAGACCGCGGGAGGGACGATCATCCTGGCGTGGTAGCCGCGGCGGAAGACCTTGAGATCGGTGCCGCAGGTGAGCGCGGCGTGGATGTCAACGCGGACCTCCCCTGGTTCGAGCGGGCGTTCCGCGACGTCCTGGATGCGGACGTCTTCCTTGCCATGGAGCACGGCGGCCTTCATCGGCGCGGAGCGTGGTGTGGCGGCAGGCCGGGTGCACGACAGATTTGCGGGGCTGAACTCAGGATACGGACTGACATCCAACCAAAGACCTGTCCCTCTATTATACAAGACCTGTCCCCTTATTTTGGTTTCTGGCGGTGAAGGGAATTCTCTGGTCGGGTTTTGGGGGGTTGCGCAGGCTTTGGGGACTGTGGACTACGTGCGTCAATTCCTCGAGATCGTGTTGCACCTGAACCGGCATTTGGACCAGCTGGTGGGGGAGCATGGGCCTTGGGTTTACGCGATTTTGTTTGTCATCGTGTTCTGCGAGACGGGGCTGGTGGTGACGCCGTTTCTGCCTGGGGACTCCCTGTTGTTCGCGGCGGGTGCGGTGTCGGCGGGCGGGCGGCTGAATCCGTTCCTGGTGGGTTTGGTCCTGTTGTCGGCGGCGCTGGCTGGGGACAACGTGAACTACTGGGTGGGGCGCCTGGCGGGGAGGGCGTTACCGCGACGGTTCCCGCGGCTGATCCGGCGGGAGCACATCGAGCGGACGCATCGTTTCTTTGAGCGGTACGGCGGGAAAACGGTGATCATTGCGCGCTTTGTCCCGGTGGTACGGACCTTCACGCCGTTCGTGGCGGGGGCGGGGGCGATGGATTACGTCCGCTTCCTTGGGTACTCGGTGGCGGGGGCGGTGCTGTGGGTGGCGGTGTGTGGGGGGGCGGGATATTTCTTCGGAAACCTCCCGTTTGTGCAGAGGAATTTCTCGGCGGTGATCCTGGCGATCATCGTGGTGTCGGTGTTGCCGGCGGTGGTCGAATTCGTGCGGGAACGACGGCGCATGGCACCGAGGCCAACGCGGTGAGGGGCGCCGGATCGAGTCGGGGTGGCAGCTCTGCCTCGATTCCGAGGATGCCGGACCCAAAGCGCCATGCCAACGCAGTGAAAACGGTCCGTCCCGGAGTCGCGGAGGGGTCGATTTCGGAGCGCGGGTGGATTTCCGTTTAGCAGTATCTTGCAGCAATTCATTGCGCGTCTTTGATGGCGTGTTGTACAAGCCGCGCACCTTTAGCCATGGGCAAGGCTCTCATCATCGCAGAAAAACCGTCCGTCGCGTCCGACATTGCTCGGGCGTTGGGGGGCTTCAAGAAGCAGGACGACCACTATGAGAGCGACCAGTTCGTGCTCTCATCGGCGGTCGGTCACCTGCTGGAGCTTTCCGTGCCCGAGGAGTTCGAGGTGGCGCGCGGGAAGTGGACCTTCAACGCGCTGCCGCATCTCCCGCCACGGTTTGCGCTGGCCCCGATCGAGAAGAACGAGAACCGGCTCAAGGTCCTCGCCAAGCTGATCAAGCGGAAGGACGTCGACCGGCTCATCAACGCCTGCGACGCCGGGCGCGAGGGCGAACTCATCTTCCGCAACATCGCCGCCTACACCGCGGCGAAGCAGCCGGTCCAGCGCCTTTGGCTGCAGTCCATGACACCGACCGCGATCAGGGACGGATTCGCGAAGCTCCGCTCGGATCCCGAGATGCTGCCGCTCTCGGATGCGTCGCGTTGCCGTGCCGAGGCCGACTGGCTGGTGGGCATCAACGGGACGCGGGCCATGACCGCGTTCAACAACAAGTCCGGAGGTTTCAACAAGACCCCCGTGGGCCGGGTACAGACGCCGACTCTGGCGGTGGTGGTGGAGCGCGAGCAGAAAATCCGCGACTTCGTGGTCCGCGACTACTGGGAAGTGATTGCGAGCTTCGGTGCGGCGGCGGGTCCGTATTCGGGGCGCTGGTTTGACGAGCGGTTCCACAAGGCGGAGGGCCGTGACACAGACGTGGACTTGCGCGCGGAACGGATCTGGAACGAGGCGCGCGCCAAGGAGATCCGGGCCAAATGCCACGGGAAACCGGGCGTGGTGACGGAGGAGAGCAAGCCGACCTCGCAACTTTCGCCGTTGCTGTTTGATCTCACCTCGCTGCAGCGCGAGGCGAACGGGCGCTTCGGGTTCAGCGCCAAGACCACGCTGTCGCTGGCCCAGGCGTTGTACGAGAAGCACAAGGTCCTCACCTATCCCCGTACCGATTCGCGCCACCTGCCCGAGGATTATCCGGACACGGTGCGGAAGGTGCTCGAGGTGCTGGGCGGAACCGGCGCGTACGGACCGTTCGCAAACCGCGTGCTTGCGCAGGACTGGGTGCGCCCGGGCAACCGGCGCGTGTTCAACAACGCGAAGGTGAGCGATCACTTTGCGATCATTCCCACGCCCGAGCCGCCGAAACACCTCAGCGAGGCGGAGCAGAAGATCTACGACCTCGTCACGAAACGCTTTCTCGCGGTGCTGTACCCGGCCGCGGAATTCTTCGAGACCGTCCGCATCACACGGGTCGAGAGCGAGCCGTTCAAGAGCGTAGGCAAGATCCTCGTGAAGCCCGGCTGGCTCGAGATCTACGGTCGCGAAGCGCAGGCCGACGGCGATGCACCGGTCCTCACGCCCGTGCGATCCGGCGAGATCGTGCAGACACCGGAGGTCGAGGTGAAGGCGAGCCAGACCCGCCCGCCGGCGCGCTACACGGAAGCCACGCTGCTCAGCGCGATGGAAGGCGCGGGCAAGCTGATCGAGGACGACGAACTCCGCGAGGCCATGGCCGAGAAGGGCCTCGGCACCCCCGCCACCCGCGCCCAGATCATCGAGGGCCTCATCGAGGACCACTACCTCACGCGCGACGGCCGTGAACTGATCCCGACCGCGAAGGCGTTCACCCTGATGGTCCTCCTGAACGGCCTGGGCGTGGAGACCCTGACCAAGGCCGAGCTGACGGGTGAATGGGAACACAAGCTGAAGCGGATGGAACGTGGCCAGTTGCGCCGGGATACGTTCATGGAGGAGATCCGCGCGCTGACCGCGGACATCGTGGCGCGGGCGAAGAGCTACGATCTCGACACCATCCCGGGTGATTTCGGGAAGCTCACGGTCCCCTGCCCGCGCTGCGGCGGGGAGCTCCACGAAACCTACAAGATGTTCCAATGCCGCAGCTCCGGCTGCGACTGGGCGCTGTTCAAGATCATCCTCGGCAGGCAGTTCGAACCGGAGGAAGTCGAGGCGTTGATCCGCACCGGAAAGGTCGGTCCATTGCGCGGGTTCCGCAGCAAGATGGGCAGGCCATTCGACGCGATGATGAAGCTCGGCCCGGCGCCTGACTTCAAGGCGGGCTTCGACTTTGGGGATGGCAGCCGGCCTGACGGCGAAAGCGGCGAGGCCGGTGGTCCGCCTCCGGATTTCACCGGGCAACAATCCCTGGGCCGCTGTCCAAAGTGCAGTTCCGGTGTGTTCGACGCCGGGATGAAATACGTCTGCGAGAAATCGGTGGGGCCGACCAAGACCTGCACCTTCAGTTCCTCGAAGATCATCCTGCAGCAGCAGGTCGAGCCAGCCCAGATCACGAAGCTTCTCGCGGAGGGAAAGACCGAATTGCTCAAGGGCTTCGTCTCGAACAAGACCGGGCGCAAGTTCGAGGCGTTCCTGGCGATCAAGGATGGCAAGGTCTCGTTCGAATTCGCGCCGCGCGAGGCGAAGGCCAAGGCCGCACGCCAGAAAAAGGCCGCCGAACCCACGGTGAAGATCGACCTCGCCGGCCTGACCTCGCTCGGCACCTGCCCCATGTGCCGCGGCGGCGTGTTCGAGGGGCCCGAGAATTATCTCTGCGAGAATTCCCAGCGCGAGCAACGCCCGTGCAAGTTCAAGTCCGGCCGTGTGGTCCTCGAACAACCCGTGGAGGCCGAGCAGATGACCAAACTGCTGCGCGACGGCCGCACCGACCTTCTCGACAAGTTCATCTCCCGCAAGACAGGCAAGACGTTCGGCGCCTATCTCGTCCTCGACGAGAAGGGAAAGGTGACCTTCGAGTTTCCGGAACGGTGAAGTCCCACGGCCGATCAGCCGAGCAACCCCGACCGCTCCAACGCCTTCCGGGATTCCACGGGATCGACGTGCAGGACCGCCTGCCAGCCCCGCCCAAGGCCTGCCTCAATGTTTTCAAGGCGATCGTCGAAGTAGAGCAGGTCGGCCCCGCGCCGGCCCGTGACACGTTCCACGACCTCATACAACGGCGCATCCGGTTTCATCGAGTGGTGCTCGTACGAGAGCACGTAGCCGTCGAAGCGGGCGAAGAACGGAAATGCCTGCCGCACGTAGGCGATCGCGAGTTCGTTGGTGTTCGAGAAGATGAAGGTCGGCACGCCGCGTGAGCGGAGTTCCGCCTGGAGCGCGACCATCGCCGGAATCTCGCTGAAGATGTCCGAGAAATACCGGACGAACTGTTCGTAATCCCCCGTGAATCCCGTGCCTTCACATATCTGGCGGTAGAACTCACGCGGCGACATGTCGCCGCATTCGAAGGCAGGAAGCAGCGTCGACGACAACAGGAGTCGGTGGATCGTGTCGACGTCCACACGGCCGAGCGCGGCGACCTTTCGCACGACGTGGCTGTAGTCGAAATCGAGGAGCACTTTTCCGAGATCGAAGACGACCGCGGCCGGTTTGGAGGACGACATGGCCGACGATGTGTGACGCAACCCGGGGGTGGTGCCAAGTGCCAACCGTGAAGCGTCGCGCTTCCTCCCGACCGCGGGAAACGCGCCCCGTCGGGACACGGTGGGAGGAAACCGCCGATGCGAGGCCGGGTGGCTGGCGCCCTCGCACTCCCCTCAGCTCATCGGTCGCCGCCCCTCGAGCGCGCGGCTCAAGGTCAGCTCATCGGCGAAATCGAGGCCCGAACCCGCCGGAAGGCCCGCCGCGAGTCGCGTGATCGCAAGGCCTGCAGTGGCCAATCGGTGAGCCAGATAATGTGCCGTGGCATCTCCCTCCACATCCGTCCCGAGCGCGAGGATGACCTCCAGCACCCCTTCCGGCTGGAGCCGCTTCTCAAGCTCGCCGATGCGAAGATCGTCGGGACCGACTCCATTCACGGGCGAAAGTCGACCGCCAAGGACGTGGTACCGACCCCGGAAGGTGCCGGCTTTCTCCAGGTTGAAGATGTCGGTCGCGCGCTCCACGACACAGACTTGGGTGGCGTCGCGATTGGGGTTGCTGCACAGCGCACACGGGGAGGGCTCGGTCAACGCGCCGCAAACCTCGCAGGAGCGTATCCGTTGCCGCGCCTCGACGAGCGAGCGGGCGAGCAGTTCAACCTGGGCAGGATCCGCCTGGGCGAGGTGCAGCGCGATCCGCTCAGCGGAACGCGGACCGATGCCCGGCAGTCGCGTGAGCGCGGTGACCAGCGTGGCGAGGGGCTCCGGCAGTCGGATCATCGGAAGGTCGAGAGCGGAAGTCGTTGGGCGACGCAGCCCGGACGGCGCGAGCTCAGGCGAGGCAATGCCACTCTCAGCCCATCAGGCCCGGGAGATTGAGGCCACCCGCGACGGATCCCATTTCGTCGTTCTGGATCTGCTTGGCCTGGGTGAGAGCGGTGTTGGCGGCGCTGATGACGAGGTCCTCAAGCATCGTGACATCCGCGGGATTGACCGCCTGTGGGTCGATCTTGATCGCGGCGATGGTGCCGTCGCAACGAGCTGTGACTCTGACCACGC
The DNA here is from genome assembly GCA_903844265.1 of uncultured Verrucomicrobiota bacterium. Lineage (GTDB taxonomy): Bacteria > Verrucomicrobiota > Verrucomicrobiia > Limisphaerales > CAIMTB01 > CAIMTB01. Next base: position 33,032 of record CAIMTB010000338.1, read on the forward strand.
CTCCGCCGCTGGTAGCCTCGACCGTTTTGGCAGCCAACTCGGTCTGCTTGGCCTCGAGCTGCTTCTGGATGCGGGCCGCCTGCTTCATCAATTTTCCGATGCTGGACATGGCGAAAAACCGGGGGTCGGAGATGGGGGTTTCGACGCCCGGGACTGGGCGTCTGATGTGGCGAGCTAACCGGACCGGGCTCGGCGGCGCAATCTTCAAGTGCCCTCCAGGCAGAACTCACATAAGGGGACAGGTTTTTTATACGATTCCACGCGATGTCCCACGTGATGCTTGCAAATGCGCGACGGGCGTCGTCAATCTGCCGACCCCTGCCAACCCGCAGGCCGAAGCGACACCAACACACAAGCCCCGCCATCGTGCGGAGCCTTTGCAGTACCATGAGCGACAAGCCCGAAATCGAACTGGATTTGGATCTCCAGTTGCTCCCCGCCTGGGCGCGACAGCCCCAGACAGCCAATCGTTATGCCAACTTCGACGACGCCGGTGGCGGCGGCGATCGTGACCGGCGAGGACCACGTTCACGCGGCCCTGGTGGCGGTGGCGGAGGACCGGGCGGACCCCGGCGCGACTTCCGTGGCGAGAGAAGACCCGACTTCCGAGGCCCGGGCGGACCACCCGGCCCAGGCGGCCCAGGCGGCGGCCCTCGTCCGGCTGGGCCCGGCGGCCCTGCTGGCCCGGGCGGACCTGGCGGCCCCGGCGGACCCGGTGGCCCGAGGCGTGATGATTTCCGTGGCGGGCCGAGGCGTGGCGATCGAGATCGCGGAGGAGACCGCGGACCTGATCGTCGTCCACCGGTCGAAGAGCCGATGCCTGAAGGCATCACGATCGACATGTTTCCGGATCCGGCAGGGATCGATTCGTTGACCCGCCAGATTCGGCAGACGGGTCGGGCGTACCCGTTGTTCGACATCGCGCACCTGATCCTGAAGCGGCCGGACCGCTATCACCTGGATTTCCGGGCGAGCGGCAACAACCCGGACGGAACGCAGCGCCTGTTCTTCGTGTGCAACCTGGACGATACCGTCTGGATGTCCGAGGGCGACGCAGTCCGGCATATTTTGAGCCGGCATTTCGGGACGTTCTACCAGACCGAGAAGATCTCGATCGAGCCGCCGAAGGGGACGTACACCTTTGTCGCGCAGTGCGGCATGAGTGGCACCGTGCTCGGCCCGCCGAATCTTCACGATTACCAGGCCAAGCTTCAGCGCCTGCACGCCGAGCGGTTTTCCCGGATGCCGTTCGACATGTACAAGTCGAGGGTCCGCATCGTCCGTGATGAGGCCGTGGTGAAGCAGTGGATCGACGAACAAAGCTCGAAGTTCGAGTACACCGCGTTGAACCTTCCGGAACCGGTCAAGCTCGCGAGTCGCGAGGCGGTGGAGCAGCACTTCCGCTCGACCCACCTGCCCAACATCGTCCAGGGCCATGGCAGCCATGTGGTCCGCACTGCCGCTGGACGTGAATCCCTGCCGCCCCCGTTGCGCCGGCTCGCGCGCCGCGAATTCGAGCTGCAGCAACGATTCCCGCTGAAGATCGTGACCCGTCTGAGCGACGATTTCGCTCATCGCGGCCTGCATTTCTTCAAGGTCGACAAGACGGTCCTGCACGTTGCCGTCGCTCGCCCTCGACATCTCGAGATCGAGACCACCCCGGTCGGGGATGGCATCAAGCGCATCGTCGTCGCCATCCAGTCCATCGGTGGTTGTACCCGACGGAAGCTTCTCGAGGCGCTTGGCGTTTCGCTCGCGCAACCTGCTCCCGCGGTTCCGGCACCCGCACCCGCCGAGGGCGCAGCCCCCGCTGAAGGATCCGCTCCCACCCCGGCAGCCCCGGTCGAGATTCCGCCGTCGCCCGAACTGCAAGCCATCGTCACCGACCTTCATTGGCTGATCCACGAAGGCCACGTCATCGAGTTCGCAAACGGCCTGCTCGAAGTCGCCAAGAAACCCGCGCCCAAGCCGACGCCCGCGCCCCGCCCTCAGAAAGCAAGGGAAGCCGCGCCCGCATCTCCTGCGGCTCCGGCCGCGGCCGCCGTCGAAGCGGTGGCGGATGCCCACGCCGCGGCCCCTGCGGAGATTGTTGCCGAGGCGGCTGCCGCTTCGACCTCACCCGCGGCTGAAGCATCGGTGGAGTCCGCTCCTGCGGCCCCGATCTCTGAGACGCCCGTGGCTCCGGAGGCTCCTGCCTCCGAGGACGAAGGCAAAATCAACCCGTCCTGAGCGGGTGGGCGTCGCATACGACGCCTCGGTTCGGTTCGCCTCGGTTCGATTCGATTCGCAACGGCCGCGATCTGGAAACAGATCGCGGCCGATTCTTTGAACTCGGTGCATCCACGAGTTGTCGGTGGTAGGGCGGCCTCTCCGAGGGCGCCCTGCCTGGGTGCGTCCGCGAAGGACGGCGCGCAGCGGAGTGCGCGCCCTTCAATCTGTGGATGCACCCCTTTGAACTGCCCGCAGGGGAGTTGCCTTGTGCGGCTATGTCGAGCAGCGCAGAGTCCGGTCCCACCATGAAACGGCGTGCCTTGGTTCCTGTCGTTTGCGCGTTCCTGAACCTCCTCTCCGTCGTCTTCGCGTACGGTGCCTGGGCGTCCACCAATGCCCTCCCGCCTGCCATTCCTTCCGCCATTGCACGCAATGCCAGCGCCTCACCGCTGTCGGAGTTCTTCCTGCCCCCGACGCGCCTCCTGTGGAAAAGCGATTCGGGCGTGATCCGCCCGGAGGCCTTGCTCGCGCCAAAACCCGGCCAGGCCGTCCTCTCGGAACCAACACCCCCCACGGAGCTGAAGTCCTCAAAGGATACCCAGGCCGGCGTGCTGCTCGACTTCGGAGTGGAACTGCAGGGTTTCGTCGAGATCATCACGACTCTCATGCCCGACCAGGCGAAGCCGCGCCGGGTACGGGTCAGATTCGGTGAATCCGCTTCCGAGGCCATGTCGGATCTCGGTGGAAAATCAAACGCCGGCAATGACCACGCCGTCCGGGATCAGATTGTGACACTGCCCTGGCTCGGCAAGAAACGCGTCGGGCCAAGCGGCTTCCGCTTCGTCCGCATCGACAACATCGATACCGAGGTCCCCGCCCAACTGAGCCAGGTCCGCGCGGTCCTGCAGATCCGTGACATCCCGTATGTTGGTTCGTTCCGCTGTGACGACGAACGGCTCAACCGCATCTGGGCCGTCGGGGCCTACACCGTGCACCTCAACATGCAGGAATACCTGTGGGACGGCATCAAGCGCGACCGCCTGGTGTGGTTGGGCGACATGCACCCGGAAGTGAGCACGATCAACGCCGTGTTCGGCTTCAACGAGGTCGTGCCGAAGAGCCTGGACCTCATCCGCGACGTCACCCAGCCGACCGACTGGATGAACGGGATCAGCAGCTATTCGATGTGGTGGATCGTGATCCAGGAGGATTGGTGGCGGCACCACGGCAACCGGGCGTACCTCGATTCCCAGAAAGACTACATGCGTAGTCTTCTGCGCCACCTGGCCACGTTTGTCGGACCCGACGGACGCGAGACGCTCAATGGGATGCGATTCCTCGACTGGCCAACGTCCGAGAACAAGCGCGCGGTGAACGAGGGACTGCAGGCCATGCTGGTGCTCGCCATGGAAAGCGGCGGTCGACTGATGACCACGCTCGGCGACAAGGACACCGCCAAACTGTGCGCCGACATCGTGTCGCGCCTCCGCACCCAGAAGCCGGAGCCCAGCGGCCGCAAATCGCCCGCCGCGCTTCTTGCCCTGGCCGGCGTGGCGGATGCGAAGCTTATTGCGGACTCGGTGCTCAAGAAGGACGGAGCGCATGATGTGTCCACGTTCTACGGCTTCTATGTCCTGCAGGCCCTGGCGAAGGCCCGCGAGACCGACACCGCACTCGAGTTCATCAGCACCTACTGGGGCGCGATGCTCGACTTCGGGGCCACGACTTTCTGGGAGGATTTCGACCTCGACTGGACGAAGAACGCGGGGCGCATCGACGAATTGGTTGCGCCGGGAAAGAAGGATCTCCACGGCGATTGCGGCGCGTACTGCTATCTCGGATTCCGCCACAGCTTCTGCCATGGCTGGGCCAGCGGCCCGACGGCGTGGCTGAGCCAGAACGTCCTCGGCGTGCAACCCGCAGAACCCGGGTTCCGCACGGTCCGCGTGGTCCCGCAGCTTGGCCGCCTGAAATGGGCCGAGGGCACCTACCCGACACCTTTCGGACCGATCCACGTGCGCCATGACCGCGGCGAGAACGGCAAGATCACCTCGAAGATCGAGACGCCGCCGGGCGTCACCGTCGTGCGATGAACGCGACGCATGCCATCGGCCGGCGGGCGGCGCTGGGACGGATCGCAGCGGGTTCCGTGGTGGCCTTTTTCGGAGCGGGATCCCGCGCGGGGGTTGCGGGTGCGGACCCGGCCGGAGATCGCGAACTCTTGGTTGATCCTTCGTTCCAGCGTGGGTTTCGACTGTGCGAGCCAACACCGGGAAAGCGCGTGCCCTACGGCGAGCTTCGTGGATTTGAACCCGGGGCTCCCGCGTGGGATCTCGACCAGTGGTCAAGCCGGATTCGGCTGGAGCCTGATCTGACTGCGAACAGCCCGGGGATCCGGCGCTGGGAGAACGGTGCGAAATCGGTCGTACTCGGGCATCGAATCCCGTCTTTGCCGGCAGCTGATGTCGCCGACGTGGCACTTGGGGTGAAGGCTTCCGTGGAATACGCCGGCCACGCGCGGAAGGCGGACCAACCGTGGGTCCATCTGCTCCTCGAGCAGGCCATCGCCGGAGCTCCTTCAATCGCGGAGTTGCGGCGGGCCCGGTTTCGGATCGAGGCCCGACTTCAGTCGTCGAAGCTGCACCGTACCGACGATTATTCGCCGGACCGCCACGCGGCGCAGTTCCAGGTCTTCCTCGCCTTGCAGAACACCCGCGAGACATCGCCCGGCAAGGGGAGGCTGGTGTGGTTTGGAATCCCGCTTTACGACGATCGCCATCGCGTGCCGCCGGAACACAAGACCCGGGACACAGGAGGAACCGACATGTTCATCTTCACGCCGCGCGGCGACGTATATGCGCCCAAGTCAGCGCATGACGGCGACTGGATCGCAGTCGATCACGACCTCGTGCCGCTGCTGCGCGAGTCATTGACGGAGGCGTGGTCGAAGGGATTTCTCATGGAATCCCGGAACTTGGCCGACTACCGCATCACCAGCATCAATCTTGGCTGGGAAGTGCCGGGCATCTTCGACGTGGCGATGCAGGTACGCGGGCTCTCGCTCACCGTGGCCATGGGCTGATACCCTGTCCGCCGCCGTTTCTTCGACTTCGAGACCACGGCCGGCCAGGAGCCCAACGGCCGAACCATCGGGAGCCCCGCTCCACGCCTTATCGCCTCGGCGTGAACAACCCGAAGACAGCGCCCTGCGGGTCGGCCACGATCGCGAGACGCCCCGGTGTGATGTCCGTGGGTCCGGACAGGATCTTGCCTCCAAGAGCCTGGGCCTTCGCGGCGGAGACGGCGCAGTCCTCGACCAGGATATACGTCAGCCAGTGCGAAGGAATTCCCGGAGCGGGGGTGTGGGTCAGGCCTGCTGCGGGCGTGATCCCGTTCTTCAGGATCGTGTAACCGCTGGACTCGCCGACCATTCCATCGGCCGTCCACCCGAACAGCCCCGTATAAAACGCGGTGGCGGCGGCAGTGTCCGACGCGAGATATTCGTTCCAACAGACTTCGCCTGGGTCCGGGGTCGGCATGGCTTCTCTTCTGCCCGAAGGAGCGGGCGCAGTCAAAGGCCGGGTGCGGACGGATGACGGAGACGGGTGACCGGAGATTGAAGGAACGACGACAGCAGCTTTTTCAGCTCTCGGTTCCCGAGGTCCCGCCAATCGGTCGTGACATCGCCATCCGCATAGAGGGACAGGTCTTGGATAGGACATATCACGACTCGCCAACCTTCCCCTCAGGATCCATCCTCACTTCATGAAATCCCGGCACAGTCTCCAGCGCTTCCTCGCGTTGTCGTCCCTCGTGTTCACCGCCTCGGCCACGGCACTGGCGGGCCCGACGGCTCTCTTCGACGGCACCACGCTCACGGGCTGGGGTGGCGACACGAAAAAGACCTGGCACGTGGCGGATGGGTGCATCGTCGGCGGATCGCCGGGCGACACCGTCCCGCGCAACGAGTTCCTCGCAACCGCGCGGCGTTACACCAATTTCGTGCTGCGATTGAAGGTGAAACTCACCGGCACCGAGGGCTTTGTAAACTCGGGCGTCCAGTTCCGCAGCGAACGAATTCCGAACGACGCCGAGATGATCGGGTACCAGGCCGACATCGGCGATGGCTGGTGGGGCGCGATCTACGATGAATCGCGGCGGAACAAGGTCCTCGCCAAACCCGACCCCGAGGTCATCAAGAAAGCCCTGAAACCACAGGATTGGAACGACTACGAGGTCCGTGCCGAGGGTCGCCGCATCGTCCTCAAGCTGAACGGACTCACCACCGTCGACTACACTGAGACCGACGAGAAAATCCCCCAACAGGGCTACATCGCCGTCCAGATACACGGCGGCGGAAAAACCGTGGTCTATTTCAAGGATATCCAGATCGATGAACTGCCCTGATCGGTAATCCGTCCGTCCGTCAGTCAGTCA
>CAIMTB010000339.1 GCA_903844265.1 uncultured Verrucomicrobiota bacterium
CGGGTTTGTCGGCCGGGTTGGCGGAGAGGGCGTCGAAGCGCTGGCGGACAGCGCCCGGGAACTGGTGGCCTGAGAGGAGCTTGAGGTCTGCGATGATCTGGAGCGGGGAAGGGAGGGAGAGGGGATCGGGACGTTGCGGGACCTCGAGGAGGATATGGAAGTGGTTGCGCATGACGGCGAAGGTGAGGACGCGGACGCGGCAGAAGCGTTCACATTCGCGGAGGAGGGAGACGAAGTGGTCTTTTTCGGTGGGGCCGAAGATGGGGCGTTTGTCGACGATGCGGGAGAGGCAGTGATAGAAGGCGCTGGGCCTGCCCTGGGGGAGCTTGAGACGACGCGCACGCATGGACGGAAGAAAGAGGAGGGAAGGCGCCGAGTCAATCAAATAAAAGACCTGGCCCTTTATGTTCGAAACCACCCGGAAACCGCTGGTCCGATGCGCTCGGGAAATTCTCCCTCTGACGGAGTCTCATTTTGTTCCCACAACAAGTCTCATTTTGAATTCCCGCCGAGCTGGCCGATATTTGTTTGCCAACCCGGGATCCGGGGGGGTAAGCGATTGGGGATAATCCCATGTTGCGGGAACCGGGATCTGGCGTCCGAAGTGCCCTTGGGGGGAAGCCGGGTTCGGGAGCTGTCGCATCACGGGGGCTAACCGCAAAGATCCTGCATCTCAAGGGCATCCATCGCATGAGAGTACTCACTTCACTGCCTTGCCTCGGCGTCGCGCTTCTGGCGAGCCAGGCCTTCGGTCAGACACTTCCCGGAAAACCCGAGGACAACGGATTGCGTCCCGTGTCCGAGACGGTCTACGTCAACACTCCGGACACTCTCAACAACAACAGCACGGAGTCCCTGGGTGTGGCGATCGCGTACAATGGCAACGTGATCGTGGGTTGGGAAGACGACGGCAGTGAATTGGCGGATCTCGAGGCTGTCTGGACGATCTACGACCGCGACGGCAAGCCCGTCACCGCCGACACCGAGATCACCTCGGTGGATCCGGCTTTTGCGGGCCAGACACTGACCTCGAAGTTCCTGTCCTTCTTCCGCGCGGACAAGTCGGCGGTCTCGGGGCGGACGGGGTGGGGGCCGAGGATCAAAGCCAATCCGTTTGGCGACGGTGTCGGGATGGGCGTGACCTCCTTCGATCTCGGGCTTGAGCTCGTGGAGTTTGCGGCCTATCAGGACGCGGGTGACTGGCCGGCGGTGCAGTTGCTGAACAATGCGGGTGCCCCGGTGGGCATCGTGAACGGCGTCTCGGTGGAATATGGTTCCCGTGCGGGCAACATCCGGATCGCTGACTGGGACTACCTTTCCACGGGCAACATCGTCATCGCGGGTGAAAGCCGCCAGACGGACGACCTGGTCTCGATTTACAAGGGCGATGCGGCGCAGAACCATGTCACGATTCGGATCGTTGACCGGACGGGCAAGGTGGTTTCGGCGGAGCAGTTGGCCGGTGCGCTCCCGACAAAGACGGAGATGTTGCACGGCTTGGGCGTGACCAAGAGCGGGTTCGCCGTGCGGTTCTCGGACAACGGTCCGGGCGCGATCCGCATCTTCGACAACACGGGCAAGGCGGTCTCGACCAATCTTGACCTGGCGAAGCTGGTGGGGGATCCCATCGCCGGCAGTGGCGGGCGCGGTGACGGCGTGGGCTTCCACGGCAATGGCAACGACGCTTACGCCTTGGTGGGGATCGGCAAGGACGCCGACGGGAAGAACGAGGTCCTGGTCGCCGTCCTGAATGCCAATGGCACACTGCGCTGGAGCAGGAGCGTCTCCGACGATCTGACCCTCGCCGCGCCTGGTCGCTGTGACGTGGGCATCGACGCCCTGGGCCGGGTGGCGGTGGTGTACGACGACGCTGCGGGAACTGGCGGGAATGCCAAGATCATCCTCGGCCGGATCTTTGACGCCACGGGCAAGCCGCTGGGCAAGACGTTCTACGTCAGTGAAAAGGAACTCCCGGATCCGGCGACCCTGGAATCGAAGAACCCACGCGTTTCCTTCCGTAACGATTCGATTGCCGTCACCTGGGAGAGCAAGAACGCGGGCAGCGATTCACGGGTGGTCGCGCTTCGTCAGTTCGTCCTGCCTGTGCGCCCTGGCAGCATTGAGTCGGTGGGCCTGACCCGCATCGTTCCCGACACCGCTGTGATCGTTCCGGCTGCGGATGCCCTGGGCAACTGGGAGCCGTACGCCTCCGTTCTTGGGACGAGCACCTTCCTCATCGAGGGCGACACGTTCGCGCAGGACAGCACGGATCATCAGCGCAACGTGGTGGCCTTGCAGCCGGCCGCCGGTGGCGCGATGAAGCTGGGGGAGGCGTTTTTCGCCGACGACGGAACGCCGTTCAAGGGCGAGATCAACGCCTCGCGCCAGAATGGCAATCCTGGCCGCGTGGCCGGTGACAAGCGGCCTGGCGCGGTCAACTTCATGACCGGTGCCGAGGCTTCACCCCACACGCTGGCTGGCTTCAACACCGGCAGTCGCTGGGCCGGTTTCGACCGCCTGGTCGATGGTCGCTATGGCACTGTCCAGACCTACAAGCTCGACACGGCGACGCTCGCGCAGACTCCGCTCAGCAAGGCGCAGGATTCGGCCAATGGCCGCCTGACTTCGGGGGCCGCTCCTGGCAACCAGATCACCCGCTTCGGCGGTGACATCCTTTGCCTCAGCGATGGCAACTTCGTCTCGGTCGTCGAGGACCGCTCGCTGGTGCGACGCACGGACGGCAACTGTGCCGTGGCGACGATCTTCGCTCCTGACGGCACGGTGGTGAAGGAGAGCTGGAAGGTCGCGGATGGGGACCTTTGGTCGAACGTGGCGGCTTTCAAAGGCGGCTTCGTGGTGC
>CAIMTB010000340.1 GCA_903844265.1 uncultured Verrucomicrobiota bacterium
AATCCCCAATCAAACCAAAAGCCACCGCGTACCACGGCGAGGCCCGGTTCCCCAGGAAATACGCGGCGTTCCCCGCACCCCGGCTGGTAAACCACGCGATCGCCAGCAGGAACCCGAAGTACCCGGCAATGCAGCAAAGTAGAATCGCAGGCGACATCGCAGCTCAAATGTCAATGGTTCATGTCTGACCCCACCGCCAGACCCCACGGCCAGCGCGACGCCCCCGGGGAGGTCGCCTGACCACCGACCACCCGCGGATGCACGGAACCCCTGCTCATGGGAACATCGCACGGCACACGACGACCGACGCGATCACACCCGCAGCGTCCGCAACCAGACCCGCCCACACCGCGTGCCGCGCCCGACGCACCCCCACCGCCCCGAAATATACCGTGAGCACATAGAACGTGGTCTCCGTGCTCCCGAACAACGTGCCCGCCGTCCGGGCCAGCAGGCTGTCCGGACCGTGGGTTTTCACAAGGTCCCCCAGCGTCGCCAGGGACGCACTGCCACTGAGCGGGCGGATCAAGGACATCGGCAGGAGTTCCGGCGGAAAGCCCACCGCTTCCAGCGGCGCACGCAGCAGGTCCGTGAACCCCTCGATCGCCCCGGCCCCACGCAAAAAACCGATCGCCACCAACATCGCCACCAGGAATGGGATGATCCGCACCGCCACCTGGAATCCCTCCTTCGCCCCCTCGACAAATTCCTCGTACACCGCCACGCCTCGCAACGCCGCATACAGCGGGAACAACGTCAGGAGCATGGGGATCGCAAGCAGCGAAACCGAGTTCAACAGCCGCACCCAGCCCGGCCCGCCCAGCCCCACGCCACGCCCAGCCAGGTCTGGAAAAGCCTGGGAAATCACCAGCCACACGAAGGCGCACAGAACAACCCCAAGCAACACCCGCCCCCATGCCGTCAACAACCTCGGAGGCTCCGGCACCACACCCGGCTCCGCCGACGAAACCACAGACCCGGTCCGCACCCCGGGGACCTCGGCTGGTCCGTCAACCGGGCCCAACCGGAACGCCGGCCAACGGGCCAACGCCTTCACCGCCACCAGTCCCGCCGCAGACGAGAAAAAGGTCGCGACCAGCGTCGATCCCACGATGGCTGTCGGCTGGACCGAGCCGGCCGAGGCCATGAGCGCGATGGCGGACGCGGGGATGAGTTGGACCGACCCCGTGTTGATCGCGAGGAATGTGCACATCGCGTCGGTGGCGGTGCCGGGTCGCCGGTTGAGCGTCTCGAGGTCGCGCATCGCGCGAAGGCCCAGCGGCGTGGCTGCGCTGGTGAGGCCAAGCATGTTCGCCGCGATGTTCATCAACATCGAACCCATGGCCGGATGATCGGCAGGGACATCGGGAAAGAGACGGACCATCAGGGGACGGAGAGCCCGGGCCACCAACGACACCAGGCCGGACCGTTCGGCAAGCCGCATGACACCCAGCCAGAGTGACATCACACCCACCAACCCGATGGCGAGGGTCACCGCGACCTCCGACGCCTTGATCGCGGCGTCGGTCGCGGGACGGATGTTGCCCGTCAACCCGGCGACGAACATCGCCGTGAGCAGCATCGCGAGCCAGATGTGGTTCAGCATCGGCGTTTATGCCGCGGTTCTCCGACCAACAACAGCCACGCACGAGATACACATGGACCTACTCCAGACGATACGCATCCATGCCCTCGCACGAGCAGACGAGATTCCGGTCACCGAAGACATTGTCCACACGCCCCACCGCCGGCCAGAACTTCCACTCGCGGAGTCCGGGCATGGGGAACGCGGCCTGCTCCCGTGGATAGGGCCGGTTCCAGACATCCGCCGCGACCTGATCCGCCGTGTGCGGCGCGTTCTTGAGAACGTTGTTCACCGCATCCGCATCACCCCGTTCCACGGACATGATCTCAGCGTGGATCGAGATCATCGCCTCACAGAAACGGTCGAGCTCCGCGAGCGGCTCGGACTCCGTCGGCTCGACCATGAGCGTCCCGCCGACGGGCCAGCTGAGCGTCGGCGCGTGAAACCCATAATCCATCAATCGCTTCGCAACGTCCTCGGCCGTGACGGACTTGAACTGGCGGAGGTCGAGAATGCACTCGTGCGCCACGACCCCGCCGGACCCGCGGTACAGCGTGGGGAAATAATCCCCCAGCCGATGCGAGATGTAGTTCGCGTTCAGGATCGCGACCTTGCTGGCCTCGACGAGCCCCTCACCCCCCATCATCGCCATGTACATCCAGGGGATCGGCAGGATCCCCGCGCTGCCCCACGGCGCCGCGCTCACCGCGCCGATGGGCGACTCTCCGCCCAGGTTCACCACGACATGGCCCGGCAGAAAATCCACGAGATGCTCCGCCACGCAGACCGGCCCAACCCCCGGGCCGCCACCGCCGTGCGGAATGCAGAAGGTCTTGTGCAGATTCAGGTGGCAGACGTCCGCGCCAATGACCCCGGGACTCGTCAGGCCCACCTGCGCGTTCATGTTCGCACCGTCCATGTAGACCTGGCCTCCCGCTTCGTGCACCAGCTGGCAGATCTCGCGGATCGAGGCCTCGAACACACCGTGCGTGCTCGGGTAGGTCACCATCAGGCACGCCACATCCGTGCCCTGCGAGGCCAGCCGCCGACGCAAATCCGCCACGTCGATGTTGCCCTGCTCGTCACATGCAACCGGGACAACCTTCAGTCCCGCCATCGCCGCACTCGCCGGGTTCGTGCCGTGGGCACTCGAGGGAATCAGGCAGACGTTGCGGTGGCCCTCACCCCGGCTGCGGTGCCATGCGCGAATCACCAACAGCCCGGCATATTCCCCCTGTGAACCCGCGTTCGGCTGAAGCGAGACGCCTGCAAAACCGGTCACCTCCCCCAACCACGCCTCGAGCTCCTGGAACAGCTGGAGGTAACCCTGCGCCTGATCCAGCGGCGCGAACGGATGCAGACCCGCAAACTCAGGCCACGTCACCGGCACCATCTCCGCCGCGGCATTGAGCTTCATCGTGCATGACCCCAGAGGAATCATGCTGTGGCACAACGACAAATCCTTCGACTCCAACCGCCGCAGGTAACGCTGCATCTCCGTCTCGCTCCGGTGGCGATTGAACACCGCGTGCCGCAGAAATCCCGACTCCCGCCGCGGCAACTCCACCTCCGCCCATTCCAGGTCCGCCGCCGCGAAGGCCACCGGCTGGTTGCCGTTGAAAATCCGCAGCAGAAGATCCACCTCCGCGAGGGTCGCAGGTTCATCCAACGAAACACCCACACGCGTCGCGTCCACACGCCGCAGGTTCACGCCGCACGCACGCGCCGCCGCATGCACCACCGCCGCATCCGCCACCTCCACGGTCAGGGTGTCGAAATAGGTCGCGTTCACCACCCGCAGACCAAGCCGCACCAACCCCGTCGCCAACCGCGCCGTCAACCCCTGCACGCGCCGGGCGATCGAGATCAGTCCCTCGGGACCATGGTAGCACGCATACGCCATCGCCATGTTCGCGAGCAGGGCCTGCGCCGTGCAGATGTTCGACGTCGCCTTCTCCCGACGAATGTGCTGCTCGCGCGTTCCAAGCGAGAGCCGCAACGCAGGTCGCCCCCGCGAATCCTTCGACACGCCCACCAACCGACCCGGAAGACCACGCTTGTAGGCATCGCGCGTCGCGAAAAACGCCGCGTGCGGCCCTCCGAAACCGGGCGGGACACCAAACCGCTGCGCACTCCCTACCGCCACGTCCGCCCCGAACTCGCCCGGAGCCCGCAGCAGCGTCAACGCCAGAAGATCCGTCGCGACCACGACCATCACGCCCGCCGCGTGGGCACGCTCCACAAACCCAACGAGGTCCGGAACCGTCCCGTCCGTCGCCGGGTACTGGACCAGCACACCGAAGACCTCCGGCCCAAATTCCATCCCGCCACGCTCCGCCTCCACAGCCTTCAACCCAAGCGCACCCGCCCGCGTCCGCACCAGGTCGATGCTCTGCGGATGACAATCCGCCGCGACGAGAAAGGTGTCGCGCCCGTTGGAACCATCGCCCGCCTTCAAGCGGTGGCACATCATCATGGCCTCCGCGCAGGCGGTGGCCTCGTCGAGCATCGAGGCATTCGCCACGTCGAGCCCGGTGAGATCGCAAACCAGCGTCTGGAAATTGAGCAACCCCTCAAGCCGCCCCTGCGAAATCTCCGACTGGTACGGCGTGTACTGCGTGTACCAGCCCGGGTTCTCGAGAATGTTCCGCTGGATCACCGCCGGGACGATGGTCCCGTAATAACCCGCACCGATGAACGAACGTAGAACCTGGTTCCGCGACGCAATCGACCTCAACCGCACCAACGCATCGGACTCACTCAACGGCGCCGGCATCCGCAGCGCACCCCCAAGCCGAATCCCACCCGGCACCGCAGCGTCCACCAGAGCGTCCAAGGACCCGAATCCGCAGACGCGTGCCATCTCCGCAATCTCGCCAGGGCGCGGCCCGATATGGCGGCGGACGAACGCATCGGTTTGAGTAATGGAGGCGGTGGCGGGTTTGTTCACGGTTAGGGAATCCGTCGCCCGCCCGGGTCCTGGCACATCGACGACGCCGGGGCGGCGACGGGGGCGCAAACTACCCTCGCGACGCCGACTGGCAAGCACCCACGCCGGATACCAGACGCGCTTCTCCCACCGATTAGAATCCAAGCTCCCGCAGGGAGGGTCACGCTACGTCGCGAACCCCACCCACCCGCGACATCCAGGGATCGCCGCCCTCCATCACACCGAGGCAAGCCGCACCAACCGCTCCTGCAATTGCTCGGTCCAGCGGGCCACGTAACTCAGGCCACGGTAGACGTCCGTCAATCGATCCATCGGCAAGCGCGCCTCGCGCCCTGCTGAACCCACGGCACCGGCCGCATCCCAGCTTTCGTTGAGCGCACGCAGGTCCACCTCGAGCACGGATTCACGGGATCGGACACGGGCCTGCATGGACTTCAGCCTTTCCACCCACTCCATGCCCTCCTGGAACAACTTCACCTTCAGCATCGGCGAAGTGACCGCGCCACGCCGTTCCAGAAACCCGTCCGCGTCACGGCAGGCCTGACCCACATCGACGAACAGATCCATCGTCCCCGCCGGAATCCGCTGGATGTCACGCGGCCGCGCGCCGGTCTCCAATTCGATGAGATGCAGCAACCGCTGGCGCACGTCCCGCAGGACCTGATGCGCGGTGTTGAGCTCGGTGTAACGATTCCCGGCCTCCACCCGCTCCAGCTCGGCCGCGCCGTGAAACCGGTCCGGATGAACCAGTGACGTCGACTCCAGAAATCGCCCCTTCAGCGCCTCCACGTCGAGCCACGGCCGCCGCGCCTCGCCCATCAGCGAGAAATAGTCAGTCATCAAGTCCGGCATGATTTCAGAGCCCCTCCACGTTCCATTCCCCGTCCCCGCGGCGGACCCCGGTCACGCCGAAAAACTCTCGCCGCAGGAACAACTCGTGGCGGCGTTCGGATTCTTCACCTTGAACCCACCCCCCTGAAGCGCATCGAGATAGTCCAGCTCCGATCCCGTCACGTACAACGCGCTCTTCGGATCCACCACCACCTGTACGCCCGCGGATTCCACCACAATATCGCGGTTCTGCGCGCGATCCTGGAGGTCCATCTTGTACTGAAGCCCCGAGCAACCACCCCCCATCACCGCCACACGCAGCACCCCACCGGGACGCCCCTGCTTCTGCAGAAGCGACGAGACTTTTTCACCCGCACATGCCGTCAGACGAATGAGCCGCTCGTCACCACGACGGAACGCAGGTGTCGCAGGTGTCGCAGGTGTCGCAGGTGTCGCAGGTGTCGCAGGTGTCGCAGGTGT
>CAIMTB010000341.1 GCA_903844265.1 uncultured Verrucomicrobiota bacterium
CTAGTGTAGTGTCGCAGAAATGGCTGGCGGTATGGACTTGACCCGGTATTCTGACTGGGTGCCTCGCATTGCCGCACCCATTCTCCTCGCATCGCCGGACCGTCTCGAACTTCAGCGTTGGGTTGATGCGCACGGAACACCGCAGCAGGTGACGCAGCGATGTCGCATCATTCTGGCTGCCGCTGATGGCAAACGGAACCAGGACATTGCCGAGGATCTCCAGATCAACTTCAAGACGGTTGCGCTTTGGCGCGGGCGCTTTCGCAAGGAGGGCTCAGATTGCTTATGGGAAATCGCTCCGGGTCGTGGACGAAAGCCCACCTATTCGGACGACAAAGTAGCCGCAATCATCGACTCCACCCTGCAGAGTCGCCCGGCAGGCGCCACGCATTGGAGTTGTCGCTCAATGGCCAAGAAACATGGCGTGAGCAAAGACACGGTGAATCGGATCTGGCAGAGCCACCAGCTCAAACCGCATCGCACACAAGGCTTCAAACTTTCGCGGGACCCACGTTTCTTAGAAAAACTGACCGACGTGGTGGGCCTGTACCTGAATCCACCGGCAAAGGCTCTGGTGCTCTGCGTCGACGAAAAGAGCCAGATTCAGGCCCTGGACCGCACGCAACCGGGATTACCCCTGAAGCGGGGGCGCTGTGGAACGATGACCCACGACTACAAGCGGAACGGAACGACAACCCTCTTTGCGGCGCTTGAGGTGGCGCAGGGCAAAGTCATCGGACAGTGTTACGCTCGGCATCGCCACCAAGAGTTTCTAAAATTCCTGCAACGCTTGGATGGGGAGTTTCCGGCCGATTTGAAACTCCATGTGGTCATGGACAACTACGGCACTCACAAACATCCGAAAGTGCAGAATTGGCTCAAACGGCACCCCCGGTTCATCCCCCATTTTATTCCAACGAGTTCGAGTTGGTTGAATCTTGTCGAGCGCTGGTTCGGGGAATTGACGGGCAAACGCATCCGTCGCGGCGTCTTCGTCAGCGTGGACGATTTGAAAATGGCGATTGATGAGTTTCTCGCGGCGTGGAACACCGACCCCAAGCCGCTTGTGTGGACGGCGACCGTCGACTCGATCGTCGAAAAGCTCAGCCGCTGCAGACAAACTCTGGAGAAGATCAAGCCCGGTTGCACTCGCCCTCGAATGCGCAAAAACAAGGGAAAATAACTCCAGGCGTTTACGCGACACTACACTAGCGGAGGTGCGCTCTCTGGAGCAGTGCCTTGAACCGCTCGTCGTGGCTGATGGGATCGAAGAACGGGCTCACGGTGATGTTGGGCCATTGCCAGTCCCGGTGGTTCTGCGCCTGTTCGAGGCTCCGGAGCGCCTCCTCCGTCCGGCCCAGCCCGAGCAAAGCGATCGCCCGCTCATACTCGCTTCCGTAGGCGGGGCTGGGTGCCTGGTCCGCGGCACGCAGCACGCCGACGGCCTCGTTGGTTCGGCCCACACGCGAGAGGAGGTACGACCGGAAAAGCATCTGGCCCGGCGCGTTCGCGTCCGGGATTTGCGCCAGGGCATCGGCATCCTGCCCGAGGAAAGACAAGGCGCACGCGAGCATGAATCGGGCGGGCAGCAAGCCGGGTTCGGCCTCGACCAGGCGACGCAACGATCCGGCCGCTTCCTGGAATCTTCGCGCGCCGAACCAGACGGCCGCCTGGTTCAGGAGGGGCGCAACCGCGCCCCGTTCCAGCTCGACGGCGCGCGCGGCATGGCTGATGGCCTCCTCGTGGCGGCCCAGCGGTGTGAGCAGACGACTGGCGTACCAGGAGTGCGCGAGCGCGTAGTTCGGGTTGAGTTCCAGGGCGCGACGATAGCCACGCTCCGCCGCGACCCAGTCGAAGTCGAGCAGGCTGGTGACAGCCGCCAGCGTCGTGTGCGCCTCCGCCAGTCCATCGTCGAGATCGAGCGCGCGTTGCGCCGCCTCCCGGGCCTTGCGCAGGCACCCGATCGGTGGGACCTCGCCGATCTGGGCGATCAGGCACTGACAGTCCGCGATGCCGGAGTAGGCGGGCGCGTATTTCGGGTCGATGGCGGCGGCCTTCTCGAACAACCCGATGGCTTCCGTGATGCCTTCGGGGGTACGCCGATCCAGGGAGGCGCGGCCTCGCGCGTAGAGCCGGTACACCTCCGGGTTCGTCGCCACCTGGCGATCCATGCGTTGGCGCAATTCCCCTGGGAACCGCATCCGCAGATGCTCGACCACCGCGTCGCGGATGGTCTTCTGGATCGTCCCGACTTCATCGTTCGCACCGCGGAAATCCCTGGACCACGCCAGCACGCCGGCGCGCGCGTCGAGCAGGTCCGCCCGGACCACGAGGCCGGTCGGGGCGGCGCCCTCCCGGACAGCGCCGGCCACCACCCAATGCACCGCCAGGTCGCGTCCCGCGGCCACCGGGTCCACCTCTGCGCGTTTGAACCGCCGGGTCAGGCTCGACGCCGTCACCCGCAGGTTGAGGAACTTCGAGAGGTCGCGGGCGAGCCCGTCGGTCAGGCCGCCGGCCAGTGTCTCCACTTTTTCCTCGGGCCCGGAGTGTCCGAACGGGATGACGGCCAGGGAAAGATCGACGTCCGAACGCGCGCGCCACCACGCTCCCGCCGCGAGCGCGCCGGCGATGACGACCGACGTCCAGGCGGCGACGGCCAGGTTGCGCCGGTGTCGCTGGAATCCCTTCCGTAGGCGGTATGCCGCGCTCGGTGGGCGGGCCGTGACGGGCTGGTGCGCGAGGTGGCGTTCGACGTCGTCGGCGAGGGCACTGGCGGTCGCGTACCGGCGGGTACGGTCCTTCTCCAGGCATTTCATCACGATCCAGTCGAGGTCGCCACGCAGCCGCCGGGTGAGTCGGTCGACAGGGGTCTGCCGGCGTCTTCCCGTGGCGGTCTGCTGTTCCTCGGACAGGGTGGAGAGCCTGGAACTTGGGCGTGGCGGGTCCTCTTCGCGGATCGCCTTGCGGAGGCCTTGGAGGCCGGCCTTGGCCAGTTCCTTCGGATCGAAGGGTGTCTGCCCGACGAGCAGTTCGTAGAGCAACACGCCCAGGCTGTAGACGTCCGCGCGTGGGTCGATGTCCAGCCCACCCATTTCCGCCTGCTCCGGGCTGATGTAGGCGGGAGTGCCGATGAATTGCTGGAACCGGGTGAAGAAGGTCGCGTCGGTGAGATCCTGGTGGATCGCCTTGGCGATGCCGAAGTCGATGACACGCGGCACGGGGCGGCCCTCGTGCAGGGCCACGAGGATGTTCGAGGGCTTGATGTCCCGGTGGATGACGCCCTTCTCATGGGCGTGCTGGATCGCGAGGCAGACCTTCACGAACAGCCTCAGTCGATCCTCGAGCGGAAGCAGGTTCTGGTCGCTGTACTCCGTGATCCGTACGCCACGCACCAGTTCCATCACGAAGTACGGACGCCCGGCCGGGGTGACGTCCGCGTCGAGGATCCTTGCGATGTGCGGGTGGTCCATGAGCGCGAGCGCCTGACGCTCGGCCTGGAACCGCGCGATCACTTCCCGGCTGTCCATGCCCGGCTTGATGAACTTGAGCGCGACGCGTCGCCTGACCGGCTCCCGCTGCTCGGCCATCCAGACTTCGCCGAAGCCGCCCTCGCCGATCTTCTCCAGCAGGGTGTACCGCCCGATCGAAACCGCGGGAGCCTCGGCCGGTGCCGGAGCAGCCACCGCGGGTCCAGGCTGTGGCGGGGCCTGGGGCAGAAATCCTGTGCCGCCGAAGTGGGCTTCCAGCAACTCCTCGATCTGGGCGCGCAACCCGGGATCGCCGCTACAGACACGCTCGAGAAACGCCGCGCGCTCCTCGGCGGTCTGTATCTTGACCGCGAGGTCGAACAGGACCTCCTCCAGGCTTTGGTATTCCGGATTCATCGTGGTCCGGTCACGGCCCGGCGTGGATGGCGACGCGCCGCTTCCCGGGTCCGGCGATGGATGGCGACAAGGTCGAGATAGGCGGAACCGGGTGACTTACCGCGGGATGCACGCCGAGTCGGGCCGGTGTCACACGGTGACTTTGATCCGACAGGTTCGGGGGTTCCATCGGCTTCGTGGGGCGGTGAGTTACTCGGCGACGGAGTAGAGATAGCGGTCCCCGCGCAGGAACAACTCACGGCCGGCGAGCGCCGCGGTGGCGCTGAAGGAATCGTCGAGGTGGTTGACGGCCAGCATCGCGTTGGTGCGGTCGTGACGCAGGACCACCGTGTTTCCGTCCCTCGCGGTGATATACATCCGGCCGTCCGCGCCCACCGGCGACGAGAAGATGAAGTCCCGCAGGCCCTCGAGGCGGAGCGGTTCGCCGCGGGGCTTGCCCGTCAAGGGGTCGAGCCGCGAGAGGACGTTCTGGTTATGCCGAAGGAAATAGACGGTATCATCGTAGAGAAGCGGCGAGGAGACGTAGGGTGTCAGGCGGTTGAGTTTCCAGGCGACATGATCGGTGCCGGTGAGGTCGCCGTGGGCGCCTTCGAGCCGGAGGGCGAGCATCGATTGCTGGTAGTAACTGGTCCCGGCGATCAGGATGCCCTGGCTGTAGACCGGCGAGGCGATCACATTCTCGGTGAGTCCCGCGCATTCCCACAGCTGGGTTCCGGTGAGGAGATCATACCCCCGCACGCGCTTGCTGGCGCCGACGACGATCTGGGCCTTCCCCGCCTGTTCCACGATCAGCGGGGTCGACCAGGAGGTCTTCTCGTCGCGCGGAGTCTTCCACCGCACGGCGCCGGTCCGCTTGTCCAGCGCGTAGAGTAGGGAGGCATCCTCATGGTCCCAGTTGACGATGAGAAGGTCCT
Source organism: uncultured Verrucomicrobiota bacterium (assembly GCA_903844265.1). GTDB lineage: Bacteria > Verrucomicrobiota > Verrucomicrobiia > Limisphaerales > CAIMTB01 > CAIMTB01. The sequence continues at coordinate 4,799 of CAIMTB010000341.1, forward strand.
TGTAGAGCACGGGAGAGCTTCCTTCCCCGTGGGCGTGGAGGGTGTTCATCCGGCCCAGGTCCAGCTGCCACTTCAGGTCGCCTTCGGTACCGAGGCAGTAGAGACCGTGCGACCCGAAGCAGGCGTAGATGAATTCCCCGTCGGTGGTGGGTGAGTGGGAGGCCGGACTTCCCGTCTCATGGCCGCCTTCGTGGGGGAATTCCTCCCGCATGGTCTTCTGCCAGGCCAGGGCACCGTCGCTGCGCCTGAAGGCGAGCACGACGTACTGGTGGCGCTGGGTCACCGGCACGTTGTCGTGCGTCCCAGGGGCGCGGTCGTACACCGGGGCCTGGGGTTCGCCGACGGCCACGGCGGACAGGAGATACACGCGGTCACCGAAGACGACGGGGGATGAGTGGCCCCGGCCTGGCACCGGGGTTTTCC
>CAIMTB010000342.1 GCA_903844265.1 uncultured Verrucomicrobiota bacterium
CTGTGGGAACAGCTGAAGTGGACGAACAACAAGGGCACCATCGAACTCGCCCGCGCCGGGATCCGTGTCTTCGCTTTCCGCGAACGCCGCATCGGCAACACCGGGTTCTACGCGGTCGATCCCGCGGGCATCGTCGAGCTGAAGCAGGCTCCCGAGCTCGAGTCCGGCGAGTCGGTCTACGGCGGCAAACAACGACGCCTCACGATGCACGGCCAGGGTGACACCGACATCGGACCGCTGGACCGCGTGCTCGTGGTCGTCCGCTACACCGTTCCCGAGATGGACTACTTCAGCCCGCGCGCGCTGCCGTTTCTCGAGGACCTCGTGAAGCGCTATCACGGAGCGGGCGTTCCGCTCAACGGGCTCTATGCGGACGAGATGCACATCCAGCAGGACTGGGGATATGGGAGCCATCACGAGGAAGGCCAGTTCGCGTTGCGTTATCTCACGCCAAACCTCGCCCGGGAATTCGCCGCGCGACACGGCGCGGAGTTCGCGGACCTCGAGAAATACCTGGTCTACTTCTGCTACGGGCAGCACGGCTTCCTGCCCGATCTCCAGGCCCGCCTCGCCGCGCAACACGTCCTGGGCGACAAACCCGACGACGTGCAGCGCACCTGGCTCCTGCGGCGACGCTATTACCGGTTGCTCCACGACACCGTGGTCGAACTCTTCGCGAAGGCGAAACACTCCGCCGAAAGGCTCTATGGCCACGACCTCGAATCCCGCGCCCACGCCACCTGGGCCCAGAGCCCCACCATCGATTTCTGGCGCAGCGGCAACCAACCCCATGCGCCGCGGCAATACGAATACACCCCGGATTTCCTGTGGTCGAACACCGTGCAGCAGGCCGCCAGCGCGTGCTCCGATTACTTCAAGTGGAACGAATTCCTCACCGGCGGCGGCAATGATCACGCCGAAGGCGGATGGTCCGACCGCAATTACTACGGCCTTGCGCTCGCCTGTTCGACAGGATCACTCAACGCCGTCCCCAACGCCTACGCCGCCGCGTGGGGCATGCCGTCCGCCGCGCTGCAACGCCACCGCGCCCTCGAGAATGCGTTCGGTTGCTCCCCCGATCCCGCCTTCGCCGCCGTCTGCGACCACGCCCATCGCGAGGTCCCCGTGCTCATGCTGTACCCGTCCTCCCTCGTCGCCTGCGAGGAACGCTTCGGTTCGTGGATGGTCCAGTACGGCTATGCCAATTATGTGACCGCCGAAAAGCTGCTCGAACACGGCCGCGTCGAGGCCGACGGCTCACTCGACCTCCTCGGCCGACGTTACCGCACCGTCGCCGCGCTCTTCGAGCCCCTGCCATCCGCCGATCTCCTGCCGATGCTCGAACAATTCGTCGAGGCCGGCGGCCGGCTCATCTGGTCGGGACCACCCCCACGCGTCGATTTCTCGGGCCAACCGGTCCTCGAACGATGGCAGCGCCTCTGCGGCGTGAAGTCGCTCGAAACCTCCCACGAAGGCATCACCGCGCCCGGCCGCTTCATCGAGTTCGACGACGTACTGCGCTCGATCACGCCGCAACCGGTGCTGACCGATTTCATCGTCGACCAACTCTGGCCCGTGACACCCGCGTCTTCCGATGTCCGGATCGTCGCGCGCTGCACCGGCCGCACCGTCGGCGTCCATCGCACCACAACCCGGGGCGGAAGCGTGACGTTCCTGGGCTTCCGCCCTCGCGATGACCAGGCGGCGTCCCTGGGATACGAGGTCCGGACGTGGTTCGACCTCCTCACCGCGCTCAACGCCTACGCAGGCTCCGACGATCCCTGCGTGGTCTCACGAAAATCACCCTATTTTGCCGCGCGCTTCCCGAACGGAACCACCTCGATCGCCGCCCATTACCGGAGTCACGTGGAAGGCTGGCCCGGCGGCTTCCACCGCGACGAGGCGAAGGACGCCGAACTCCTGAAATCCAATCCGCTGCCTCCCGAGAAGATCGACATCGACGGCCTGCGAATTGCGGGAACCCGTGTCACCTACAACGGCAACCTCGTGGTCGCGTTCCGCGAGGATGCCGCGCATCGCCTCATCGCCTTCGCCGGGCATAACTGCGACCGGATCCGCCTCGGGGACCGCGAACACCGCTTCTCCGACCGCGCACTCGGGTTCATCGGATGGGCACCGGTCCGACAGGATCGACGCGTCGCAGGCGGGGCAATCCTCGAACTCTGGGTCCACGGCGAAGGACGCGTCCGCGTGCCGGTCACGGAGGAACTGCGAGCACCGCGGCTGCTCCTTGCCGGCGGAAAGCCGGGCTCGGCGGCAGGCGCCGTGACCGCGGAATGGAAGGACGGGTTCCTCGAATTTGACGCCGGCCCGGGCAAGGCCCAAGGCCAGCTCTACCTGATCGGCTAGGCGCAGCGCCCCTCGCGGCCGCCTGCCGCCTGCCAATCGAGGCAGCGTCATCCCCCGATCTCGGGGGATGAACGGCCCGGTCCCGGCTCAACCCGGGTAGCCGCCCGCGATGTAGTTGCTCAGCTGTTCGATCTGCGCGCGCTGGGCGTGGATGATCCAGTTCACCAGATCTCCGATCGAAATCACTCCAACCACGTATTCGCCTTCAAGGATGGGCAGGTGCCGGACACGATTCTCAGACATCAACTCCAGGCACTCGCGCACCGTCGATGTCGGCATCGCGGTGACGACCTGATTTGAGACGACGTCCTCGACGCGCGTGTCCTTCGAGGCCCGGCCCTGCAATGCGATCTTACGGGTGTAATCCCGCTCTGAAAACACCCCCAGGAGACGGTCGCCATCCATCACCAGGAGTGCCCCCACGTTGCGATCCGCCATCCGTTCGATGGCCTCGTACACGGAGTTGTCCGGGCTGATGGTGAAGACATCGTGCCCCTTGTTGTCGAGAATCCCCGCGACTGTTCCGGTCTCTTCCATGGCGTGCTCTGGTTGACGGTTGGCCACATCGGTCCCGGGACAAACACCCCGGGCACATTAGGGGTTGGCCCACCTTCGGCATCTGGCAGTCCGACGTCAAGCGGAGTGACGGTGGGGCGCGCACTCTGCTGCGCGCCGTCCTCGCGCACACACCCAGGCGCGGCGCCCTCGGAGAGGCCGCCCTACCACCGAGGGGTCGAGCATGCACGGCACCCTCCTCGGTTCATCCACAGGGTGACGGTAGGGCTCACCCTTCCCCGAAAAGCTC
>CAIMTB010000343.1 GCA_903844265.1 uncultured Verrucomicrobiota bacterium
AACCGTCCCGCGAGACGCGGATGAGGGTGCCGTTGTGCGCATGCGCCGCCGGCAACGCGTGCCGGGCGCACTTCACATAATAGAAATCGCCGTCGGGCCCGACCTTCAGGTCCGTCGCAAACTCATGGAAATGCTCGCTGACAAGACAGTCGTTGTTGAAGTTCTCGTAGAAGTCCGCCTCCCCGTCGCCGTTCAGGTCGTGCAATCGCGTGATCTGGTCACGCCCAAGGACATAGATTTCATCGTCCACGATCCGCAAACCCAGCGGCTGGAAGAGCCCGGTCGCAATACGCTGCCAACGCAGCTTCGTCTCCGGCCCATCCACCCCGCTCACCACCCATACATCGCCATTCCAAGTCGCCACCGCCGCACGCCGGCCATCCGCGAAAAAATCCAGACCACCAAACCGAAGCCATGACTTCCACGGGTTCGACTCGGGCGCGGTCAGTTCGTCCACGACATAAGGCCCGTCCCCAACGCCCGGCTTCCAGGACGTCTCGAGGGTCTCACGCCATCGTCGGGCTCCTCCCTTGGTCGCCCCCGCAAGATCCTCGGCCGGCGAACTTCGCTGCGCCAGCAACGCCAGACGCTCGGGCTTTCCCTCAGGCCCACGCCCAATGAACAACTTCATCCGAACGGCACCCGCATGCGCCGGAATCTGAAGCCGGAGATGCCCGTCCCCGCCGGCCGACACCCAGTGCGATCCCAACGGCGCCCCCTTCACCGCGATCCACGGCACCCCCAGCAACCCGACGTCCGAGGGCGCGAGAATCTTGCCCGCCTCCTGCTTGACCATCGGCGCCTCGAGCCACGCAAACGTCGCGTTCGGGTCTGCATCACCGACGCCCACGGTCGCGCCAGTCGGAGCATCAAGCGTACGGAAGAACGCCATCCGATTGGGTTCCTGAAGAATCTGCAGGGTCTGGACGGTGGCGGAAGGCCCCAGGTTGAGGACCCTCACGAAGACCGGGTCCTCGGGCGGGCCTTCAAGCGCCGGCGACTCGAGCACCGTCATGTCACCCACCCGATAACTCAACACCACCTGCCGGTCCTTGAGATACAGCCCCGACCAATGGGCCCAATCCTTCGGCAAGGGTCCATAGGCCTGGGAACGTGGATCCGCAAAACTCGCCTCACCGGGCTTCGCCCAACCGGGCATTGGAGGATTCGCAAACACCGGATCTCCGTCGATCTTCGGGTAAGCCCAGTGTTCGCCATCAAAAGCCACGCCCTTCAACGACACAAACCCGCCGGTCCAACCCACCGAGTACCGCAGAAGATCGGTGTCGAACAGAATCGCCTGGTTCGCTCCTGAACCTCCAGCCCGCCCCAGGTTCACCGCGATGCCCTTGTATGTCAGATTCGTCACGCGCCCAACCGCGGGCGATTCGATGCTCGCCGTCAGGTAGGGCCCGTAGTCCATGTCCTGCCACGGCGCCCCAGCCATCAACGCCTTCGATGCGAAGACGCCCGCAATACATGCCACCCACACCGCCCGCGCGATGGAACTCCATGAACCGTCTCGCCAGGAGCCAACGTCGGAAATGGCGTTGGATTCCTCGGGTACAAGAAATGGGGATGCCACGGTGCACAGGAGAATACCTCGATCCTCCGACGCTGTCACCGTCCCTCATGCCCGCCCTCGCGTCCACCCTCGCGCCCACCTTCACGCCCACCTTCACGCCCCGGTCCACCCGGTCCGCCTGGTCCGCCTGGTCCGCCGAAATTGGGTCGCGGCAATGCCGCGGTCACGCCGGCGCGCATTTCCTCCTCGTTCACCGAGCCATTCTTGTCCGTGTCCCACGCGACCGCCCACGTGGCGAAGGTATCCTTCAGCTCGGCGCGGGTCAGGCTACCGTCCTTGTTCTTGTCGGTGACTCCGAACACGGCGCTTGGGGGGCATCGCCGTCTCGTCGTCGATCATGGCCGCTGCATGCACCAAGGTGCTCTTCTTACTGTCTCCGGGGAGGATGGACTTCCCATTCTCGCCACCCTTCAAAGCAGCGTCGAGGGAGTCGAGTCTGAGACCGCCTTTAGGACGCTGCTCGCCGTGGCAGCGGAGGCAG
>CAIMTB010000344.1 GCA_903844265.1 uncultured Verrucomicrobiota bacterium
GTGGTCAGCGGTTTCCCTGACGAATCCAGCACCACGATCACCGGCAGCCCAAAACGGGTCGGATTGCCGTACTTCGTGTCGATGTCCTTGTTGTGCTCCTTGTTCACATCGACCAGGACCACCACGAAGTCGTTCTTGAGCTTCTCCGCGATGGCTTTGTCCGTGGCAAAGAGCTTGTGGAGCCTGTGACACCACCCGCACCAGTTGGCCCCGAATTGGAGGAGGACGTGCTTGTTCCCCTTCTTGGCGGCCTCAAGGGCTTCGGTGATCTGCTTCGAGGCGTCGAGGGACTCGTTGTAGATGTCAGCCCGCGCCCCCTTCGGAGGCTCTTCAGCGCGGATGGCTGCCGAGGCTGAACCGAGGGCGAGGAGGACCAGGATCGTGGAGAGAACGGTTTTCATTTCGGGGAGGGTGCTGACGGCCTGGGTGTCGGTTTCAGCTCAGGCGCTCGATCACGTCTTCTTGAACATCGACCCCATGCCTTTGCCGCCAGCGCTCGTGACTTTGTTTCCCAGCAGCCTGATCGCCCCCTTGCCTCCCGCCCCTGGGAACATGGAACGGATCGTCTTGCCGAACTCGCCCAAGGAGAACGTGTTGCCAAGAGCCGCCAAGACCTGTTCCGCCTGATCAACCGTCAATCCCGCCCCCTCGGATGATGCCGGCTTCGCTGCCATCGCCTTCGGCTTCCGTCCCCGGCGTTTGGGGCCCTGGGGGGACTCGCCTCCCAGAAGGAACGCCGCCTCCGGGTAGTCGTTGCGCAGGTGCAGTTCCAGCCACCGAACGTTCCGCCCCTCCTGCTCCCGTTCGGCTTTCGCAGTCGCCAGTGCGGATTCGGCGGCGGCGATGTTCTCGTCGAGCTTCTTGAGCTTGTCCGTGCGGACTCGGACCTCCTGCATCCGGGCGACGAAGGCCCCAATGCTGCGATCCACCACCTTGGGTTCACTGCCGGCGTCCGATTCGGATGGGTTCAGCGAAAGCGGGGCAATTGGGAGGGGGGACTTCTTGCGGCGGGCCATATCTGGCTATGCAAGCATTGAACTTGGTAGAGGGCGAGGCGAATTGAATCACCTATCCAGCTCGGCTTCTATTCCGTGAGCTGTGCCGGGCAGATCCTGGCCTTGATTGGCGATGTCGTACCGGCAACAACTTCCTGCGCCCGGGAACCTACGAGCCAAGCACAACTCGACTGGGAAGCAGGCGCCGGCTTGCGGCCGTGGGGCTGTCGGGGCGCTGCTGGCGGATTTTTCGCATTGAGGTCTGTGCCCCCGCCCCTACGTTCCTCCGTCAACAGCTGCGAACCCGTTGATTCGAAGCCTGATTCAACGCCGGAAGACGAAGTTCGCCGACGACATGCGCGGTATCAGCGATTTCAGCCTCCGGTTTGAGGGTGCCGAGATCGTCCTACGTGCCGAGGCGCGGAGTCCATACCCAGAGAAACCAAAATGAAGACGCTCGAGTTCGCGATGCACTCAGCCTTATCGATGCTGGTCGTGCTCCTGCTGTCCTCCTGCACATCAGGAGGTCGGCAGGTTGTGCGCACACCCGCTCCCGGCGATGCGGATTTTCCGACTGAGGCGTCCAGCCCACGTCACGCCCAGAAGGTTTCCGAAGTGAAGGCGGGCAAATATGATCTCGTCCTGATCGGGGACTCGATCACCCACACCGTTGGCGAGATGCCAGGCACCATCTACGAGCCCTTGAAGGCTGTCTGGGATCGGCACTTCGCCCCCCGGCACGCGATCA
>CAIMTB010000345.1 GCA_903844265.1 uncultured Verrucomicrobiota bacterium
ACCCACCGGCTTAACAATCACCATCACTATCACTGGCTCTATCACAATCTCCCACCTCCCGGAATTTGTCCAGCTCAGGTGCCGCCGCCCAGAAACCCTACCGTCTCTGCTTGGCGCTTAACCGACCCTATTCCCACCCTGAGTCCGCGCCAACCGATTCAGGAAACTTTGAAAAGCTGGGTCAACTACCCACCGGCTTAACAATCACCGTCGCTCTCATCATCACAGATCTCTCAGGCGCTGTCTACTTTGGGCCCCCACCGAATAAACCCCTACCGTCTCTGCTTGGCGCTTAACCGACCCTATTCCCACCCTGAGTCCGCGCCAACCGATTCAGGGAACTTTGAAAAGCTGGGTCAACTACCCACCGGCTTAACAATCACCATCACTATCACTGGCACTATCACAATCTCCCACCTCCCGGAATTTGTCCAGCTCAGGTGCCGCCGCCCAGAAACCCTACCGTCTCCGTTGGACCTTCTTCAGCAACGGGGCAAGTCGCTCTTGGATAGAAATTCTATCGGCGTTCGAGTTTCGGGCAGCCGGATCGGCTTTCCAAGCCCGGCTATAAAACTGGAAGTCGGACTGAGGCTTTTGAGACTCCTGAGACGTTGAGACGAGGCGACTACCGGTTGGTGGTGCCGTGCACTGGTGCGGATGCCTATCCAAGCCAAAACTCACCAAACGCTTTGAACCGGCTTCTCGTTAAAAAAAGTGTCGTTGGCCAATGACAAAGACCGGTGACAACGAAGGATGCCCAATCGATGGGGTCCTTGATGGGGCAGCCATGGATCACCTGTCCCCACGCTAGGAACAACACGACTTGGCCATGTTCTCCCCCCCCCAATTCGAATGCATCACCCCCAGCCGTGAAGGGTCAACGCGCCACTAGTCCTAAAGCCCTTACGAAGCTGGTGCGGGTAATTTCTCCGCCTTCCTCGTGTCCGCTAAGGTGGATGGCCCAAAATTCAATTTGCTGGCCATCAGCTTTCGATGGCTGTCCGCGAGATGACCGTAAACCGATCCAATCAGGACTCCGCCATCGCGGTGGCCAACCCACTTGGCAATGGTCATAAAGTCGATACCAGACATGACTGCAAAGGAGATAAAGTGGTGACGAAAATCGTGAAAACCGATCTCATCAAGCCCAGCCTGGGCCCGTACTAGCCGTAATGTTTCCCGCATGGTCTTGCATGGAACGTCCTTGTCTCCCCGCCGAGGCGACGGAAACAACCAAACCGAAGCCCCCCTGCTCTTCTCCTTCATCCCTACCAGATGCGTCTCCAACGCTGGGTTAAAGTCTACCACCCTCGACGTGCTGTTCTTTGTGTCACCATCCGAACCAATCACAAGCTGTCTCTGTTCAAATCGAACATCGGTCCAGCGCAATCGCAGTGCCTCTTTTTCACGAGCCCCGGAAGTGGCGAGCAATCGGACAAAGTTCGCCAACTCTGCTCCGTTCTTGTAGACCGCCGCACCCTGATCGTTTCGCTCACAGGCAATCTTGCAAAAACGTTCCACAGCATCCGAATCCAGCAACTGGCGCTCCACCTTGGAAACCTTCAGCGGCCGGATTCCAATAGTCGGGAGCACTCTTATTAGGCCAAGATCCAACGCATGATTCAGGACATTGCGAAGCATGATGACGTCCAGATTTACAGTGCGGGCAGAGGATCCTGAATTCAGGCGCTTGGAGATCATCGCTTTGATGTGTGCCTTCGTAATCTTGTCCAGATAAACCCCACCGAAGTGTCCAGACCAAAGCCTCACTCCATATTCCTCCTTTTCGATCGTGCGCGGCTTCTTCGCTGCCTTATTCGAGGAGGCCCCACTTCTGATGTATGCGAGGTATGTCTCTCCGAATTCTTTAAATCGTGGTGCCTGAGCAATCACTGGAAGGGCGTTCTGCGACC
>CAIMTB010000346.1 GCA_903844265.1 uncultured Verrucomicrobiota bacterium
CGACCTCAAACCGCTCGTCGGCCAGAAGCTCACCGTCATTGCTTGGCTCTGGGCGCGGACCGTCAAGAGTCCCAATCCGGCGTTCTCGCATGTTGATGTGCCGCTGGCGTCTAACTTCATTCTTTCGAGCAAGGAGGGAAAAGAATCTTATGTGATACCCATCGTGGAAGGGGACCACTACCACTTCACTGTGAAGAGCGGCCGCCCGCCAGTTGAGGCCGAAGAAGGAACCAAAGTGGAAGGGCGCGGGGCAAACTTTCGGTGTATCGTTTCCGATGTAGCTATCTCAGGTGATTACATTAAGTCGGAAGGCCAAAATGGGCGGATGGGTGCCAAGATGATGGCCGTTGTCTTGGAAGGACCCAAAGGGCGCGTTTATCTGGCACCTTCGGCGGAAATGGAAGACACCGCGAAAAAAGCCACTCCGGAATGGAGGCCCGATGTGGAATTCTTTCAGCAGGCACTTGGGTTTCGAGTTGGCAACTACGGGATGACAAAGTGGAGCGACCTTTTCACGCTACGACAGACTTTGGCGCTGACGACACTCACCGACTTGGTCCAAGAATGTAAGGAGTTAATCTATCGCTCTGCTGTCCAAGCTGGTATGGATGCAAAAGCAGAAGGCCTTGAACTGCGGGGAAGCGGGGCTGCCGCTTATGCAGAGGCGGTGTGCGTTTATCTGGCATTCTCAGTAAGCCGTGTTTCTCAATATTGGTCGAACTTAACGAGCTGGCACAACGCGAAGGAAGGGCTTCAGCCTGTGTTCGGCCGCCAAGCAGTGCCCATGATATGGGATTTCTCTGAAGGCAATCCCCTGTGCGACTCTACCGGCAACTACTCAGGCTCGGTTGCGTGGGTTCACAAAAGTATTTCCACCTTACCGGCAACTGCGCCTGCATTTGTCGAGAATGCCGACGCATCGTTCCAAGACATAAGCAAAAACAAAGTCATCTCCACCGACCCTCCCTATTACGACAACATCGGCTACGCCGATCTCTCCGATTTCTTCTACGTCTGGCTTCGGCGGGCACTGCGTCCGTCGTTCCCACAATTAACAGCATTGATCGCTGCCCCAAAAATGGAAGAGCTAGTCGCCACCCCAGCACGGCATGGCGGGCGGAAAGATGCTGAAAAATTCTTCATGTCTGGAATGAAGCGAGCTATCGGGAAACTTGCTCAGAATGGTCATCCAGCATTTCCAGTCACGATTTACTACGCGTTCAAGCAGGCCGATACGGAAACGACGGGAACGACTTCGATGGGATGGGAAACATTCCTATCGGCAGTCGTCACTTCCGGTTTTGCTGTAACTGGCACTTGGCCGATGCGAACCGAGATGAAAGGCCGCGTTAGGGATAGGGGCGAAAGCAACGCCCTCGCCTCCAGCATCGTCCTCGTCTGCCGCAAACGCGCCGCCGACGCCCCCTCCATTTCCCGCCGCGAGTTCATCCGCGAGTTGAACGGTGTGCTGCCAGAGGCACTCGACGAAATGACCAAAGGTTCCGGCGACGAGCGTTCGCCCGTGGCCCCGGTGGACCTTTCGCAGGCCATCATCGGGCCGGGCATGGCGGTCTTTTCCAAGTATGCCGCCGTGCTGGAGGCCGATGGCTCCGCCATGAGCGTGCGCACCGCCCTCCAGCTCATCAACCGGTTTCTGGCCGAGGACGATTTCGACGCCGATACCCAGTTCTGCCTGCACTGGTTCGAGCAGCACGGCTGGAATGAAGGCGCCTTCGGAACGGCTGACACCCTGGCGCGGGGCAAAGGCACCAGCGTGGATGGGGTGAAGGAGGCTGGAGTCATCCAGTCCGGCGGGGGAAAAGTCCGCCTCC
>CAIMTB010000347.1 GCA_903844265.1 uncultured Verrucomicrobiota bacterium
CCGCGCGCTTCACCACGGCCTTCACCACGGCCTTCACCACGGCCTTCACCACGGCCTTCACCACGGCCTTCACCACGGCCTTCACCACGCACATCACCACGGCCCTCGCCGCGCGCATCGCCACGGCCCTCGCCACGCGCATCGCCGCGGCCTTCACCACGGCCTTCGCCACGACTCCACCCTGAACTCTGGCTCTGGACAGAGCTCCCATACGAGGGCTCCGAACGGGACGAACGCAGCGACGCTGCGGAGGTCGCAGGCAGGAGGCGGTCGCGGGTCTGGGTAGTGACCTGACGGAGGAGTTCCTGGAGGCGGATGATTTCGCGTTCGTCGGCCACCTTTTGCTGCTCGGCATCCTCGATCAACTCGAGCACTTCCTCCATGTCTTCCAAGGCCTGATGCAAGGCATCGACGACCCGCTTGACCTCAAGCACGGCTTGCTCGATGGAGCGCGGCGGGGCAGGTCGATAGGCGAGCGCCTCGACTGATCCCGGGATCGGTCCACGTACCGCATCGTCGTCCTCGCGATGCCGGGGGTCATCCTCCTGGGCCTGCTCCGAGCGAAGCGGAGCCTCCTCCTGGCGGGGCGATTCGTCATACCGCTCGTCGCGGGTATCCTGGAAACCGCGTCCAGGTTCGTCCTGGGACGCCTCGTAGGCCCGCGGTTCATCCCGGTCGATCCCGCGTCCCTCGGGTTGCGTCTCGACATACCCGTCATCGCGGGGTGGCTCGGCGTAGGATCCACCACGATCCTCAGGTTCGCCTGAAGGGTGTCCCTCGAACCCGGGGAGCGCGGCTTCTGCATAGGCCGGCGTCCGCGAGGGAGCGGGCGATTCGATTACGTTTGCAGTCTCCTCGGGGGCGATCGGCGCGGTCAGGGGCTCGGCGGATGGCGCCACGTCATCGGCTGCCTTCGGTTTGGAGAGGCGGTTCTTGGGACGGAAGGTACGGCGGTTGCCGCGACTTCGCAGCGGCGAGCGGGCAGCGGGGCTGGCGGACGGGATATCGGCTTCAGAACTCATGTTGTGATGGGGGCTTGGGGTTGGTGGTGTTTCCCTGCGGAACGCGCGGCATGGCTGGCGGCTGGCGGTTTCATGGGGTTCGCCTGCTCACTTGCTGATGCCCCGGTCGCTGGCACGGATGAACTGGACCAGGTGCCGGATCTCCGGCAGGGGTGGCAGTTCACCCTCGATGCGTGCGAGCGCGTTCGAGATTGAAAGGTCTTCGCGGAAGAGAAATCGATGGGCCTGCTTCAGTGCGGCAACGGCCCCGTCGGACACGGCGTTTCGCTCGAGCCCAACCTTGTTCACGGCACGGGTCTCGGCGGGATTGCCGTCGGCGAGCATGTAAGGCGGGATGTCCTGCACCACCTTCGAGCATCCACCCACAATCGACATCGTGCCAATGCGGCAGAACTGGTGGATCAACGAATGCCCGCCAATCACCGCACGATCCTCGACCACGACGTGACCCGCCAGCCCGGCGCTGGAGATGACGATCTGGTCGCCGAGGACACAATTGTGGGCGACGTGGCTGAACGCGAGGATGTGGTTGTTGGAACCAATGCGGGTCACTTCGCCTTCACCCGTGGCAGCGTGCACCGTGACTCCCTCGCGGAACGTGTTGGCGTCGCCGATCTCGGTGCGGCTCCGGCCGCCACGCCATTTGAGATCCTGGGTTTTCAACCCGAGCGACACAAACGGGAAGATCTCATTGTCCCTGCCGAGAATCGTGACGCCATCGATGACGACATGGCTGTGAAGACGGGTTCCCGGACCGAGCACAACCTCCGGCCCGATGACACAGAACGGCCCGATCACACATCCCTCCGCGATCTGTGCCTGGGGATGCACAACCGCAGCGGGATGAATGGAAGTGGAGGATGTGACAGGGCCTGAGGTCATCGGGGTCAGCCGTCCGTGAGCACGAAAGTCACTTCCGCCTCGCTCACGGTCTCGCCCGCCACCGAACACACGCCCTTCGCCCGGCCGATCTTGCCCCGGTTCTTCGTCAGCTCGACGTCGATCTGGAGTTGATCGCCCGGCCGGACCGGGCGTCGCCATTTGACGCTCTCGGCCGACATGAAGTAGGCAAGTTTCCCGGCATTCTCGGCCTGCCTCAGCATCAGGATGCCGGCGACCTGGGCGATGGCCTCGAGTTGGAGGACGCCCGGCATGATGGGGTGGCCCGGGAAATGGCCCTGGAAAAAGGGCTCGTTGATGGTGACGTTCTTGATCGCGGAAATGCGGTTGCCCTCGACCTTCAGGACGCGGTCAACCATGAGAAAGGGGTAACGATGCGGCAGCAGCCGCATCACGAAATCAATGCCCATGTCGCCGACACCGTCCACGACAAGCGGCGTCCCACCCTCCGACGAGACACGCCCCGGCGCAGCCTTCTGCGGTGGCGGCCCAAAGGCCTGGATGACCGACTCCGGACGGCGGATCTGGTCGAGGATGCGCCTGGCCATCTCGCAGTTCGCACTGTGGCTCGGACGCACCGCGATGATGTGGGCATGCACGGCTCGCCCGGTCAGCGCAAGATCACCAATGATGTCGAGGATCTTGTGCCGGACAAACTCGTCCGGGAACCGAAGCGGCTCGGTCGTGAGCACCGCGTCGTCACGGATCACAACCGCGTTCTCAAGGCTGCCGCCCTTGATCAACCCGTTCTTCACCAACGCCTCGATCTCCTCGTAGAAACAAAACGTCCGAGCCGGCGCAAGCTCCCGAAGCCAGGACTCGGGCGTCACCTCCACCGAATAAACCTGCGTGTACCGGCCCGCCCGATCCGCATTGGTGCACGTGATCTTCAGCCGATCATGCGGCAAGGCCACCATCTGGCTGTCGCCCATCGACAATTCCACCAGATCGGTGACGCGATAAGGCTGGTGCGGCTCCGTCTGCGCCTGCACGCCCGCCTCCTGGATGAGCCGCACAAAAGGCATCGCACTCCCATCGCCCACCGGCGGCTCCCCCGCGTCCAACTCGACAACCGCATTGTGGATGCCCGCCCCTGAAAAGGCCGCCAGGACGTGCTCCACCGTGTGCACACGCGCGTTGCCACGCACCAGCGTCGTCGACCGCGTCGTGTCCCCCACATGCTCCACACTCGCCTCGATCTCCGGTTGACCCTCGAGATCAACGCGGCGAAAGCGGATGCCCGCATTGGGCGGCGCGGGAAGAAAGGTCATGGTGACCTTGTTCCCGCTGTGCAAACCCACCCCTACAAGGCGAGCCTGTCCGCGAAGCGTCTGCTGTGGCGACACGCGGCGGATTAAAGGGGCCGGACCCCCCTTTTGGCAAGCGATGCCAATATCGAACTCGCGATACCCCCACCCCCAACCCTACCCTCCCATCATGCGCCTCGCGTTCAAGCTGCTCCATACCCGCTACCGGGTGGACGACATCGACCGCTCCGTCCGCTTCTACACCGATGTCCTCGGACTCCAGGAAATCCGCCGCAGCCAATCCCCTCGCGGCTCCATCCTCGTCTTCCTCAAGGCACCCGAAAGCGACGAAACCATCGAACTCTGCAGCTTCCCCGCCAGCGGCCCCGTCAACGTCCAACCCGACCTCACCCACCTCGCCTTCCAGGTCGACAGCCTCGAGGAATTCGGACGCCACCTCGCCGCAAAATCCATCGCCTACTCCGACGGACCCCACATGAAACCCGACGGCTCGGGCTTCGCCTTCATCGACGCCCCCGAGGGTTACGAAATCGAACTCATCCAACGCGTCCCCGGCGCCCCTCGCGGCACCACCCCCTGATGGAGGCGGCCCTCCCCCTTCGCGTTCGCCTTCGCCCTCACGTTCGCCGCTGATCCAGTTCCCGCAGCAACGAACACAACGCCCTCAGACGCGGAGCCTCCACCCCCGCCGCATTCGCACGACGCAGCGGCTCGGCAAAAAGACTCTCGATTTCAAGCGGCAGACCACGCTCGTAATCAATCAGGGTCGACGCCTTGTAATCCCCAATCTCCATCGTCCGCGCAATCTGCTCGTCCGCCATCGAGGACTTCACCTGCAATCCCTGCGCCTGCGCCGCGGCAATGGTCTCGGCCATCAACCCGCGAACCCATGACGCCCACCCGGGATCCCCGAGCAGCGCCTTCGTCGAGTGACACGACCCCAGCGACTGCCCCGGGATCAGCCGGCCCCGCCGTACCGCCTCGATTCCGCCGACCGCCGCAACGCCGAGGCCGTTGAATGGGATGTTCCAGACAAGCTTCTCCCAATGGGCCTGCTCCAGGTTGTCCACCACGTCACACGGGACTCCGGAATCGTGGAACCATCCGGCCATGCGCCGGGCCCGTTCCGTCGCCGGCCCACCCGCTTCGCCCATCACGATCCGGCCATGCGCCAGGTGATCGATCACCCCGGGCGCCACGCGGTTCAGACAGACAATGCAGAGCCCGCCCAGGACACGCTCCAGGCCGAACAACCCGCCCAGCGCATCCTCGTTGCCGAGACCGTTCTGCAACGTAAGCACGGCCGACCGGGGTCCCATCAGCGGCCCCAGCAAGCTCGCAAACTGGCCATTCGCGGTGGTCTTCAACCCGACCAAGACCCAGTCGCACACGCCAATCTCCCCGGGTTCACGGGCCACGGACGACGGACGCGCGACGAAGCCGCCGTGGGCGTCGCACACCTGCACGCCGCGCTCACGGACGACCTCGTAATCCGAGCGCAGGAGGAAGTGGACATCGTGACCGGCACGGGAAAGGTGGGCGCCGTAGAAGCTGCCCAACGCGCCACAACCCACCACGGCGATGCGAGGCCTCGTGTTCATGCGGACCGGGTGGGATCTCCAAACGAAAAAGGGCACCCCTCGTTGCGGGGTGCCCGTGAGAACGAAAGGCAGCCTACTTGGTGCCCAGGATCGAGTCCTTCGCCGCCTTGGCGACGCGGAACTTCACGACCTTCTTGGCCGGGATCTTGATCGCCTCGCCAGTCTTCGGGTTGCGACCCATGCGCGCCTTGCGGTTGACGAGGACCAACTTGCCGATGCCAGGCAGCGTGAAGGTGTCCTTGGCGTGCTTGTACGAAAGCTCGGTCAGAATCGCGAGGACCTCGGACGCCTGCTTCTTCGTAAGACCCGCCTTGTCCGCGAGGGACGCAGCCAGTTGTGACTTGGTGAGGGGTTTGCCCATATCTGTTGTGGTTAAAGGTTCAGTGTGTCGACGACGACGGCAGCCGTTCTAAGGATCCAAACCGATTGGCTGCAAGTGAAAATTCGAGGAAACCCGAGGTTTTAACCACTTTTTTACCCAAACACCCCTGAAAAACCCCGGAATACCGCATCAAGGCTCCATCCGGACCCGATAAAACCGCCGCACCCGCCCCACCTCGAGGGCCTCCGACCACCGATCCAAACCCGTCGCGATCGGCACCACTCCCACCCCCTCCCAACTCGTCAGGTCCTCCGAAACCTCGATGCGCAGGACCCGCCCCGGCACCGAAACAATCGAGAGAATCACCACCGAACCCCTCACTTCCACCCCGCTCAAAGACGGCGCCGGAACCGCCCCCGAACCAACCTCCAGCGTCACCGTCGCATCCGCGCTGTACCCCAACCCGTCCCATACCCGATAGGTGAACTTGTCTCCCCCCACAAACCCAGGCTTCGGAACATACGTGTAGTCGAGACCCCGCCCGTGCAACCGCCCCGACCCGGGCCCCTTCAGGATCACCGCGCGCAACGCCTGGCCGTCCTCATCCGTGGCCCGCAACCGAACCATCACCGCCGTGTCCCGCGAAAGAACCACGGACTGGTTGGTCGTCACCGGGAGATGGTTCGGATCGCGCACGATCAGATGCACGAACGCCACCCCGCTCGACAACTGCCCGTCAGCCACCTGGAACTGCAGGCGGTCGATCCCCCTGAAGTTCGCCCGCGGCGTGTAGCGCAAATGCGGCGGCTCCCCCTCCAACCGCCCATAGACGGTGTTGCTCACGACCGTGAAATGCAGCGGGTTGTTCTCCCCGTCCCGCGCGTGCAACTCCACCGGCGAGGCCTGGTTCCGCCCCACGGTCAACACCTCCGCCATCGCCACCGGCGCCGTGTTCACGTCGGTCACGTGGACCACCACCGCCGCCGGCGCACCCTCCCCATCCCCGTCGCCCCCCACAAACGTAAACGAATCGTCCCCCACAAACGCAGGATCCGGCGTGTACACCGCATTCGTCCCGTCCAACGCCACCCGCCCGTGCCCCGGCAATCTCACAATCCGAAGCACCACCGGATCCAGGTCCGGATCCGACGCCTCCAGCGGCACCTCCACCCGCTGCCCCTGCGCCGTGACCATCGACTTGCCCACCGCCTCCGGTACGTTGTTGCGCGGCTGGATCACAAGGGTGACCACCACCGGCCCCACGCTCTCCAGCCCGTCGCTGACCCTGTAGGTGAAACGGTCCGTGCCCGAGAAACCATGCCGCGGCGTGTAGTTCGCCAACTCCGGATAGGAGAACAACACACCGTTGGTCGGCGCATCAACGACCACAAAGGTAACCTTGTCGCCGTCCGGATCGACCGCGTCATAAAGAACATCCGTGGATTTGTTGCGGTTCAACACCACGACCTGGTCCCGGACCACCGGCGGATCGTTCACCGGCTTCACCAGGATCCCCACCTCCCCGGTCGCCGTCACACCCCACGCGTCGCGCACCACGTAGGTCAGGGTCTGCAGACCGTTGTAATTCGTCGGCGGCGTGAACCGATACCGGTCCGCACCCAGGCTCTCAAGGACGCCGAATTCCGGCTGCTGCAACGAGACCAGGGCAAGCGCGTCCCCGTCAGGATCCTCATCGTTCCCAAGCAGCATCAATTCCCCGGTCGTGTCCTCGTCGATCAACAACCGGTCCGGTTGCAGCAAGGGCGGATCGTTCACACCCGCAACCTGGACGACCACCTCGCCCGTCGCCCTACCCCCATCATCATCCACAATCGTGTATTCGAAATGGTCGGTCCCGAAGAAATTCGTGGCCGGCAGGTATCGGACCCGGTCCCCAGGCAGCAGACTCGTGAAACCCGATCCCGGTCGACTCACGGCAGCCACGCGCAACGGCCGCCCCGTGGGCGAAACATCATTGGCCAACGGCGACAATTCCACCCGCGTGTCCTCGATCACGCGGACCTCATCCGTCGCCGCAAACGGAGGACGGTATCCCACCCGAACCTCGAACCCGACCGTGGCTGTCGCCTCTCCCCCCTTCGGATCCCGTACCACGAACTCCACGGAATCGCGCCCCACCCAACCCGGTGTCACCACCTCCACCCGGGCTACCCGCGCCGCATCAATCGTCACGCGGACATCCCGCCCCCCTCGCACCAACCACTGCAACCGATCCGCCCGGTCATCCCCATCCTCGACATACAAATCCAGCGGAATGGCCCGGAACACATCCCCCGGCGCCACGGTCTGTGGCGGAATACCAACGACGCGCGGCAGCTGGTTCGGCGGAACGCTCCGCACCAGCCGACCGCTGCGACCCGGCCCTCCCTGGAACGCCGCCCACGGCGCGTTCGTCGGCGGCGCCGGCACCGGAAGTTCCCACGCGTACACGCTCGACCGCATCTTCATCCGCGCGATCGGCGGATCCGGCGAATACGCCGCGTCCTGCACCGACGCCGCCACGATGTCCAACCGCCCATCGCCATCGAGGTCCGTCAGCACCGCCGGCGGCATCCGGTTCCAGCTCGCACCCAAGGCCGTTTCCATGCCCAACCCGTCCATCGGCGCCAACGGATGGAAATCAATCTGGCTGCCGTCCACCCGCCACGCCCGGACACCACCCGCCCGCGCCGTGTCCCCGCCCAACACCACCTGCAGCCACGACCCGGGCGACGGCAGGACCACATCTGGAATCCCATCTCCGTCGACATCCCCAATGACCGGGATCGACCGGACCGAGGCGTTGAATTGCGGCTGCGTCGGCCATCCGGGGAGCTCGAAACCGTCGCTGCCCACGACATGCACGATGTCATCGTCCCACGACGCCACGACGATCTCGAACTTGCCGTCACCGTTGAGGTCCGAAAGCGCCACGCCACCCATGAAGGATTCCCCGGTCAACACCGGCCAACCCGGGCGCGCATGACCCTGATTGTCGATGACATGAAGCCCCCCCGGCAAACCCTTGTCACGACTCACCCCGCCAAGGATGACTTCCTCACGCCCATCCCCGTCGAGGTCCGCAACCACCGGCGACGCAAACAAATTCGCGTCCGTCGCCGCCGTCCAGAGGGGACCGTCCGCCTTCGAAAGCTTGAACGCACTCACCCCCCCACACCCATCCACCGCGACGATTTCCAAATCGTCGTCGCCATCGAGCTGGGCCACCGCAGGCAACTGCTCCGGCACCAGCGCATCGACGTCGCACGCGGAAACCAACCACCGCCGCACGACCTCGCCCCGCGCGTTGATCACCACCAACGGTCGCCGCAATCCTCCCTCGAGATCAGGGGGCGGCCGCGACAACGCCACCAGCTCCAGGCGCCCGTCATGGTCGATGTCTGCCAGAATCTTCCCGAAATGCGTCCCGCCAGGCTTCACCGGCCACCCACCTCCAAGGGGCCGCCCATCCGCATCGAATGCCGAAATCGTCCCGCCGTCGCCAGTGTCCACAAGGACCTCCAACCGGCCATCACCATCCAGGTCGCCAATCACCGGAGCATCGTACTCCGGCGCTCCCTCAGGAAGATCCCGCGACCACTTCAATTGCCCATCAGGCTCGATCGCCAATAGCCGTGGCGGCCGCCCCCCAGGCTCGCCGTGGTCCACCAGCACAACCTCCTTCACGCCGTCGCCATCGAGGTCGGCGACGTTGAACTCACGCCAACTGCCCAACGGAAAATCGTCGGTGAAGGGAAGTCTCCTCGGCCAACCCGCCCGTAATCGGGATTCCACGTGGACCATCCTGGAAAACGACTCCCCCACCAGCCGCCCCCCGCTCCGCGCCCGCACCCGAAGCACCACGAACGATCCCGAAGGCACTTTCGAGGTGTCCCACGTTCCCAGCAATCCATCCACCACCTGCCCCGCGCCACCCCCCACCACCACGATCCCCTGCGTCTCCCAAAGGATCGGGCTCTTCCCCACACCCCAGTCCAATTCAAACACACGCCCTTCCCCGAAAACCGTCCCCCGCAGTTCGATGACATCCCCCTGCCGCAACACGTCGTCGTTCGCAGGCGCAGTCAATTGCACGTTGCGGACCGCCACCGGCGCCCGCTCCATCGCGACCTGGCCCAGCGTGTTGCTCACCACCAGGCGCAGCGTGTAATCCCCATCGTCGAACCGCGCCGTGTCGAAGCCCGCCAACAAGACACCGCCCACGTCTGGATCCCGGCTCTCAACAACCGGGATCCAGACAGCCGGTCGCTGCCCCAACCCCATCTCAAGCCGGTATCCCTCGAAACGATTGCTCCGGGCCAACCCCCTCAGATCCAGCACACCCGACAACGTCGACGGAACATCAAGCCGGGTCTGCGGCAACGGCTCCTCGATGGACAACGCCCGCGCCGCATTCAGCCGCCCCGCCCCCGTGTACCGATCCGTCACCACCTCGTCCGCCGTGCTCCTCAGGATCGTCGCAATCTCCGACGGCGTGAACCCGGGCCGCCGCGCCAACATCAACGCCACCACACCACTCACGTGCGGCGCCGCCATCGACGTCCCACTCAACACCGCCCACGACGCATTCGGTATCGTCGACTCGATCGCGTCCCCCGGCGCCACGAGATCAACGAAGGAACCGTAGTTCGAAAACGTCGGCGACACGTCATTCGCATCCGTCGCCCCCACGGCAATCGCATCGGGAACCGCCGCCGGAAAAAAACGGGCGTCCGTCCCGTTGTTCCCCGCAGCCGCGACAAACACGATCCCCGACTGGATCGATTCCGCCACCAATTCGTCCAGCGCTCTCGAGCGCGTGGTCGTGCCCCAACTGGCGTTGATCACCCGCGCCCCCGCCGCCCGCGCATAGGCGATCGCCGAAAGCGTGTCGTCCAGCGTCCCCGATCCGGTCTCGTCAAACGCCTTCAACGCCATCATCCCCACCGACCACGCCACACCCGCGATCCCATTCTCGTCATTGCCCACCGCCCCAAGAATCCCAGCCACATGAGTGCCATGGACGTTGTCATCCATCGGGTCGGCATCGTCCGAGACAAAATCGTACCCATGGACGTCATCCACATAGCCGTTGCCGTCGTCGTCGATGCCGTTCCCGGGAATCTCCCGCGGGTTCGTCCACAGGTTGGCCTCGAGGTCGGGATGAAAAAAATCGACCCCCGTGTCCACAATGGCCACCACCACGCTCGAGGAACCCGTCGAGAACTGCCAGGCCCCCAACGCCCCGATGTCCGCCCCCGCCCTCCCCCCCGTCTGCCCCGTGTTGCGAAGGCTCCATTGCCGCCCAAACTCGAAATCATTCGGAACGTCAACCCGCGGTCCCGCCTGCCCCTGCGCAATCCTCAGCTGCAAATCGGGCTCGGCGTAGAGCACCTCCGGCCTTCGACCCAGCGCCGCAATTCCCGACCGCAGATCCAACCCCGGCGGCAAAGTCACCACCGCCAATTGCCGCAACGCAGTGTCCGCGACCCCAGCCCCCGCCAGCGCAGCACCCGATCGAGGCGCAATCCAACGGATCCCCCCCGGAAACGCCCCCATTGGCCCTCCCGCCAATTGCACGCCCTGCCCCCTGAATCGGACCACCACACGATCGGCCACCACCTTCACCGGCACCGCCTTTTCCCCAGGTCCAGCATCCTCCGGCATCGCCACGAATACCGCCGGCGGCCGCGCCCCCCACGCCCCAATCGTCATCATCGACACCATCACGAAGACAGCCACCCCGAATAAGCGCCATCCCCGCCCCCTGAACGGCTCAACCTCCCACCCGGTCACTCTTGGATCATCCAGCAAAAGCACGCCCGATCTTCGCACAGCCCGCACCCCAATGCACGACCCGCCCCGCCGCAAGCCCGAACCGGCAGCCCCCATGGACGGACGGGCCGTTTCGAACCTAGGCAAATCCTCTCATAAGAAAAACTTGACGATCATCACCAAGCATCGATCATGAGCTTATGCAAATCGAGACGCTCAAGGTCTTTTGCGATCTTTCGGAAACCGAGAGCTTCACCAAGGCAGCGCAGATCAACGACATCACCCAATCCGCGGTCAGCCAGCAGATCCGCTCACTTGAGAATCAATTTCGGGCCACACTCATCGAGCGCAGCAAGAAGAAGTTCCGGCTCACCCGCGAAGGTCAGATCCTTTACGAGCACAGCAAGCAGATCATCCAGACCTACGACACGCTCCGCGCCCAGCTTCAGGAGCTGCGGGATGTGGTGTCGGGCACGCTCCGTGTCGCGACGATTTACAGCATCGGCCTGTACGATCTCCCCCCCTATCTCAAGCGCTTCCTCAGGACCCACCGCACGGTCAATGTCCACGTCGAGTATCACCGTGCCAACCGCGTTTACGACGACGTGCTCAGCAATGTCTGCGACGTCGGCCTCGTCGCCTACGCCGTCAAGGAATCCCGACTCGAGGTGATCCCGCTCTGGAGGGACAAACTCGTCCTGGTCTGTTCCCCGCGCCATCCCTTGTCTGGTCGCGGATCGGTTCCGCTCAACGCACTCCGCGGCGAGCGCTTCATCAGTTTCGAGCCCGACATCCCGACCCGCCGCGCCATT
The DNA here is from genome assembly GCA_903844265.1 of uncultured Verrucomicrobiota bacterium. GTDB lineage: Bacteria > Verrucomicrobiota > Verrucomicrobiia > Limisphaerales > CAIMTB01 > CAIMTB01. Next base: position 11,701 of record CAIMTB010000347.1, read on the forward strand.
GACAAGGCACTCCGCACCGAAGGCGTCGAGGTCCAGCACGTGATGGAGGTCGACAACATCGAGACGGTGAAACGCGCCGTCGAGATCGAGCTCGGCATCTCCATCATCCCGCAATCCACAGTCGCTCAGGAAGTCCGGAACGGCACCCTCTGCGAGGTGGAGATCGCCGGCGCCGATTTCTGGCGCCCTGTCTCGGCCATCCTCAAGAAGAGCAAGGTCCTGTCGCCCGCGATGAAGCAGTTCATCACGATCCTCAAGGAACCCAAGCCCAGCCCCGACGCGATCATCACCGATGTCCCGGAACCTGCCTCTCCTCCCCCCGCGCCGACGCGCCCTGCCACCTCGACCCGAGCAGCGGGCGCCTCGCGCCGACAGGTGACCCCGGCAGTCTGACTCGTGACCGTCAGGCGGCCTTTGCAGCCCTCGACCTCGGCATGCGCCGTCGCCCCCGCGACGGCGCATTTGTATTCAGACTTCCCGCACGACCTCTTCCGAAATTACCCTCTCCCAATGCCGAAGAAGCCCGTTAAAAAGTCTAAGCGGAAGGCAGTCCTCCTCGGCGTAGGGCTCGATTCCGACGGGCACAAAAGGGTCACCACCGGACCGAACTTCGCCATGGTCGGTGGCACGGAGGGCACCCACGAGGTGATGGTCGAGAAGGCCATCAAGATCAACGAACACCTCAAACGCCGCGGCAAATCCCTCGGCGAAGTCAGCGGCGAGGAATTCGACGACATCGCCCACAAGGTCGGGCTCAGCCGTCAAGAACCAGGGAATCCCGAAAATTCCTGAGCTGCCCTGCCACGCGCTCGAAGAACACCCCAGCCCCGAGAGCCCGTCGTACATTCGAAAGAAGGAGGATGCCCCGGGTCAGACCGGATCCATTCATCTTCCCCCCACGGTGGCTTCCACCTTGCGAACCATCATGGCGAGAGCCGGCGTATAATACCGACTCTCGGGACGTGCGTAACCCGCCGCCCTCACCGCATCGCACCACTGCTTCGCCTCGGCAAAGCGCTTCTCCCGCCACAGGGTCTCGAGCATCAGCGACAGCACCTGCCCAGGCGCCTGATAATCGAGACTGAAATTCCCCTCTGCCGCCACCCCGTTCGCCGGCAGCAGCGCGCGCGATGACAGTTCCCTGAACCGCACCTCGTCTCCCTCATCCCAGGCGATCTCCGCCATCCGCAGCAAATGCGACGCCCGATGCACGTCGTCCACCTCCACCAACCGCCCCAGGACCTCCTTCAACTCCGCCGTCCCGGGCTGGAAATAGACCGTGCGCTGGTAACGGTAGGCATGCATGAGGTGGCGCGAGTACATCCGGAGCGGTTCCAACTCATCCGCCGCCCGCGACATCATCAAGCCCTTCACCCGGGCCATCCGCTGCGCCTCCAACTCCGCAACCGACAACGGAAATTCCATCTTCGCAGAATACTCCGCCGGCAGCGTCGAATCCCCAGCCAGTTCCCGCCACCGCTCCACGATCGACCGCATGACCTGCGCCCGCGGCAAACGGAACGACGTGTGGAACAAAGCAAAGGCCTGCGCATCCCCCACGGTCAGTGGATGCTTTCCCAGATACTCACCCAACAGCGTCCAAGGCCGCCTCAACGCCGACTCGTCGAACGTGACGTGCAGGTCCGCCTCGTTGCGCGCAAAAAATCCCCGCTCCGCCGCATACTCCAGCCGCGGCCGGACGTCGCTGTGCAACGACGTTCCAGCCGACGCCAGAAACAATGCGTTACCCTCGGAAACCAACTGTAATCCAAGCAGCACCGGAAACGCAAAAAGGTCGGCACGCCGTAAATCCTCGGACACCGACCGCACCCCAAAGCGCCTTTCCATGCCGTCGAGATCCACCGCCAGCGGACGATCCGACCCCACCAGCACCAGGTCCCCGGGCAGCGTCTGCCAGATCGTCAGGAACGGAAACACAGAGGTGTAGGTCGCCAGCACCATCTCCAACGACTCATTGCTGCTCTCGTAAATCTGCACCCACTGCACCATCAACCCTCCCGGCTTCAACCTCGCCTCGCAAGCCCTGTAGAATTCCACGCTGAACACCCCAGCCACCCCGGCCATCCACGGGTTCGACGGCTCGCTCACGATCACGTCGTAACTCCGTCCCGTCGTCCGGAGATGCGAGTTCGCGTCGTCCAATACCACCGACACCCGCACGTCCTCCAATGCCCCACGGTTCAGCTCCGCAAATTGCACCCGCGCCGCTTCATACACCTCCGGCGAAATCTCAACCACGTCCACATGCCGCACTTCCGGATGCGTCAGGGCCGCCGCCACCGTCGCCCCACTCCCGATCCCCACCACCAGGACATCCGACTCCCCGCCACGCATCAGGAGCGGGATGTGCGCAAGCAACGTCTGCGTCGGAAGATCCCCACGCGTCGTCGCATCCGCCTTCCCATTCACCCGCAGCGTCAGCTCCGTCTTCACCCCGTCCGGCCCCTTCCACGCATGAACCGCCACCGTCGAACCCGCGCCGTCCCGATGAAATCTCAAATCGAAATCCCGCACCATGTCGAGGTAGGCACGCAGGCTCGATGGCGGCTGGGGAAGACGCCACAAACCCAGCGAAAAAGCCCGATCCCACATCCCCCCAACCGTGCCATGGACCAACCCAACCACGCTGATCACCACCACCGGCGCCGCCCACGCAACCCCCCGCCGCCCACGCGATGTCCCCCGAAGAAGAACCGCGAGTGCCACCACCAGATTCAACGCCACACCCAACCCAAAGGTCCGCGCCAACCCCAGCCACGGAAGCAGCACCAACCCCGTCACACCAGCCCCCAGCACCGTCCCCAACGTGTTCACCGAAAAGACCATGCCCACGCTCCGACCCGCTCCCTCGACACTTGTCGTCGCCGCACGACTCGCCAGCGGGAGCGTGATCCCAAGGCACAACGCAGGCACGAACATCACCGCGAAACAGACCGCGAACTGCGCACCCTCGTAGAACCCATAGTGCTCCGGAGATCGCACAATCACCGCCCCCAGGACGGCGAACCCATACGGCAGCAGATGATAGAAAAACATCGAGACGAACAGCGACAGGGCCAGCGCCATCTCCGCCCAACCAAACGCATCCAAAGCCCGCACCCCCTGCTTCCATCGCCCCACCCACCACGCCCCCGTCGCAATCCCACCGATGAACGTCACCAGCATGATCGCAAACGCGTGCGTCGACGAACCCAGGGACAGGGCAAGCACCCGCGTCCAAACAACCTCGTATAACATCGCCACGAACCCCGACACCCCAGCCGCCGCAACCGCCAACCTCAGCTCGTACCGACTGTACCTCTCCACCGGCACCCCTTCCCCCTCAACACCCGCCGAGCTCGACCACCTCGATGACCTCGCCGCCCCAGAGACCCAGGCGACATCAAGCCTCCTCTCCGCCACCAACGCAACGATCCCCACCACTCCGTTCAACGCCGCCCCACCCAGCAACGCCCACGCAAGCCCATGCGACGGAATCCACCAGTACTCCGCTGCCAACACCCCAATGACCGCACCCGCGCTGTTGATGAAATAGAGACCCGCCACCCGCGCCCTCAATTCGCCCAGCGACCGAGTCACCCATCGGGTCAGCACCGGCAGGGTCCCGCCCATCAAGGTGGTGGGAACCAATATCGCCGCCCCGCTGAAAGCAAACTTCAACGCCAGCATCCACCCGCCACCCGCCACCCGATCGCGCGCCAGCGCAACGAAGGAATCCCTGCAGACTTCAAAATACGTGGGGAACAAAACCGCATACGCCGCAATGCCCAACTCCAGCCAACCGTACAATGCAAGCGGCCGCTCCACCCGGTCCGCCATCCGCCCAATCCACGCATTCCCCAACGCCAACCCCCCCATGAATGCCACCAACACGGCAATGACCGCATAACTCGTGTGCCCCAGGAACAGCGCAAGATACCGCGCCCAGACCACCTGGTACACGAGACCAGCAGCCCCGGACAGCAACAGGCAAAACGCCGCGGTGGGAAATAGCCACCGCTCAGGAGACTTCATGCGCCCACGAGCATACGAAGCACCCCAATCACATCGCAACGCCCGCGACCGTTCCGGGGAGCGCCAGCCTCCAGCAGGCATCGACGCCGCCCCCCCAATCCCTGCGACTCCCCCTCCCGCATTGCCTCCCATCCCCGTTCCCAGCTAAACCCACGCCCGCATGCTCGGAACCGCCCTCGCCCTGCTCGCCCTCCTCGGCGCGGCGCTGATGCTGTGGCAATGGATCGCCGCCCTGCGGTTCCCACTCGAATCACGGCTCGCCCTCGCCGCCAATGATCCCGCACCCACCGTCACCATCCTCAAGGCGGTGAAGGACGCCGAGCAAGGCACCGCCCAGGCCCTCGCCACCTGGCTCTCCCAAACCCACAAGGGCACCACCGAAACCCTCTTCGGCGTCGAATCCCTCGATGACCCGGGCGTCCCCGCCATCCGCGAACTCATCGCATCCCACCCCAACGCCAACGCCCGCCTCATCGAATGTCCCCAGCGAATCGGCCCCAACCGCAAAGTCAGCAACCTCGCCCAGATGGCCCGCTCGGCCCGCGGCGAATTCATCGTCCTCAGCGACGCCGATGTCGCCGCCACGCCCGACCTGCTCCAGCAGATGCTCCTCGGATTCCGCGATCCCTCCGTGGGCCTCGTTCATTGCCTCTACCGCTACGCAGACGCTCCCAACCTCGCCACCCGCTGGGAGGCGTTCGCCGTGAATGCCGACTTCTGGAGCCAGGTCCTCCAGAACCAAACCCTCGCCCCGCTCAACTATGCCCTCGGCGCCGCCATCGCCGTCCGTCGCGACGACCTCGATCGCATCGGCGGATTCGAGGCCCTGGTCGAACATCTCGCCGACGACAACCTCATCGGCCGCCTCATCGTCGGCCTTGGTAAGCGCACCCACCTCTGCCCCATCGTCGTCAATTGCCGCGTCACCGCCTCCGACTGGGCCTCCGTCTGGAAACACCAACTCCGATGGGCGATCACCATCCGCGCCTGCCAGGGACTGCCCTACTTCTTCAGCATCCTCGCCAATGGAACCTTCTGGTCGCTTCTCTGGATGGCGGCCACCCCATCAACCCTCTCGCTGTCGGCGGGCGCGGCGCTCCTGGCCTTCCGCGTCGGCCAAGGTCTCCTGCTCGAGGCCCGATTCACGCGGCGCCCGCCCGACTGGGCCCGCGCCTGGCTGGTCCCCGCAAAAGACCTGCTCCAGGTGGTGCTCTGGTTCTCCGCGTTCCTCCAACGCGAAGTCGTGTGGCGCGGAATCCGGTTCCGCGTCCTCCGCGACGGACGCCTGCGCCCGATCTGACCTGCCCTGACCGGACCTGAAAGGCCCTCAGGATCGAGAAAGGGTGGGTCGCGCTCCGTCGCCACCCACGAACCTCCCAACCTCCCGGCTGGATTCATCCCCATCCGGTTGCTAGCTTGTCAGTAC
>CAIMTB010000348.1 GCA_903844265.1 uncultured Verrucomicrobiota bacterium
GGTAAAGCGCTTGGAACCCACCAATTTCGCGGAACTGGCCGCAGGCGGGGTGGAGATCGTGGCGGCGTTTGATCTGACCTGGCCGGGCTTGCAGCTGGGGCAAACGTTGAGCGTACAGGTGAACGGCGCCCCGAAGAATGCTCTATTCGTGGTGGCACGAGTCGTTGCAAGGGATGGGCTTTACGGGCTGGAACCCCGTGAACGACTGGCCAGCGATGCGGCCGGCCGCCTGTCCACACAGGAACCGCCTGCGGGTGAACGGTTGCCCGGGATCGCCAGCTCCGGCCAGTATCTGCTGGTCAAGGTGCCGGTCGGGCAGGGTTTGGTGGCGGGAGTGGCCAGGAACAGCGCAGGGCAGCCAAGAGGCGGCCTGCCGGTGCGGATCAGCGGCCAGCCCTGGTTGACCTTCTCAACGGTCCCGGATGGCGGTTTCCAACTCCTGGCCCCGACAGGCGTGGCCCAGGTGGTGCTCACGGATCCAGCCACCGGCGATACCGGCGCGGCATTGGTGAGCGTGGCGGATCCTACCCATCCCATATCCGCGACTCTTTCGACCACTTCGGTGGGGCCGCAGGTCATCGCCTTCAGTCCTACCAACTCGGCATCGCTCGTTTCACTGGTCACGGCGGTGACGGTGCGTTTTGACAAGCCGTTGCGACCCGGCAGCGTGCTGGGCGGTGCCTTGGCGCTGGTGGACACCTTGGGCCGGGCGGTGGACGCTTCAGTGTCACTCAACCTGGCGGGCACGGAAGTCACTCTTTTGCCCGCGAATCCGCTGGCCGGGAGCACGACCTACACAGTCCAGGCGGGGACGAACGTTCTCGATCTGGCTGGCCGCCCCCTCCTGGCGACGGCGGCGGCGAGTTTTACGACGGCCGCTGATGGTTTGAACCGATTGGCAGGGGCTCAACTTATAAGCTACGAACCGACCAACGGCGTGGCGCGGGTGGAAGGAACTCAGGGTTTCGCCGATCCTGGGGCGCCGGTGATCCTGGTCAACGAAACCACCGGGCGGACAGCGACCGTGCTCTCGAAACCGGATGGGAGCTTTCAGGGATCAATCGAGATGGAGGTGGATGACCGGATCAGAGCGGTCGTGGTCAACCAGAACGGGACACGAAACGAGTTCCTGGTGTCTCGGCAGGTATTCAGTGATGGGAGCATTGGGCTCTTCAACGGAGGAGGGGTTTTGCAGGCTCCCACACCCAATGGGCCGCTGGAAGTAGTCATCGAACCACACGCCATTGAAGGTAAGGCAATTATGAAGCTGGCGTCACTTTCGACCCAGCAGGTCCTGTCCTTGGCGAGCAACACATTACCCGAGAGCGGGACCGTGATCGGCGGAATGTCCTTCCGGCTGGAGGGCGAACCCCTTCGCCAGGGGGGGCACATCGCTTTCCCAGTCCTTGAAAGCCAGCTAGGGCTGGAGCCTGGGGAATCGGCCAGCAACCGGGTGTTTTCTTTGTGCCAGCCAATCCGCGTGGACGGGGTGACGGTTTACCGCATTTTGGATTCAATGCGGTACGAGAATGGCAGGGTGGTGAGTCACTCACCTCCGTTTGACGGCTTGCTGGGTATTCCTGGAGGCGAACTCCTTCTGGCCTGGATAATGTGGCCGTACCTTGCTACCAGCCAAGTCGTGGTGATGGGTGCCTGCGTAGTCGCCCAGGAGAAGGATGAGATCATGGTCCGGACCAACATGGTCGCGCTCCTTAAAAATAAGGATCCGCGACTGCGGGTGGTGCCAGGATCGGTTGTTACAGCGACGCCCGGCGGCTCCCCGAGAGCGAAGTTCGGCATGGGCTCCGGAGCGTTCGTAACGCTAGCCAACTCCCTGGGGGTCTACACCATGATGTTGGCCATGAATCCACTGGACGCGAGTGCCGTGGCAATGCGGGCCGAGTCCGCGCGGTTACCCAATAACTCGGCGGTCTCGATAGTGAACAAGACAGTCCTGAGCCCGGTGATGGTTGCCGATCTGATTTTCACGATTCCGGACAATGTCGGAGGTCAGTTGGACATAACGCCCCCCACGGTCTCAGCCGACCCGCCGAACGCGGTGCTAGCACTACAGCGACACTCTTAGATTCGTCCACTTTCCGACCTCTCTGAGGCGACGCTTTCGATGCGATACATACGCCTGATAATTACGCTTCTGGTGATA
>CAIMTB010000349.1 GCA_903844265.1 uncultured Verrucomicrobiota bacterium
CCGAGACCATCGAGGTTTTTGCCAAGGTGCTGACCCATCCGCGAAGCCAAGTCACCACCCGTGGCGCGCTCCTCAATGAGATAGGGAAAGAGGTGGCCCGGTTCCTCGGGGTCCTCGAACACCTCGACCGCTTGGTGTTGCAGTTCGGCGTCACGGCACCGGGGCAGGAATTCATCGAGGCCTGGCGAAGGAGCCGGGTCATCGTGGACCTTGGCGGAGCGATCCCGAAGCGCGTAACCCCTCCCACAACGCCCGCACCGCAGCCGCCGCCGGCGTAATCCGGCCGAAGATTCGTCGAAGCGCCCCCGATCGACCTGGAATTACGGGGGAGAGGGTCCGCATCGGCCCTCGTAGCCGTGCGATCGGGGGTTTCGGCGTTGCAGTCCGAGGTTCGGCCATCCGCAGCACAGGTGAGGCGGTCGCAGTCGCCAGTTCGAGTGTCGCAGACCGGATTCGGGTTACCGCAGACCCCACTGAGGTCGCTACAAACGCTCGCGAGCGGGCTGCAGACGCGGCGGAGGTCGTTGCAGAGGCCTTGGAGAGGAGTGAAAGGGCTCCGCATGGAGCTACAGACCCGGGCACGACCGCTGCAGACCGCTCGGGGGTCGTCCCCAGACGAAAGTGGGACGCTTCAACGGGGACTCCGAGCGGAGCAAAGCCGGGCGAGTGCGTCCGCAAAGCGAATTCAGCCGCCGCAAAGCGAACGTCGAGCGTCCGCAGGCCGGCTCAAAGCGGCTGCGAGAGGCCGGAGAGGGCCGCAAACGGGGTTCATGCGGTTACAAAGAGCGCGGAGGGTGGTTGCAGAGGGCCCGGAGACCGCCCGCAAACGGGGTTCGCGGCGGCGTTTTTGTGAAACCCCATCGGGGTTTCGTCATGCCATGGCGTGGTGCGATGTCGCGTGGTTCACGCGGCAACCCGGCTTCGGCCGGGAAATGCGCTGAGCATCGCGGCGATGACCACAAAAAGCAGGACCACGGAATAGACCTGAAACGGAAAATCATACTTGGCGTGAGCCAGGCACCCCACCAACCCGACCCAGCCCAAGGTCACGAGACATCCCATCAACGACGCACCCTTGCCCAACCATGAACCGAGTAACAAGGCCACCAAAGCCACCCAAAGGAATCCCAATCCCACCCGTCCCAGCGAGATCCGAGATTCAAGCCAGTCGTCGTGGACATAGGCCTGACGCTGTTGAGTGGGTTCTTTGTAGAGACTGTAAAGGTTATAAAACGTACCCGCCCCGCTACCCCAGAGCGGATGATCTGCAGCCATGCGGCGCCCGCTTATGTAAAGTTCGGAGCGCCCAGACATCCAGCCATTCACCTGCTCGACTCCCCCACCCTTGCTGAGTGCATACAGGGCGAAAGCAGCAAACGGTTCGACGCGCATCCGCCCAAAATGAAGAACCTCGCCGGGCGCCACATCGTCGCGAGGTTCCATCGCTGCCGTGACCTCCCGCATCGCCAAGGTCACCCGACGAATGCGCTGCGGACAGACAAAGTCGACCGATTGTGTTCCTGCGAACCCGGCAGGCAGATCGATGACGTCACTTTGAGTGTCTCCCACGCTGACGACCAGATGCCGCGAGACAGGGGATGGATTCGATACATCAAAAACGAAGCGAAGACGTCCACGCCACGGGCCGCGATCGGACAACTCGATGTCACGCTCGAACCCGAACGTTCCCTCACCGTCCACCCGCTCCAACCGCAGTCCGCGATTCACGCCAGTGGCGTCGCCGGCACTGACACGGACACCCTTCGCCGCACGAACCGATCCCGGGTCATTGGACAGATCCACTCCCTCCGCGACCCCGATGATGCGGCCGATATCATCGAACGATTTCTTGGCGAGTTGGACGATTTCGTCGGGTTCCAAGGCGAAACCAGCGACGGCAACGTCGTCGACCAGGGGATCGGGTGATACGAGAAACTTCGATGCGACCGGACTGGGCCAGGACGAGTTCGTCGCCGAGATTCCAGAAATCGCCCGGAACGGAATCCCATCCATGACGATGCCGACATTCCCGTTTCTTCTCGTGAGCACGACCGTGAATTGGCGTCCAGGCGATCCGCTCAACGTCGAGGAAACGAGCTCCACGCTCTTATCGGTCGGCAAGCGACCTTCCACCCTGGCCAGGACGGATCCATCAGGAAGCCCCCACAGGTAGATGCGCCCCCCTGCCCTGACGCCCTCCAGATCCCATACAAGCCCTGACAGCATCCTCCAATAGGGAGGACACCGGCCGGGTACCCTGAAGCGGGCTGCCAAAGTGAAGTCATGGGTCCCGATCTCGAAGGGCACTCGATAATTCCCTTCGGACCTGTCCACACGATTCTTCAAGTCCTGGTACCCGGCCCCAATCCCTAGAATTCCAGCAACACTCAGGCAACCCAGCGCGAACCAGACCGCCGCTTTCGACAGGACACGACTGGAGAAGCTGAGTATCGCGACGGTCGCGACGAGTCCCATCCCTACCCCGACGGCCGCAGCGCCGCGACTCACCGACACAACGGACACGACCGCCATGAGCCCCACGCAGGGGATGAGAACCAGTTGCGATCCGTCCAACCACGCCAAGGACCTCGTGGAGTTCCGCTGGGCGCGTTCCTGGAGCCAAAGCCAGAATCCCAACGCGAGGGGCCAAAGGAGATTGAGATACTGGGCTGCGTTGGATCGATAGGACCAGGGACCAAAGACCGAGTCCGGTGGCTTGCCACTCTTCGACTTGACCAGGAACAGCAGGTCGCTGGTGTTGGCTGCACGCTGCAGGATCCCGGCCAACGCCAGCAGAGCGCCACTCAGGCATAATACCCAAAGCAAACGTGCCAGGCGGTTGGGAACTTCGACCGTGGGTTGCCCCCAGTCCGGCATGCCGCTCGCCACTTCGTTGGGTTGAGATTTCGGCGCACAGCGGTCCTGCACCCGCACCCAATCGCGCACGGACCAGAAGACCAGAGCCAACGCGAGATAGCGCCAGAAGGCACCGAGGGTTGCCGGCAGATCGTAGGTCTGGGGCAGCCAGGAGATCGTTTCCCTGAGATAGACGAGTTGTTTGGTAACCGGATCGAACGAGGCCCGGGCATTCAGGATGCTGATGAGAACCTGCCCCAGCAAAAGAACGGTCATCACCCCGAGGACCATGATCCAAGGGTTTCGTCGTCGCGCCGGGCTTGTTTGCCCCGCCGCATCCCCTCTAGGAACGACCGAGGAAACCGCATCTCCCCAGATCGGCGGCTGATACGCCGTCCGCCAACGGATCCAAATCTTGGTGATCCACAGGATCCCGATGAGATAGCTCGTGATGTTCGCGGTCCAGATGGACCACGGCTCGGTGGTTCCAAAGGCCCAGGGCGTGAAGACCACCAGGAACAGGATCAACCAGCCGCTGAGCCGGTCACAAAGGTCGTGTCCCTCGGGAATGTCCTCAGCGGAGCGCGGGCGACGACGTCCACGCCGGGACCGGGACAGGGCTCCTTCCAGGGCGTCGGCGGCGACGGGGAGGTTGTTCTGGGGGGAGGTGGGGACCACGTGGGATAGCGACGGATCCTACAGGCTCCGGCCAGGGAACCCCGAAGCGACGACCCGGGCAAACGCCTCCAAGTCCGGCAGACTGAGATCCACCGCGTCGAAAACGCGCGCCCAGTCAACGCGGGCGTATTCGTGAACGAGGATATTGCGCAATGTGACGGCACCAGCGAGACGAGCGGCAAGATCCGGCGTGAGAAGGCCAAGACGACCCATGCCCAGGAACGCCTCGCGCATGCTGATGGGAGGAGGCTCGTCCCGATCGGCCAGGCTCATGGCGGCAAGATCCACGCAGAGCTGTATGGCCCGCTCCAAATTCAGGGAGAGAATGTCCTGCGCATCGATGTCAGCCAACAACGCCTCCACTGAACTGGGCCGACGAGTCTCTATTCGCCGCAGGCAGCGGTGGAGAGACTCCAGCTTCGCCAGTGTCACTTCCCTATCCATCGTTCAACGCGGTCGCGGTTGATGCGGTTGACGAGCGGCTGGTAGTCCTCCTGTTCACCCCACATCCTGGAGATCAGGGACGCATACAAGTTTCGATCGCGGCAGAAGAGCAGTCGCCCCCGGCTCAGTGCCTCACGGAGAATGAGACCGTGGCTTACCCGCAGGTCCAGCAGATCGACCTCACGCCGGGCTGCTTCAGCCGCGAGTGAAGTGATCATCATCCGGGATTCCCAGGAAAGCGGCCCGTCCGCAGCCACGGCAATGTCCACGTCACTCGACGGAGCCAGGCGGTTCGCCGCCAGGGATCCGTAGACCAAGGCGAGGCGCAGTTCCGGCACG
>CAIMTB010000350.1 GCA_903844265.1 uncultured Verrucomicrobiota bacterium
CCCTGGGCTTTGATGTCGGAGAACATCGACGCCTTCATGCCGCCGAACGGCAGGTAGGCGACCGGCGCCGGGATGCCGACGTTCACGCCGATCATGCCGCAGTCGGCCTCAAGCTTGAAGCGTCGCGCCCAATACCCGCTCTGGGTGTAGATCGACGCGCCGTTGCCATATTCACTGCGGTTCACGATCGCGATCGCCTCCTCGAAGGTCTCCGCGCGCAACACCACGACCACCGGCCCAAAGATCTCCGTGCGATGCACCGATGACCCCGGCTCCACGTCGCAGAACACCGTCGGCCCGATGAAATGCCCGCGCTCGCCACCCGACGAACCCACGCCGCGTCCGTCGACGAGCAACCGCGCACCTTCCTTCACGCCGGTCTCGATCATCAAGTGGATGAACGAACGCGCCTTCGCGGAGATCACCGGCCCGAGGACCATGGGTTCGGCGGCGACACGCGGGTCGAGCGGATCGGCGACGACCACCCTGGCGCACGCGGCGACGAGCTGGTCGCAGACCTGGCGATGTGCCTCGGCCCCGACCGTGACGATGGCCGACGCGGCCATGCAACGCTGCCCCGCGCAGCCGAAACAGGACGAGATCATGTTGCGGACAGCCTCGTCGATGCGGGCATCGGGCATGACCACAAGGTGGTTCTTGGCCCCGCCCATGGCCTGGAAACGCTTGCCGTTGCGGACGCAGCGTTCAGCGACAGCCCGCGCCGTGCGACTCGAGCCGACCAGCGAAACGCCGCGCACCAGCGGATGATCCGTGAACGCCTCGACCACCGTGCGGTCGCCATGGACGAGATTGAACACACCCGCGGGAACCCCCGCGTCATGCAGGAACCCGGTGATCCGCTGCATGGTGAGCGGGACCTGTTCCGACGGCTTCAGGACAAAGGTGTTTCCAGAGGCAATCGCATACGGGAGGAACCAGAATGGCACCATGCCCGGGAAGTTGAAGGGCGCCGCCATCGCAAAGACGCCGAGCGGCACGCGGAGCACCTCGCCATCGATGCCGTCCGACGCGCCGATGAGCTTGTCGCCCTGCTGCAACACCGGCATGGCGCATGCGACCTCACAGTTCTCGATGAGGCGCTTCATCTCGGCCCGCGCGTCAGGCAGGGACTTGCCATTCTCCTCGGCGATCAGGCGCGCCAGGTTCTCCTCCTCGACGCGGAATCGTTCGAGAAGACGGAACAGCGGCTCGACACGGCGCGATGCCGAGGACCGGCTCCAGGCGGGAAACGCCGCGCCCGCAGCCTCGATGGCACGATCCGCCTCGGCGGTCGTGGAAAGCGGAACCTGGCCCAGGATGGCACCCGTGCTCGGGTTCTCCACGGACAACAGGCCGCTGCGCTCGGCGTCGATCCAACGGCCGGCCACGTAGTTTTTCAGGGGCGCGGAATCCACGGTGCTCTCTTTCATTCGATCGCGTCGTTCATGCGCCCGATCACATACCGGCGGCTCCGGGCCGTGCCGGTCGGTGGGCGACAGAATGCGGCAGAACCTAGAGGCGGAACGCCACCGGTGGAAGCTGGAAGACCGGACTTGGGTGATCTCGTTCGGGCAACGAAAGACCTGACCCCTTATCGCGTGTCACCGTGCTGATGAGGGTCGCCACGAAGAAAAGAACTGTCCCTGTATTCAACTGCCTTGCCACTCCGTCATCTGTTTGACCCGACGGAACCGCCCCGCGTCCCCCAACCGATGGCACAAGTCCGACGCCCACTCGTAACTCGCCGGGCAGTCCCCCGCCACCACCACGTGCGCAGGGAACAGCAACCCCGCGACCTGCGGGAGATCGGTCACGCGAAGGCAGTTCAGCATTTCCAGCGCGGGCCCGCTTCCATCCTTGGGACCCGGCGCATCCTGCGTGGCCGGCGGGTTCTCGAGGATCAACGTCCCTACATTCCCGTCGAGCAGCGCCGCATACAAAGCGACCGCCGCCATCTCGCCGCGTGCCGCGAGCGCGATCCGCTGCGGATCGACGCCAGGCAGGGCCCTCACCGCGGCCATCGCACGCAACGTGTCCCACACGCGCATCGACGCCACGGTCCGCCCCGTCCACGCCGCCGCCCGTCGCACGTGCCAGTCGAGATCGTTGCCCCAGGCGGTGTCGCCGGTCCCGCGCGTCGCCAATTCCACCTTGAGCCAGGGGGCGTTGATCCTCATCGCGAACGAACGCGAATCCCAACGCCCCTCCCCGGGCGAACGCAGCACGATCACCGCGGGCGCCGGCGTTGGCGTTCCGTGCCTGAGCCAGGTCGTGCCCGGCAAACGCCATCCGTCCTCCGAGTTGAACTCCAGCCTGCGGCTGAGATGGCCGTCCTCGTCGAACTCAAAATCGACCTGCGTGTCGAGGCGCGGTGGCTTTGCCGGAAATGCGCCAAAGGTCTTCCCGCGAAGTTCAGCCACCACCCGCTTCCGCAACGATTCCAACTCGGACCGGCTTGCAATCACCGGTGGCGCGGACCGCGGACGGAGATCGTCCTGGATCGTCCGGGTGCGATTGCCGGACGGCGGGCCGTTGACAAAGACGCGAAGCGTTTCGGGGGATTCCTGGCGGACCGCGCTGTCGTCGATGTCGCCGATCTTGTCCCCCGGGATCTCGCGCCCCTGGAGATGCCGGGCGAACCACGAGAAGATAGCGGTGCGCGAACGCTCGTGATACGAGTGCCCGCCCGGCGTCTCGACAAGCCGCAGGTGGTCCGACGCTCCGAGCGATCGATAGAGCCGCGCGAGCCGGGCGTGGACCTCGCGTATCGATTCGATCGTGAAGATCCCGTCGCGATCCGCCGAGGCGATGAGCAGCGGCCGTGGCGCGATCAGCCCACCGATGTCGGGCATGTCCCAGCGATGGGTGTTCACCCACCACATGCAATCGCAATGGCCGTCGATGGTGCGGTCGTGCACATGCGAATAAAGTGTCGCCGTGCCGCACACCGGAGCCGCCACCTTCACGCGCTCGTCCGCCGCGGCGATCCACCACGACGCGGCGCCGCCGCCGGAGATTCCCGTCACACCGAGCCGGGCGGCATCGACTTCCGGCCGCTGGGCGAGAAGGTCCAGGGCACGAATGCCGGCGAGCAGCTCCACCCCCGCCGAAGTGAACCCGCGGCTGTACCAGTGGAACCAGCCCTCCCGGTACGGGCCATGATGCGTGCCGCGGGTCTCCCCGAACTCCACCGTCTCGATCGTCTCGACCAGGAGGCACACGAAACCGAGTTCCGCGAAGCGCCGCGCGTGGGCCTGGTAATGGACCTTCTGGTTGGCCGCGTGGCCGCACACGTACAGCACGCCGGGCGCGGGTCCCGACGCCTTCGCCGGGATGTACAGGTTGGCCGGCATGAACCACCCCGGCACCGGCTCGAAATGAAGCTTCTCGATGCGGTACGACCCTCGTTCGACCACGCCTGTAATCGTCGGGTTGAGGGGCGGACGATCCCGGAGCTCCGGCAAATCCAACAGACCCATCATGTCGAGGTAACGACGCAGCCGCCCGGGTCGCGTCCGTCTCCATGACGCGGCGTCCCGACAATCGCCGAGGGTCGCGTCGGAGATGCGCCTGGCTTCGCTGGCGAGGTAGTCGCGGATGTTCGACCCGGGAACGAGTCGGCTGAGGACCCGCGCGGAGTCGGGATGCGCGGCGGGTGCCGCCGTTGCAGTCGGGGCGAGGGCGGCCAGCGGTGTGGCGGCGGCGAGGCGGAGGAAGTCGCGGCGTTTCATGGGGAACGACGCGATCAGAGGCCGATCCGGGACGGGAGGCAAGGTTGGCGGCGGTGACAGGTCGACGACTCCGGGGAGGGGGGCGCCCTCCGTCAACCCACCACCTTCCCCGACTCCATCGACACCACGCGATCCGCGTAGTCATTGGCGGTGTTGCCGTGGGTGACGATGACGACCGTGCCGCCCGCCCGATGGAACTCGCGGAGGTGGATGAACACCTCGCGTTCATTCGCGGGATCCAGATTGCCGGTGGGTTCGTCGGCCAGCAGGAGGCGCGGTTGGTTGAGCAACGCACGGGCGATGGCCGCCCGCTGCCGCTCACCGGTGCTGAGATCCGCAGGCCGATGGCTCAGGCGCGGCCCGAGGCCAAGGCGGTCGAGGATCCCGAGCGCGCGCTTCCCGGCTTCGGCCTTGGCCAACCCGGAGGGCACGGCGGCGAGCAGCACGTTGTCGAGGACATCGAGGTAGGGCACGAGGTGGAACATCTGGAACACGAACCCGATGTTCCGCGCGCGGAACCGGGCCCGCTCGGCGGGACCCAGTGAATAAAGGCTCTCGTCGCCGACCGTGATCCTGCCGGAGGTGGGACGCAGCATGCCGCCGGCCGCGAGCAGCATCGTCGTCTTGCCGCAACCACTCGGGCCGCGCAGAGCCACGAATTCACCGGCCCGGATCTCGAGGTTCACGCCATCGAGGCTCCGGACCTCGCCGGCGCGGGTCGGGTAGATTTTCGAGACCGAATCGAAGCGGATCATGACGTCACTCCTCCCTCAACGTCATCGCGGGATCCTGCGTGACGGCAAGCACGGTGGGGATGAACAGCGCGATCGCCGCGAAAACGGGCGCCCCGATCAACGCCCAACCCAGCAACGACGGCTGCGCGACGATCGACTTCGCGGTCACCTGGAAGATCTGCGGGCCGACCCGGAGCGCGACAGCAGACCCCGCGGCATACCCCGCCAGCGCCCCGAACACCCCCATCGCCGCGGCGCGTCCGAGGAAGAGTCCCGCGATTCGCCCTGATCCAAACCCCAGCGCGCGCATCACCCCGATCTCGGCCCGGCGTTCGCGCACGTTGAGGATCGCCAGCGCCCCCACCCACACCGCGCAGGCGATGAGCAGAAACGGCGTCACGAACCCCGCGTAGCTCTCGATCATCCGCCGCTGCCTGGCGCGCGCGTCGGCCAGCACCCGCATCTGCAGGACCTTCGCCTCCGGCAACGCCTTCTCCAGCTCGGCCCGCAGAATCGAGAGCGGGTCCTGATCCGCGGTCAGGCAAAGGCAGTCGATGGCCTTGATCTCGTTGATGCGCCCCTCGAGATGGAGCAGTTGCTGCGCCTCGGCGAGCGTGACAAACGCGCGGATGTCATCGTCCGTCCCGCTCTCCACAAGCGCGCGCGCCACCGTGAAGACCCGGCCCCCAAGCTCCACCTTGTCGCCCTGCTTCCGGCCGAGACGTTGCGCAACCTGAAACCCAAGGTGCACCGTGCCCGGCTTGATCTCGAACCCCATCGGCCGTCCCTGCTGCGCCGAGGCCGTCACGGTCGGCCCGAGCCCCGACAGGATCACGTCGCGATCGCCCACCGGGAAGCGGCGCTGGAGCGAGGCCACGAGGTGGTTGAAGGCAAAGAACGCATTCGTGTGACGAACGAACTTCCCCACGCTGTCATCGGACATCGTCTGGTCCGAAAAGCCCTCCGCCCAGAACCGGTCCATGTCGGTCGAGCGCGGGATGATCCGGAGGTTGAACCCCATGTCGCGTGTGACCCGCACGGTCTCGCGCTGCGCGGCGTCGGCGGTGGTCACGTAGGCCACGACCAATGCCACGGCGACGGTGACCGCCAGGGCGCCGAGCAGGAAGTTGAACTTCCGATGCCACAACTCACGGATTACAAGTGCGATCATGCGGTGGGTCGCGGTTGGGGCGGGAATGGGTCCCCGCCGATGACCCCATCCCGCCGTGCCCCCGCCCCGGTTGTCAAACCCGCTTCTCCCACGACGCCATCGCGCAACTGGAAGATGCAGTCGCCCAGGCGCCGCGCTTCCGCCCGGCTGTGGGTGACGTGCAGCACGGTGACCCCGGTCCGGCGGCGGACGGTTTCGAGGACCGCGCACATCTCCTCGCGCGTCTCGTCGTCGAGGGCGCTGAGCGGTTCGTCGAGGCAGAGCACGGACGGATGGCAGGCGAGCGCGCGACCGAGCGCCACGCGTTGCGCCTCGCCGCCACTCAGGCCCGCCGGGCGTCGTGCCAACAGAGGACCAAGCCCCAGCAGCGCCGACACCTCCTGGACCCGCTCCCGGATCGCGGCCGCCTTCCAACGCCGCACCACCAACGCGAACCCAAGGTGCTCCGCCACGGTCATCGAGGGGAACAGCGCGCCGTCCTGCGGCACATAGCCGATGCCACGACCCCCGGGCTTGAGCGACGTGACATCGCGGCCATCGAGCCGGATCGTGCCCCGCGTCACAGGCTTCAGGCCGCACACCGCCTCGAGCAGGGTCGTCTTTCCTGAACCTGTCCGGCCCATGAGAATCCCATGGCTCCCGGTGGGGATCGAAAACGTCACGCCGGACAGCGCGAATGAGCCGGCCTGCACGGAGACGTTGTCGACGGAGATCATCTACAGGGATCTCCCCGGCGTTCGTTCCAGGCCGAAGATCCGGATGACCATCAGCACTGCGACCGCGGCCACCACCATCAGCAACGACACCGCCACCGCGGCCTCGATGTTCCCGACGCTCAACTCGAGGAATACCGTGGTCGGCAACACCTCGGTCCGCATCCGCGTCGCCCCCGAGAAGATCAGGATGGGCCCGAATTCACCGAGCGACCGCGCCCACGCCAGCGTCGCGGCGGTCAACAGCCCTCGTCGCGCCTCGGGGAACACCACCATCCAGAAAGCCTGTCCGCGTCCGCAGCCGAGCGTGAGCGCGACGTGTTCCTGGCGCACCGGGATCTGGTCGAAGGTGGCCCGGAGCGTGCGGACCGCGAAGGCGCACGCCACGCTGAACTGCGCGAGGATGATGCTCGGGACCTCGTACGTGATCGGGATCAACGACTGCACGGCGCGGCCGGGACGCGTCTGGAATAGGATCAGGAGGCTGAGGCCGATGACCAGCGGAGGCAGGACGATCGGGATGTCGAGGATGGCGTCGAGCAGCGCCTTGCCCGGGAAGCGATAGCGCGAGAGCAGGTAGCCGATCGGCGTCGCCACCCACACCGAGAGGATCGCCGTGAGGCTGCACGTGAGCAGGCTCAGCCGGATCGCGTACCGGATCTCCCGGCTCTGCAACGCCGCCCAGAAATGGCGGGGCGAGGTGAACGAGGCATCGGCCGCCAGCATCGCCAGCACCAACAGGACATAGGCACCTCCAAGAATCGCGAACGAGATCAGGAACGGCGCGTCGGACCGCACCCGCGGCGGCGCATCCGACTCCGGCGCGTTGGAACCGGGACCCGTCATGGCCCAAGGCTGTCGGGACCACCGAGCCACTTGAACCCCGAGTCCTCAAAACGATGACGCGACTCGGCGGTTCGCAGCGTCGTCAGGAGACGCTCCATCAGGAATCGATGACGCGAGTTCATCTGGACCGCATACGGTTGGGTCGCGTTCGCTTCCGGGTCCGGAAGGCGTACCACCGTCAGCTTCCCACCCACGTTCACCGTGTTCGCCTCATAGACGACGACCGCGTCCAGCGACCCGCTGCGCATCTGGTTCACGAGGAGATCGGCCGTCGGCGTCTGGACGCGGACGTTCACCATGACCGCCTCGAGCAGGCCATGCGCCGAGAGCAGGCGGGCCGTCAGGGCGCCGAGCGCGCTCTGCTCGGCGTTCGCCACGCCAATCCGCAGTCCCGCCTGCGCGAGGTCCCCAAGAGCCTGCAGGTTGCGCGGGTTGCCCGTGGGCAC
Organism: uncultured Verrucomicrobiota bacterium; assembly: GCA_903844265.1. Lineage (GTDB taxonomy): Bacteria > Verrucomicrobiota > Verrucomicrobiia > Limisphaerales > CAIMTB01 > CAIMTB01. The sequence goes on from CAIMTB010000350.1 coordinate 7,642, forward strand.
GAGCAGCACCATCGCAGTGCTGGAGAGATTCACCGACGACGGGAAGAGGTGGGTCACCTGCCGCATGAACGAGACGTCGCACGCGAAATACGCATCGGGATGCTGTCCCGCCTTCATCTGCGAAACGAGGATGCCGCAGCCGTTGTAGACACGGGTGATCCGCGCGCCCTCGCGATGCTCAAACCGGGCGAGGGTCTCCTCGATCGCGACCCGGTTCACGCCGCCGCTGAACAGCACCACCTCCGGAACGTCCGCCCACGCGTCGCCTTCGACCACCGCGTAGCCGCGGCCCGAGAACTCCTTCAGGCCGCGCTCCGGCGCACCGAGATACCTCGCGAACCGCAGCGCCGCCGCCGGGTTGCGGCTCGACTTGAGCACCCCGATCGACACCGACTGCGCACGGCCGGCAAACTCAGGAACCTCCACCGCCTCAAGCTCCGGGTATTGGCGAACCGTCGCATCCCAGACAATCCCGGCGTCGACGGCGCCCAGCTTGATGTCATTGGCCACGTCGTTGACGGTCGGCTTGAACACCTTCACCCGCTCCTCGATCGAAGCCCACTGGCCCGACTGGCGGAAGATGTCACGGGCAATCCTCCCGACCGCGGCGGCATCCGGATTCGCGAAGGCCAGCGAGACCCGCCCGAGGTCGGCGATCCCGCGGAACCCGCGGGGGTTGCCTTTCGCCACAGCGACTACAGGTGTAAGCCTCGCGATGGGTACGGACTCGGCGACGAGGCCGTTGGAGCGCGCAGCCTGGAGGTAGCTGTCGTCGGCGGCGAGGAAGAGGTCGCCACGGTCGGCCACCTTGAGGTTGCTGAGGAGCGTGCCGGAGCCGCCGTACTGGAGTTGGACGGTGACGTGGAGCTCCTGCTCGTAGGCGCGCGCGGCGGCCTCGACGGGAGGTTTCAGGCCGGCCGCACAGTAGACCAACAACGACACGCCCTCGGGCCCCGCCCCTGGCCGCCCGGGCTTGCCCACCACGAGCAACGCGACCAAACCGACGGCGGCCAGCACCGAGCCCAGCAGCCATGCCTTCGCGTCTTTCATTCCGTGGCGGGAGGGTAGGGGCGGACTGCAGGAAGCGCGAGTCCGAGGACATGGGAAGCCGAGGTTTCCAACAAGGGGACGCGCATTGGGATCATGAACCACCGAGGACCGAGCTCCAGACATCGACTCCGCCGCACTCGGGGCAGTGCGGGTCGCGCCGGATCCGGAACCTGCGAAAGCTCATGTTGCCGAGGTCGCACGCCAGAAGGATTCCGGCGAGGGTCTCGCCGAAGCCCGCCAGCAACTTGATCGCTTCCATCGCAGCCAGAGCCCCGACCGTCGCAGAAACCGCACCGAACACCGGGAACCGCCTCGTCCATGTCGGCGAGGTCTCCGGGTAGAGACAGCGGAGGCAGGGCGTCACGCCTGGGATCACGGTGGTGAGATGGGCCTCAAGCTCGAAGACCGCGGCCTCGACCATCGGCTTGCGCTGAAGGACGCATTCGTCGTTCAGAAGGTAACGCTCACCGAACATCGGGGCGCAATCGACGACCAGATCGGCGTCCCTCACGAGGCGCGCCACGTTCGAGTCGAGCACGTTCTCGGGGACAGCGGTGATCCGCAAAGCCGGATTCAGTTCCTTGAGCCGACGCGCGGCCGACTCGACCCGTGAATGTCCGATGCCGGCATGGGTCATGAGAATCTGGCGATTGAGATCACTCGCCTGGATGTCGCCGCCATGGGCAAGGATCAGCCGACCCACGCCCGCCGCCGCGAGTTGGTAGGCCACCGACCCACCCAGTCCGCCGCAACGCGTGACCAGGATGGACGACGCCTTCAGGCGCTCCTGGCCCGCCTCGCCAAAGCCAGCGACAGGAAATTGCCAGGCGAAAACCGCCCGCTCCTCCTCGGTCAACGGCTCGCGGCGATCGTCAGGAATGCGGCAATCCAGGGGTTTCATCGGTGCACCAACCCGACCCTCACGAGTCGGCATCGCCGATGTCGAGACTCGGTTCGACGATGTCGAACGTGGGCAGTTATTCTCATGCCGACTGTAAGAAATCCCATCGAACCCGCGTTAGCCGGTTGTCACCCATCGTTGCCCATGAATGCGACCCTCGTCCCTTCCGCTCCGATTCCTCGACCCGGCCTTGAATCCCACCCCGCGTCCCCGATGTTCGATTCCCAGGGCTGGGCGCGGGCCATTTCCCATCACATCCGCAGGTCGCCATTCATCCTGGAGCTGGACGATTGGGTCTCCAGTGGCGGACCGGAGCCCGGGGATTATCTGCGTCTGGGAACGTGTCTGAGGGCGATCACGCGCCACGCTGAAGAGGGGCCTGAAGGGCCGGCATTGTTGGAAGCCGCCCGGGCGGTCCTCGCCCCCACGTTGCTCAAGGCAACCGTCCAAGGGTTCGCGCACCTTCGCCCGCACGGGTACGACGGAGACTTCGAGCTCATCGAGCGACTGCTGAGCTTCCACCACAGCGCCGACCCGAACCTTGTGCGATGGGACCGCTATTGCCACGCCCTGCCCAGCGTACGGGCGTTGCGCGCGCGGGCCACGCACCTCAGGGATCTCATGCTGCGCCTCGAGGCCTCCGGTGATCCCGCCGGGACACTGCACGCGTTGCATTTCCGAAGCGGGCCGGCCCGCGAATTCGCCGACTACTTCATCGCCCACGGCGGGTCGACGCGCTTCCGTTGCGACTGCGTGGATCCTGATTCCAACGCGGTCCTGCACGGGAGGCGGATCGTCGCGCGGCTCACGGACAGGATGTCGTTTCATCATGGGCCACTGCTCCGCTACCGGGCTGCGCATGCGTATCACCTGATCTGGGCTTCGAGCCTCTGCGAAACGCTGGACGACCGTGCCTTCGTCGCCGTGGTGCGGCGGCTGCTCCGGTTCCTCGAGCCGGGCGGGAGGCTGGTGCTCTGTCAGTTGGGTGCGGTGCCCGGGGAGTTGGATGACACCGACGCCCTCCTTGGGGTGCTGGGAAACTGGCGTCTGCGTCGGCGGGACGCACGCGCCCTGGAGGATCTTGCGATCGAGGCTGGAGGATATCCCGACGTGGTGCGCGTCATGCACGATCCACGCCATCCCAATCTCTTCCTGCACGTCCAGCGGCCCATAGGCCGCCTCCGGAGACGCTGTCGCAAACGGGTTCCGCTCCGCCTGGTCGCGCCTGAGGCCGCAGGCTTTCCGTCGAGCCCATGGGTGCTGCCACACATTGTCCTGCCACCGAGCGCAGTCCCGCTGTTCGCGGCGAACCACATCCACGACGCGGCGTGACCGCCAGGTTCGTCCATCGTGCCCGCTCCTCGCCGGTCCACGTCAGGATTTCCCGGGGCCGCAGGAGTCCTGCCCCACCTCCCGCGGCAGCCACTGGATCCGTTCCCGCGGGAGCCCGAGGTCGCCCTCGTAGTGGAGGATCGTGGCTTGGTGGGTGATGGTCTCGAAACTGGAGAAGAGCGCGGAGGCTGGAAGGTCCATCTCGAAGAGGCCCGGTGACACCGCGTTTCGTGCCCGCTCGAGCCGATCACGATCGGTTGGATGCGAATCAAACAGAGCCGACTCCCGCGCAAGAGCCGTCGAGACCAGGCGCGCACGCCGTTCCGCAGGCACTGTTGCCTCGGCATCCGCAATGGCGCTGGGCGCGTCCTCCGGCAGGCGACGATCCGTCTCCCAGCGAACCCGCAATTGCCGGTAAAACTCACGCGCCGCCTCGCCGAGAACGTGGATGCGACCCATCGCCTGCTCGAAATTCGCGGTCCCCGCCACGGCGATCTGGCAACGATCCGCATCAAACTCCAGCTGCCTCAACAACAGGCAGCTCACCGCATGCCCCAGGTGCACGAGCACCACCAGCACACTGCGGGATATCCAGACGCCGGACCGGGCCATGGCCAGCACGACCCGCCCGACACCCGATCCGGAACGCCCGGCGTAGTCCTCGACCGCGTCGTCCCAGGAATCGCGATCGTAGGCCACGCGCCCCAACCAGGCATTGATGCCGCGCACGAGGTAGCTGGCGCGAAGACCCCAGCCCTGCTTGAAGTGGCCGAGTTCATGGGCGACGACACCTGCCAGTGTCCGCGCGTCGAAGGCGGCCACCAGCGGCAACCCGATGCTGAGCACGAAGTCCCGCCCCGCAAGACTCACCAGCCCGCGACGAAATCCCGCCGATGCATTGAGCCGGCAATCGACATCGATCCGTGCCGGCCTCGGCGCCCCCACCACATCGGCCACCATGTGCACGAAGGCGAAAAGCAACGGTTCCGCGGCCTGGCTCAAAGCCAATGGTTGCGACTTCCGACGGCGCCCCGAAAAAAGCGGCTTCACCAGGAAGAAAACCACGAACAAACCCACGAACAGGCCCAGGGCATACAGCGCCACCATCGGCCCCATCTGCGCGGTCCCGCCCGTGGCGGATCGCACCCACTCGAACCATCGCCTGGCAAACCACCCGACGGCCGCCGCTGCGAGGGCCACAATCCCCAGGTAGATCGCCGGCAGCACCAGCATCCCCACGCATCCCAACAACAGCGCGAGTCGATAGCCCAGCGATGCCGACCCCGAATCCACACGCCCCCGGAACGCCGACGCGATGTCCGAGGCGCTCGGCCGGGAGCCACCCGCAAACCTGCCCGCATTCGCACCCGCCGGGCCGGGCTCCGGACACTCCATGTCCGGTGATCCACCAGCGTCCGATCGAAACCCCGGCTCGATCAGGTTCACGGGCGTGCCGCAGTGCGGGCAATCAACGCCCGCCCCGGCGAGTTCAGGCGGGAACTCGATCAGCCCGCCGCAGTGCGGACAAGCGCAGGTGAAGAGTTGCCCGTCGGTGGACACGATGGAGGTTGCGCTGATCGCCAGCGCGCTGGAATCGGCTCACTCCCTGGGCGGATCGCCGAAGTGGGCCTTCCACGAGGCGTAGGCGGTGCAGTCGCGAAGCATCGCCTCCATCGCCGCGACCATCGGCTCGACCTGCACCAGACCGGAAAAGACCACGCGATCCCCGATGGCATCGTCGATTACAAATGTAGGCCTCTGGGTGACCTTGAGCGCGTGGAACTCTGCGGTGGAGGCGCGGATGCGTTGCTCGATGGCGGGAGTGCGGGCCGCATCAACGAGCGTGGATGCGGAAATGCCGGTGGCTTCCTCGGCGACTTCGGCGCAGACCTCCCAAAGCCCGACCTTCCGGCCTTGTCGCACGGCGGCCTCGGCCAGGGCGATGCGGAGACGATCGTCGGCGAACCCGAAATCCCTGCCGGCCTCGGTCACGGCATTCACGGCGAAGTACTCGGTGCGGCCGGGCTCGAGCCAGCCTGCGTCGAGCATGAACGGGGACCGGACAACCGTGCCGCTACGGCGGTAGAACCACTCCTCCTGCGAACTCGAACCCGGCAGGCCGCCCGCATCCAGAAGCGCGATCTGCCAGTCGAACAATGCGACCCCCGCGTAGCGACGCTTCAGTTCCGCCCAGGCCGGCTCCGCCCAGTAGCACCAGGACGAAATGACATCGAGGTAATAGGTCACCTTGAGCTGCATGCCCCCGGTGTTACCGCGGATCCGGCGGCGCTTCAAACGCCGACTTCCCGCACCCTGGGGTGCGGTACTCGTCACCGCTTTGTATCCGCTCACCCCCCCAGCGACGTGGGGTCGGCGACGTTGCCCTTGTTGAAGTCGACGTAGGCCTCGGTGAGATCGGCGGCGTACATCACGGCGCTGCCCTTGCCGAGGTTCAGCCGGATGTGCAGGTCGAACTCGCTCGGAGCCACCGCCCGACACAACGCCTCGAAGGTCGCTTTCGTCGGCTGGCCGCGTCGCAGGCTCCAGAGGATCTTCCGGCTGCCGGGCGCGCTGTAACCAATATCGACGCGGTCCTCGACCACAGTCGCTGAACTGTACCCGAGCGCGTCGATGAGCCGGCCCCAGTTCGGGTCCCCACCGTGCCAGCTGGTTTTCACAAGCGGACTGTTCGCGATGGAACGTGCCGCGGCATCGGCTTCAGCTGCGGTTTTCCCGCCGTCGACGCGCACGGTGACCACGCGGTGGACGCCCTCGCCATCGCGGACAATCATCCGGGCGAGCTCCAGGCAGACGTGGTTGAGTGCGGCCTGCAGGGCTCGGCGACCCGGAGAATCGGCCCGAGCGAGTGATTTCGCGGCATTGCCGGCGAGTCCGTTGGCCAGGACGAGCACGGTGTCGTTGGTGCTCATGTCACCGTCGACCGTGATCCGGTTGAAACTGAGCGCCACCGCCTCCTCGAGCATGGGCTGCAGGATCCGGGAATCGACGGCTGCGTCGGTGGTGAGGAACGCCAGCATCGTGGCGTGCAGACCCCGGGGCGTGGCGGCGGGGCGCGCGCCGGTTGCGGACATGCCCGGGTGGATCATCCCGGCGCCCTTGCAGACGCCGCCGAGGCGGGCCGTCTTGCCGTCGAGCTTGAACTCCACCGCGACCTGCTTGGGCCGGGTGTCGCTGGTCATGATCGCCTCGACCGCATGGACGGCGTGCTCCCCGGAAGTGCCGAGAGCCTTTGAAGCCGCCTCGATTCCGTCGCGGACATTGGGCATCGGCAGGGTCACTCCGATGCGCCCGGTCGAGCCGACGAAGATCGATTTCTCGGGAAGCCCGAGCACGCGTGCGGTGAGTGCCGCCATTTCACGGGCATCCTTCATTCCCTGGCGTCCGGTGCAGGCGTTGGCGTTCCCGGAATTCACGACCACCGCCTGGGCCACGCCGCCAGCCATCCGCTCGACGCACACCTTCACCGGCGCGGCACAGATCTGGTTCGTCGTGAACAGACCCGCGACCGCGCACGGGACTTCGGAGACGATGAGGGCGAGA
>CAIMTB010000351.1 GCA_903844265.1 uncultured Verrucomicrobiota bacterium
ACCCAAAGGATGGCACGCCGGTACTGCGAGAGACTGCCTTCGTAGGCGGCCGAGCCGTCCAGCGCAACGTACTGCCAACCGGCTCCCGCAGCTCGCTCCACGAGGGTCATGGAGCGAGAAGCATCCAAGGCGGGGCCTGAACCGTTGACCAGCACGGCGTGGATTCTCGGATCTCGATCCGCCGAGGCCCGCCACTGCCCGAGCGAGGCGCCGTCTGGGCTACGCAACAGGATCTGACCGTAGGCCTCCAGCTCGATCGAATTGAAGAGATGCCCGGCCCGGGGGGCCGCGTTCGTGAACAAATGGAATGCAATGGCCCCACCATCGCCGTGGATTACCACCGCGTCTTCGACCGGCGGATGGGGGATGGACGCGACACTGGAATCGGCCGCGGCCGTCGACAATCCGCCCCAGGGGCAGAGCAGCACGGCAAGGAGGAGACCCAGGGAAAGCCCGGCGTGCGCGCATGGTCCTTCCGCCAGCGCCCGGCGTGTTTGCTCGAGCCGTGAACGGCAAAAGGACGCCATGGATCGCAGCTGGTCAGAAATCATAATTGAAGGACAATCCGAACGAACGCCCCTTCGAGTAGGAGGAGTATATCAGAGCGCTGTCCTTGCCATAGGTGCGCTCGAACTCGGGATCCAGAAGGTTCTTCGCCGCGAACTTGGCCGTCAGATGCCTTCCAAGCTTCTGCGAAACAACCAGGTCCAGGGCCGGGGCAGCTTGTTCGTAGACATCCTCGGTGTTCAGCTTGGTCAGGGCGATGCGGGGTCCGGTGATGTTGAATACGAGGGCCACCGAGGTCCCCGACCTTGGCCGGGAGTAGGTCAGGTCCACGTTGATGATGTAGGGCGACTGGTCGTAAAGGGGCCGGGTGGAACTGGCACCGGGCAGGAAGCTGCGCACGGCGAAGAGCTCCTCCGCCGTCAACTCGACCTCCGACATGACGTAAGAAAGGTTTCCACCAACGCTGAATGGGCTCAGGGATCCCGCCCAATCCCCCAGGCTCTTACGGGCCTCCAACTCGATCCCGAACAACTGGGCCTTCTCGCGATTGAGGTAGGTGATGACATCGCCGTAGGTCGTAAGATCTCCGCGCTCGATGGCGTCGCGGAGCTCCTTGTAGAACAGGCTGACGCTGAGCATCTCGCCAGATTTCCGGAACCACTCCCACCGCAGGTCATAGTTCTCGATGGAACTCATCGCCAACTGGGGGTTGCCCTGGACGTACTCATCGATCAAGGGATCGTAGGCGTAGTAGGAAGCCAGCTCGCGGAAGCTGGGACGGGCGACGGTCTGACTGTAATTCAGCCGGACGTTCATGTTGGACCGCACCTCATAGATCAGCCCGACCGCGGGCAGCCAGTCCGTCTGGTTGATCCGGGCGCTGTTGGCGAACTTGCCGGTGATACTGCTCTGAACGTAGCTCTCGGATCGGACCTCCAGATCCGTGGCCTCACATCGCGCGCCACCCACGATTCGAAGCCGGTCGACGATGGGCACCTCCAGCATGAGATAGGTCGCAGGGATGTCGCGGGTACAATCGTAGAGACTGTCGAAGACCTGGACATACTTTCCCCAATGGAAGTTGACCCGACCCTGGGCATTGGTGGTCGGATGGGCGCCGAGAGTGGCGGGATCGAGGAAGAGGTTGGGATCGCTCTGATAGCTGCCTCCTCCCGGGTAGTAAAAGCCGCGGTCCGAAAAGCTCCTCCCGGAAAGGCTATCGAACAGCCCGAACCTGAGAGCTCCCTCTTTCGCGGTCCAACTTGGAAGAGGGAGGGTCCAATCCAGCTTCGCGTTCTGATTGTCTTCCTCCAGCGTCCGATAGTACCGCGTCGGATCGCTCGGGCTGGGCGCCGGGTTCCCGGTGTTGTAGCCGGCTCCCCGGGTGTAATCGTTGAAGAACCTCGCCCCAGGCTCGTCCTGACTTGTCCCGGTGAGGGCCACGAGCCAGTCGAACTTCAGGTCGGCGGCCTCGGGAATCCGATGCTCCCCTTTCAGTTGGTAGGTGTTGAGATTCCGTTCAGTGAAATAGAGGTTGAACTTCCTGAACACAGCGGAGGGATCCGAGTTCTCGAACCCGCCGTCCTGGATGCGGGTGTCATCGGTCCCGTTCTGGTTGTAGAAGAAGGTGAACCCAAGCTCGTGGTTTTCGACGGGCTGATAGGCCAGGTTCACCATGCCCGACCAGTTCACGACGCTCAGGGCCCGGGCATCCCGATAGTCACTCTTGAGCTGCGTCCCCTGCTGATAGCGTCGGGCGATCCCATCCTCGTAGAACGAATAGTCGTGTCGGTAACTCACGCCGGCGAAATAGCCCCACTTCCCCTCGAACACCCGGCCCGAGCCTCCACCAGCCGCCGAAAAGCTCTGGTTCAGCGGGGACGTCTCACGGTGGGACGCGAACTCCGCAACACCCAGTTCGCGGCTCACGCTGTCCAACGTGTACTGCCCCGGACGCGCCGGGTTGTTGCTGGCAACATTTCCGACCAGCGGAGACGGCAAGGCTCCGGGCGGAGGCGGGTGGATCGGAGCCTGGGCGGCGACTCCGGGAGGGAGCGCGCGCGTGCCGTCATCCGTCCCGGCCCAGTCGAGTCCTCCCCCGTCGTACGTCAGAAACCGGTCGTTCAGGTTGGCCTGGGGATTGTACGAGGTTCCCAGGACCAGCGATACGAACGGCTTTTCCGGGAACGACTTCGTGATGATGTCGATCCCGCCTCCCGTGTAGGTCCCGGGTTGGTCCGGAGTGAAGGTCTTGGCGACGACGACCTGATCGATGACCTGGGAGGGGAAGAGATCGAGCGACGCGGACTGCCGGTAGGGATCGGCTGAAGGGATGCTGGCCCCGTTGAGCGTGGTGGTGATGTAACGATCGTTCAAGCCCCGGACCACCGCGGATTTGCCCTCCACGATGGTCGCCCCCGCCACCTTGGAGATCGACTCGGCTGCGTTCGCGGCCCCCACACGGGACAGAAAGTCAGAACCCAGGGCTTCCATCATCGCGGACGACTTCTGGCGCTCGATCTGGATCTTCTCGGTCTGCTCGGTAAACTCTTCCGCGGTGACTTCGTACTCCTCCATCTCATAAAACTCGGGGCGGAGGTTGCCGTTCACGGTGGTCGTCTGCCCCGGAAGCACCCGGGCGTCCGGGACGACGACCGCGGCGAAGCCAGACTTCGAGAAGCGCAGGACCTGGTCGCCGGAAGGGACGCCTGTCAGAAGGTACCGTCCCTGGAC
>CAIMTB010000352.1 GCA_903844265.1 uncultured Verrucomicrobiota bacterium
GGCGGATCCTGACTTACAACGCCTGGATTAAAGACCTATTCGCCACGTTCGAGCGAGTCATGGGATTGGAAATGGGGTAAAGCGAGAAGCGTAGCTGATAGAAGCGGCCCCAGGAGTAGTGTCTTCTGAAATCGAGCAAAAGTGGGTAAACAAAGGCAGACTAAGGAATTGGTACAAAAAGGAGAGTCATATTGACCCACGGACACCACAATAGGTGGGCTATTCCCATCGGCGATCCCGGTTTAGGCCATTCGGGTAAAGAAGCGATCCTAACACGCTTGTTTTAGGCCTAGCCTTGATGGGCAGCCTTACATTGTCTGAAGCACAGGAGAAACTTTTCTCCAGCTCGGGCAAGAATGTCATGCTGCAGGAGTTGACCACCAACACCACGGTCACGCTTCAATCGCTGCGACTCAACCGCGCCCTTAACGAGTGGAATGTTGACGTCCTTGTCAGCAACCGCTCAGACCAAACGATCTTTGGACCGCTTATCGTCGAATTGGAGGCCCTTGGCGGGACGTCAGGCCTGTTGCGTCCGGATGGGGTCACGGACGACCAGCCGCCGCGGGGCTATGTCGACCTCAGCCCGGAGTTGGCGGAGAAGGGGATGCTAGGCACCCGCGGCGTCCTGTCGAAGCGGACCCTGGCGCTGGGTGTAAAGAACGCTGCCCCGCAGGTAAAAGCTCGAGTTTATGCCCGAGGTTCCAGCGCCGCGGCCCTGGCCACGGTGCGCACTTTAAACCAGCTGGGGCAACCGCTGGGCGGCGTTACGGTCGAGGTGACGGGACCTGACGGAACCGCCAACATCCAAACCGAGGCCTTTGGCCTGGCGAGCGTGGGCCAGGGTGCCGGGCTTAACCGGCTTCACTTTACGGCGCCCGGCTATCTGCCCGTATGGCGGGAGCAGACGTTGGACGCAGGCGGAATCACGGTCCTCGCCAACCCGCGACTGACCCAACGCGTCGAGAATCCAACGTTCGTTTCAGCGCTCTTCGGTGGCACGGTATCCAACGCATCCTCCACGATCCGTGTGCGCTTCGATCCGGGTGCTTTCACACAGGACACGCCGCTCCGTCTGACCCCGCTGGAGGGTCAGTCCCTGCCAGGATTGCTGCCCGCGGGCTGGAGCCCCATGCAGGCCTTCTGGTTGGAACTGGGGGCGGAGCCCTCGGCGCCAGCGGTGGCCCAACTCGCGCCGTGGGGACCGGTTCGTACGAACGAAAACGCAGTGTTGGCGAAATGGAATGTTTCGACGCTGCGGTGGGACGCATTGGGCGTCACCCATGGGAATGGGGTGTCGGCTCTGGCGTTTTCCCTCTCGAGCGGCGGCGCCTATGCCGTGGTGGTGGGCGACACTGGAGCCACTCCCGCGCCCGCGCCAGAGATCGGGCAGCCGCTGGCGCCCGCCACGACCACTACGGTGGACTTGGGCCAGTTGACGGCGGGGGGAACCGTGGATCCGGCGGCCAGTCCGGCGAGTACCGTGCCCGGACTGGTGACGGCGCGGGCCACGCTCAACGTAACCCATCGCACGGGCAGTCTGGCCAGCGGTTTGGTGCTGCGGTGCGACGTCCAGGAGAGCTACCAGTTGTTGGATGGCACGCGCCGCCTGCCGCCACCGTTCGA
>CAIMTB010000353.1 GCA_903844265.1 uncultured Verrucomicrobiota bacterium
CGCCGGCCTTGCCGAGGTAGAGCTGGCGCCAGTCGGACTTCTGCGCACCCACGAGCACCTTGCTCTTGAGCCAGGAGAGGTCGTACTTGAAGACCAAGTCGATGAGGGCCGTCTTCGTCTCGCGGTAGTAGCCGGAGCCGCCGGCGCTGAGGCCGACGTTGTAGTGCACGCCGTCCGCATAGGGGGTCGTGACGGCGCTGTTGCCGTAGTTGTTGAAGTTCGAGACGTCGCGGACCCAGGCGGCGCGGCCGCTGAGCCACTCGAACGGCGTGAACTCCAGCGAGGAGGTCATGACCTTCACCTCGTTGTCCGACCACGAGCCACGGCTGGTGGCGTTGAGGTGCTCGTCGTGGATGAAGTTGCCGCTCTTGTCGGTGTAATAACCGCCGCGCTCGACGCTGGTGTAGGCGGGCATGTTGATGTTGCCGCCGGCCGCGAGCCGCTTGTTGTTGATGTAGGTCGCGTAGGCCAGCGTCGGCGTGGTCGTCGCCTGGATGATGTTGCCACCGAGGGGATTGTTCGCGTTGACGAGGTTAAGGTTGCCCGCGCTGGCGACGATCGTGTTGGCGAGCGTAGCCGTGGAGGAACCGTAGGTGCCGTTCTTGGCGGCGTCCTTCCAGCCCGCGAAGTCGCTGTAGATCCAGCCGTAGTCGTTGTAGTTGAAACGCTCGTGCAGGTACTCGAAGTCGAGGTTGACCTTGATCTTGCCGCTGTCGAACGGCAGGAGCGTGACCGACGGCGTGATGTTGAAGCCCTTCTTGTACTCGAAGGCGTACTGGCCGACGGTGTCTTCCCAGGCGCCGACCACGCGGAAGGCGGCCTTCTTGGACAGCACGGTGTTCTGGTCGAACTTGAACTTGTCGCCACCGTTGTCGTCGATCATGTAGGTGAACGTCGTCGGGAGCTTCGCGAACGTCGCGCGCTTCGAGATGTAGTTGATAACGCCACCGGGATAGCCCTGGCCGAAGAACACGGACGCGGGACCCTTGACGATTTCCACGCGCTCGACGGAGTCGAAGCTGTACGCGGTGTAACGGAAGATACCGTCGCGCATCATGTTATTGACCTGGAAACCGCGCATCGTGAAGGCACCCTGGGGGGTCGCTTCGTTGGCCGGGACGCGCATGGCGAAACGATTGTCACCCGTGGAGGCCGAAGTGTAACGGAACAGATCGGTCAGCGAGCGGGCGTTGGTGTCATCGAGGAACTCACGCGAGACGACCGAGATGTTGAGCGGCACTTTCTGAATCTCCATGCCGATCTTCGTCGCGGTGGCGGCGTTGGTCTTGAGGTAACCGTAGTCCTTGTCGCTGGTCACCTGGAAGGGTGAGAGGACCTGGACCTCTTCGTCGGTTGCGAGGGCCGCGGCCTTCGGGGCCGCAGTCGCTTTGGCCGTGTCTTGGGCTCGCGTGATCGGAGCCAAAACAACAACCAAGGCAGCCAAACAGGCGACCAGATACTTACTGGTGCTGTGCATTGGATAGCTGATTTCTGATTTCATTCGTGTGGGGGTGGTTTGTAGTTTCCGGTTTTGAGTCCGCGTGAGCGGAACCAAAAGTCGGGAAAGCGAAAAAGAGGTAAAGAACAGCCGACGGCTAAGCCGATTCAGGGGGGGGGCAGAATCTGGGCCGTAGGGAAGAGATTCCCGGGCACTTTAGCAAGAGCGTCTTTTCAGCCTGAAATGAATTTTCAGGCGATTAACTGCTTCGACGGAGTCATGGTCACGAGGGTGGGTGCGACGTTGATACCGACCCGGCCGATGGTGGTGGGATTCTCGATGCGCCAGAGCACGTGGTCGACGACCTTCCGGACGAGGGTGGGCAGGTTGATGTCGAGGACGGCGGGGTGGTGGTCAAGGTTGTGGTAGATGACCGGGTTATAGTTCCCGAGCACGGCCTGAAAATCGCGCTCGGACTTCAGCCCGGCCTGGCGCATGGAGCGGAAGAGCGACCCGCAGAAATGATCGACCGGCATGTACAGGCCGGTCGGCCGGGGCGTCGCCTGCATCATCCGGCGGACCAGGGTGTCGCTTTCCTCGTGGAGCGGGGCGATCTCGAGGAAACTGGTGCCGGGCCGGCTCTTTCCAAGAATGGTGTGCACGGTCAGCCCGAGTTCCTTGGCCCGTTCGCCGAACGACTTTACCCGCCAGGCGACCGCGCTGTAGGCCGGATCCGTCGAGATGACCGCCAGCGTCTTATGGCCGTGTCCGTGCAGAAAATCGGCGGCGATCCGTCCATTTAAGTCGTTGTCCGGCTCGACGTAATCACCGTCATAGGTGGGCGTGCGCCGCGTCATGAACCACACATGCGGCAGGGTCCCGAGTTTTTGCATGCAGCTCGCCGAAGGCTCCATGCCCTGGATAATCACGCCGTCGACCTGTCGCTCGGCCAGTACCCGGGGCAAATCATCCGGCGTGTCCGAAAAAAGAACGCTTAACTCAATGCGCTGACGCTCGTTAGATGGCTGCACCTGCAGCAGCTGGTCCTGAAACCAGTGGAGGCTGGAGGTTTTTTTCGCGCCGACGAACCAGACGGCGATTTTTTTGGGGACGGCGAG
>CAIMTB010000354.1 GCA_903844265.1 uncultured Verrucomicrobiota bacterium
GACAAATCGATTGACTTTGGGCAACCCATAATAAGGGTTCCCGGGTCTTTGCTGCGGAGTTCGCTCACACGAAGCCACGAAGCCACGAAGGGGGAAGAAAGGTGGATCCGTCACAAGTTCGAGGAGATTCGTGTCGTCGCGCGGGATATTGGGATTGGGCTCCGGTCAGGGCAATGGGGGCAGTCCGAGTTCTTTCAGGAATTCGTTGTGTTTGGTCTTTGCCTTCTGGATCGCGCTCTCTATTTGCCCCAACTGGCCATGAGTCGCTGCCAGGTCGATCTCATCCTCCTGGACGGCGGTGCTGATGTAGCGGGAGATGTTGAGGTTGAAGTCGTTCCTGGCGATTTCGTCCATGGAGACGCGCCTGGAGTATCGTTCCTCCTCTTTCCGGAACTGGTAGGTCTCGACGATTTTGGCGATGTGCCCGTCGAGAAGGCGGTTCTGGCGTTTGCCCTTCTCGAAGTGCTCGGCGGCGTTGATGAAGAGCACGTCGTCCGGCTTCTTGCACTTCTTGAGGACGAGGATGCAGACGGGGATGCCGGTGGAGTAGAAGAGGTTCGCGGGCAGGCCGATGACGGTGTCGATGTGGCCGTCCTTGAGCAGCTTGGTGCGGATGCGTTCCTCGGCACCGCCCCGGAAGAGCACGCCGTGGGGCAGGATGATGGCCATGACGCCTTGTTCCTTGAGGAAGTGGAAGCCGTGCAGCAGGAAGGCGAAATCGGCGGCGGATTTGGGGGCGAGGCCGTGGCTTTTGAAGCGCACGTCGTCGGCCAGGGCGTCGGTGGGCTCCCAGCGGAGGCTGAAGGGGGGATTTGCGACGACGGCGTCGAAGGTCGGCTTCTTCGCGGGGTTCAACTCGCGGAGGATGTCCCATTCGTTGAGCAGGGTGTCGCCGTGGTAAATCTCGAACTCGGAATCCTTCACCCCGTGCAGGAGCATGTTCATGCGGGCGAGGTTGTAGGTGGTGATGTTGTTTTCCTGGCCGAAGATTTTGCCGATCGTTCCGCCTGCCTTGTTGATCCGCTTGCGGATGTTCAGGAGGAGGGAGCCGGAGCCGCAGGCGAAGTCCAGAACGCTATCGAGGCGCTTCCGGGGGCCGGTTTTGGGTTCCTGGCTGTCGAGGGTGACGATGGCGGAGAGGATGTCGGAAATCTGTTGCGGGGTGTAGAACTCCCCCGCCTTCTTGCCAGACCCGGCGGCGAACTGGCCGATCAGGTATTCATAGGCGTCGCCCAGGGCGTCAATGTCGGTGGAAAACTCGGCCAAACCCTCGGCGATCTTCTGGATGATGCCGCAGAGCTTGGTGTTGCGGTCGGTGTAGGTTCTGCCGAGTTTGTCCGAGCCGAGGTTGATCTCGGAGAAGAGCCCCTGGAAGGTGCTTTCGAACGATTCGGTTTCGATGTATTTGAAACCGTCCTGGAGGGTGCTGAGGAGGTCGCCGCTTTGGGTCCGGGCCAGACTGGCGATGCTGCTCCAGAGGTGCTTGGGTTGGATAACGTAGTGCACCTTGCGGCGCATCTGCTTTTCGAATTCCGGAACGTCCGCCTTGTTGTTGGCATACCAGAGGGCCAAAGGCACGCGGGAGTCGCCCGCGGGAATGGCGGGGTAATCTTTGCCCAGTTCCTTTCTGGCGGCGGCCTCGTAGTTGTCGGAGAGGTAGCGCAGGAAGAGGAAGGAGAGCATGTAGTCGCGGAAATCGTCCGCGTTCATCGAGCCACGGAGTTTGTCGGCGATATCCCAGAGGGTGCTGCCCAGTTGTTGTTGGTTGGA
>CAIMTB010000355.1 GCA_903844265.1 uncultured Verrucomicrobiota bacterium
GCCGCTGACCTATCAATGGCGGTTCAAGGGTGAGGCGATCAATGGAGCTGTGACAAACTCGCTCCTGTTGACCCATGTCCTGCCCATGGCGGCGGGTGAGTATTCGGCCGTGATTGCTGATGGCGCAGGACTCTCTTCCACCAGTCGCGTGGCCACGCTCACCGTCGATCCCACGTTTACCAAGATCATGACTGGCGAGATTGTGACTGATCGCGGAAACTTCGATGCCAGCTCCTGGGGCGACTACGACAACGACGGCTTCGTCGATCTGCTGGTTGCGAACTCCGGCGATGCGGGGATTCTAGGGAATTTTCTCTATCACAACAACCGGGACGGGACCTTCTCCCGGATCAAGGCTTCGCCGATCGCAACCGATACCGAGCACACGCAGCGTTGCGCGTGGGGCGATTATGATAATGACGGGTTTCTCGACGTGGTCACCATCAACGGGGGCTCGGGTCATCTGGAAGCGAACGCTCTCTACCACAACAACGGTGACGGAACATTTTCGCGAGCGACGGCGGGATCCGTGGGCGAGTTGGCGAGCGCCAAGGCGAACTCTCACGGGGGCTCGTGGGGTGACTTCAATAACGACGGGTTGTTGGACCTTCTGGTGGTGGACTGGGCCCGCAAGGTCGTGCTGTATCGAAACAACCCAGATGGGCATTTCACGAAGGTCGTCGGGGATCCGCTGGTCAACTTCGGCACGATGTCGATCGACTGCGCCTGGGCGGACTACAACAACGACGGATGGATCGATGTCTTCGTGGCGGGCTACGGCGGTGGGAACCGCCTCTTTCGCAATGACGGACACGGCGCCTTCATCGGCGTCACCGGCCGCGTGCCTTCGTCCGATGGCGATACCTCGGATGGGGTTGCCTGGGGGGACTATGACAACGACGGGTATCTGGATCTCTTCGTGACGAATTTCGAAGGTGGGGGCAACCGGCTCTACCGAAACAAGGGAGACGGCACCTTTCAGAGGATCACGTCGGGTTCCATTGTCACTGACCAGAAGGGATCCACGGCTTGCGCCTGGGGCGATTACGACAATGACGGTTTCCTCGATATGGTCGTGGTGAACGGTTGGTCCGGGCCCGAGGACAACCTGCTTTACCACAACAACGGCGACGGCACGTTTCGCAAGATCACCACCGGCAGCCCGGTCAACGACGGCGGGTATTCGTTCGGCGTCGGCTGGGGCGACTACGACAACGATGGCTTTCTCGATCTGTTCGTGGCCAACAGCGGTAACGCCGGTGCGCAGAGCAACTTTCTCTACCGGAACAACGGGAACAGCAATGCCTGGATCCGGATCAAGTGCGTCGGCACCGCCTCGAACCGGGCCGGCCTGGGCGCGAAAGTCAGGATCCACGCGACCCTCGCGGGCCAATCTCGCTGGCAGCTGCGCCAGATCGACGGCGGCGATGGAACGTCTGGCGGAAGCCTCGACGCCCACTTCGGGCTGGGGGACGCGACGATCATCGACACGCTCCGCATCGAATGGCCCTCGGGCATCGTCCAGGAGTTACACGACGTGGCACCCCGACAGCTCCTTACTGTCCAAGAGCCGACGCGGCTCCAGGCGCTGGGAGCAGGGGTTGTTCGCATTCAGTCCTGGAGGAGTATGGTCTTCGACGTGCAGGCGTCCAACGACCTGCAGCAATGGTCGCCCCTCACCACCGTGACCAATCTCACCGGCCCGCTGGAGTTCACGGACCCCCGTGCGGCGAGTCAGGGATCGCGCTTTTACCGCACGGTGCTTCGGTAAATCAAAGCAAACGAAACACTCTGCAACGGCATGACGGAATGGAAATTCCCTTTGAAGCCCGACCTTTCGCGGTAGCCAACAGGACCCAGAAAACAAACAAAACACAAAGACGGAACTTAGAAAACGATGGGGTCAAACATTGACAGTCGACATTTGGATCGAAGCGTCTCAAGGACGCTGGTGCCGCCAAGGTGGCTGATTCACTGCCTCAGGCGCCCGGAGGCGGGCGCCACGTGATGGCCCAAGGTTGAAATGTCAACAGTCAATGTTTGACCCCTATCTCAATAGGCCTGGGGTTGGAATCCGCACAGGGAAACCAGACCGCCTTTGTGGTCAAACCGCACCGGGGCGGGTGGCTTCCGGGGGTCGATCCGCGGAAGCTCAACAAGCTCGCGGCGGAGCTGGAGGACGAAGCGGCACTCGGGCGCTTGAGGAAGTCCTGTTCCGACTCCTCCGCCAGCTCTTTACACGAAGTGCACGGAACTGTATTCACCAGCGTATGTCACAGGTGCTCACCGTGAGAATTGATCCGGAGTTGCTGAGCCGGGCCGAGGCCAGGGCGGCGCGTTTGGGCTTGGATCGGGCGGGCTATGTGCGCGGCCTTATCCAGCAGGACCTTGAAAGGCCTGAGGCCACTGTTCGAGGCCGGTTCGCCTCCGAGGACCTCGTCGGTGCGTTCCGCCTCGGGGGGCCAGCCGCGACGAACCCGCGCGTGCGGGAGCAACTCCGGCAGCGTTCCCGTGCCCAACGTGAAACCCATCGCTGACACGGGTCTGATCGTCGCGCTCCTCGCCGCCGACGATCCGTACCACGCCTGGGCGGCCGATGCCTTCCGTCGGCACAGTCCGTTTCACACCTGCGACGCGGTCCTGGCCGAGGCGTGCAGTTTTTTCCCCGACCCAAGGCCGGTGTTGAAGTTGGTGGCGCGCGCCGACCTGATCCTGGGATTCGACCTTGCCGGGGAGTTGCCGAAGGTCCTGGCACTCGTCACCAAGTACGCTGACCGTCCGATGGACCTTGCCGATGCGTGCGTGGTTCGAATGAGCCAACTTCTCCCTTCGAGCAAGGTCTGGACCGTCGATCGCAACGATTTCACGGTCTATCGCCGCCACGGACGGCAGGCGGTTCCGTGCGAGTTTCCGCCGGAGCACTGAGGACCCCCGTCACCGGTGCGATCCCGGTCCACAGGGTGCAGGGGGAGTCAACGGCAGGAGGAAGCGTCCCGCTCCGTCTGCCGTTCGACCCGCGCGATCTCCTTCCGGATCGCCGCTGAAACCCGGTGCTTGGCGAGGTAGACGCTCGCCAGCGTGATGCCCAGGGATTTTGCCACGTCGCGCGCCGGCCATTCCTTGAGCACGTTCAGGTCGAAGATCTGGAACTGGGTCGCACTGAAGGCGGGCCTGACCCGATCGAGCGCCGCCCGCAGAAGGGTGCCGCGCCACTCCGCGTCCCAGATCGCCCCGAGGTCGTCCGTGGCGGCGCACGAGGCCGTTTCCGGCGGGGGCATCGAGGCGGGCGTCGCCTCGGCCGGGCTCATCCGCGAATCCCAGCGGCGGCGTTTCTCGAACTGGTTCTTCACCCGCCATGACGCCAGGTTCAGGAGCCAGGTCTTGAAGCGGCACTTCGACGGGTCGTAGCGGTATTCCTCCACGTTGCGCGCCACGCCGATGCAGGTCTCCTGCTGCACCTCGTCGGCTTCCGTCTCGGTCAGGCCAGCCTTCAGCGCGAAGGCCCGGATCACGGGCCCGTACAACCGGAAGAACTCGTGCCAGCGGTCCTCGTCCCCGGCTTGCAGGCCGGCGACCAGGCTCGGGCGGGTTCGCATCGAGGGCGTTTCGCGTCCGGACATGACAGCGGTCATCCTGCAGCTTTAACCGCGAAGTTCCCGCGTTCTTTCGGGAAAGAATCTCGAAATCGCCGATGCAGGAAAGATTTCCGGAAAGGATCAACCCGGCCACCGGTTCAAGGGATGATGCCCCACACTGAGACATCCACCGTGCTGCCCCCCGGCCCTACTCCCAAACCGCTACCCATGAACCGTGCCTTGGATGGAGGGCGCCGGTCCCTCGGCGCCGCCGGCCGGTCGCCTGTCCTGCGGTCGCGACGGAGCGCGACCCTCCATGAATGCTCCGGTTCATGGTCCCAATGCGTGTCCAATCTTTGGAAAACGCTGCTCACCATGAACCGTGAAGGTAGGGCGGGCAGTCCCTTGCCCGCCGCGCATTTGCCAGCACACGGCGGCGCGCAGCGGAGTGCGCGCCCTACCGCCCAATTCCTATCTCATTCCTTGAAAGCCCGCCCTCTCATGACCTCCAGATCCGCAGCCCTCATCCTCTTCGCCACGCTCGCGCTCCTCATGAACCCGCCTTCCGCCCAGGCGGGACCGACCCTTACCAAGCAACCCATCCCCCGCTTCGTCAGCCTGGGTGACAACGTCACCTTTACCGTTCTGGCCACGAGCGAGGAGGCGATGACGTTCCAGTGGCGGTTCGGACTTGAACCGATCGCGGGCGCCACCAACCGCGTCCTGACGCTCACCAACGCCGTCCCTTCCCAGGCCGGCGAGTATTCAGTCGTCGTCTCGGACCCCACCGGCGCGACCACCAGCAACGCCGCGACCCTCGACGTCGATCCCACGTTCGCCCGGATCCTGACCGGCCCGGGAGCGACCTTGGCCACTGAGTCCGCCTCGTGGGTGGACTACGACGGCGATGGTCGACTCGACCTCCTGGTGGTGGGCGGCACCGGGGGCGGGCTCTATCGGAACGCCGGCCCCGGCGGGTTCGTCAAGATCGTCACGGCGTTCGACTCGCTCGTGACCACGGCCGACGCCTCGGGCGGGGTCTGGGGCGATTACGACGGCGACGGCTGGCTCGATCTCTTCGTGCCCGTGGAGAGCCCTGAGGGTGGCCCGGGCGGCAACAGCAAGCCGGTGGTCAGCTTTCTTTATCACAACCGTGGCGACGGCACCTTCACGCGGATTACC
>CAIMTB010000356.1 GCA_903844265.1 uncultured Verrucomicrobiota bacterium
AGGGACCGCCCGCCCTACCTTTACGGATCATGGAGAGCCTGACTGTCTTACTTCGCGGTCTGGGGCGTCTGATTCAGCCGCTCAAGGAATTGTCTGTATTTGGTCTCCCCGGGACTGAGAGAGGCGGCCCGGCCTCCGGCATCCAGCGCCCCCGGGCGGTCACCGTTTCTCATGCACGCCACGGCCAGGAGAAAGAAATGAGACGCCGTTGGATCCATTTCGACAACCCTCAGCGCGAGTTGCTTGGCCTGAGGGAGTTTGCGCCCGGTCCGAAGGTAGAGATCCGCCAGGGCCCGATAACTCTCCGGCCAGTCGGGAATGAGCTCGCCCACCCGTTGATAACAGCGTTCGGCGGCTTCCGGGTGCTCGAGCCGTGAATGAAACCGGGCGAGAAAATAATAGTTCAGCCCGTTGTCCGGTTCCTGCCTGATCAGCTGCTCGAAGGCTGCGATGCCGTCGGCCGGCGCCTTGGACTGCACATGCACGGACTCGAGCGCCGAGCGGTAGGTCAGGCTATCCGGATCAAGCACGGCGCACTTGATGAACAGTTCCGATGCTTTTGCGGACTGTCCGTGGGATTGATGCAACTGGGCCGCGCCGAAGAAGGTCCGCGCGACCGTCGTGCGGACTTGGTTGATCCCGGTGAGTCCTTCCTCCTGCGCGCCTTGGTCGCTCAGGGTCTTCCGGTCGATGGCCTCGAGTTTCTGGAACTGCTCCCGGTACCGCGCCGACTCGTTGGTCTGGCCGAGCCTCAGGCATGCGGTGTAAAGGCCGAAAAACCCCTGGGTATGGTCCGGCAACAAGGTGGTCGCCCGAAGAAAACTCTCCTTCGCGGCGGCGGGATCCCCGGACTGCAGGTACGCCTGGCCCAGAAGGTACGCACTCTCACTGACGGGCTTTGGGAGATCCGCCGCGCGTCGAAGGGTGGGAATCGCGGCCTCGGCCTGGCCGAGATCCATTTGAGCCCGCCCGAGGCGATTCAGGACTTCCGCGCCCGGCGGGCCGTTCTTGAGCGCTTCCTGGCAAAGGCGGACTGTCTCCTCCAGTTCGCCCTTCTCGTACGCGATGAGGGCCAGTATCGCGTACGCCTCCGCCTGGTGCGGGCTCAATTCGAGGCATCGCCGGAGTTGCCTCGTCGCTTCCTCGGACTGGCCCGTGTTGTAGTACGCCGACCCCAGCAGCGCGTAGGTCAGGGCGTCCTCGGGATACGCCTCCGCCACGAGCCTCGCCAAAACCACCGCCTCGCGCTTGATCGCGCCCGCGTCGGCCATGGCGGGTCCAGGCTTCGTCGACGCGGAAGGACCGATGGCGGCTGCGGTTGCCCGTACATCCCCCGTTGTCCCTGTCGCTGCAACCCCCTGGCCTGTTGGAGCGGAAGCCGTGGCCGACGCCGGTCCCGGAGAGGGCTCCCCGGAGCACGGCCACAAGAACGCCAATACCGCACCGAAAACGGCCCTCCTGAGAGGCTGGGAGCCGACGGCCAGACCCCTGAAGCGAGGTCCCCTGCTCGTGCGGTCTCGCTGTGAACCGTCTGGGAATGGGGGTGCTTTGGCCATGTTCAGGGCGCGGTGCCTCGGTCGATCGCCAAAACGTCGGGGGTTGCCCGGACCGGGTCAAGCGCCCACTGCATGGGAGCAAGATCCTGCTTCGCATCACCGATTTCTTGACATCTTGCTGTGCGCCTCACGATATTCGGGAATTCGCCTAGCTGATTTGGTCCCAAAAAGGTTGCTTCGACGCCTCATGGGACATGTTCGGCTTGTGTGGTGTGGCGTGGACCGCCAGAAACTAGTAAACACAGCAAATATGTTAGACAATAACTGCTCGACGGAGGCGGTACGCAGGAGGGGGCAGGGTGCCTTCGCCACGGTTCTGGTCTTGCTGGGGCTCGGGCTCCAGACTCAGGCCGCGGACATCAAAACGGGCCTGAAGGCCTACTGGAACTTCGACACCAAGAGCGCCAAGGACTCGGTTGGCATATACGACGGCACCGAGACCGGCTCTGCACCAGTCGCGTACGTCGCGGGCAAAGGCGGCTTTGGACAGGCACTCGTGCTGGATGGCACGGACCAATACGTCGAGATCACCGGGGGCGAGCCTGACGACATGGCGTTTACAGGCGGGAGCATGTCGATTGCCGGCTGGTTCAAGGTCGGGACTTTTGATAAGCAGTGGCAGGCACTGGTCGCCAAGGGTGAAGGCACCAGCTGGCGCGTGGCTCGTCGCGGCGGCGAAACTGGCATGGCCCAGGCCGGCGGCGTTGGCGAAGGCCCTGCGGGCGGCGCCGTGGACGACGGCCAGTGGCATCAGTTCGTGGCGATCAGCGACGTCGATGCCGTCAATTTCGGCACCGCGCTGTATATCGATGGTGTCCAGTACACCATGAACGCCTCGGCCCCCGCTCTGGCGGCCAACGGCAAGCGCATGATGATCGGTGGAAATCCGGACTCGGCTGGACGTAACTGGAGCGGCGAGATCGATGACGTCGCCGTCTGGGACCGCGTTCTGACTGAGGCCGAGGTGACGCTGCTGTACAACAAGGGCGCCGGCACGCCACTGAGTTCCCTGCTGGGCTCAGGACCTGCGGATACCGACAAGGACGGCATGCCGGACGACTGGGAAAACCAGTATGGCCTGAATCCGAACGACGCCAGCGACGCCGCCAAGGACGCCAACGGCAACGGGATTTCCAATCTGGACGAGTACAAGCTGGGTCTGAATCCGCGTGACGTGGCCAAGCCGACCATCCTTTCCACAAAGGTGACGGCCTCGTTCGACACGGTGATCGTGACCTTCTCCAAGCCGCTCGACGCAGCGACCGCCACCAACGTGGCCAACTACACGATCACCCCCGCGCTCGCCGTCAGTGCGGCCAGCCTGAGCAAGGGCTCGGTCGTGACCCTGACCACCGCCAAGCAGACTCCCGGTGCCACGGCCTACACCTTGAAGGTCAGCAACGTGAAGGACGTGAACGGATGGACCATCGCCGCGAACAGCGCGTCGAGCTTCTATTCCTACATCCTGACGAAGTCCGGCATGCTCAAGTTCTCCTACTGGGGCAACATCAGTGGGGCAGCACCGGTCGACAACCTCTACAGCGACCCCCGCTATCCGGCCACTCCGGATCTGGTGCTCGGAACCTTCTCCTTCAACAGCCGCGACGCATTCCCGGATGATTCCCACGAGAACTACGGCGCGACCATCGAAGGCTATATCACGCCCGCAGAAGCCGGAGACTACCGGTTCTTCCTCTACAGCGATGACTCGTCCCAGTTCTTCCTGAGCACGGACGACAAGGAGGCAAACCTCCAGCAGGTCGCCGAAGAAACCGGCTGCTGCAACAACTTCACCGAGCCCGACAGCCCGCGCACCTCGGAGCCGATCGCGCTGAAGGCTGGTACCAAGTACTTCGCCCGCCTCGCCTACAAAGAAGGCGGCGGCGGCGACTACGGCCAGGTGGCCTGGCGCAAGAGCACGGACACCACGCCTGCCGGATCCCTGAAGCCCATCGCCGGCAAGTACCTCTCCTCCGCCGTCGATCTGCCGGCTCCCGCTGAAGGCCTGTTCCTGACCCAGACTCCCGCCCCCAATGCCACCAAGGTGTCACCTGTCACCTCGGTGACCATCGTCCATGCTGACGGGAAAACACCGTGGGCCTCGACCAATGTCACCTTGAAGATCGACGGCAACATCGTGGCGCATACGTTCACCAAGGACGGAACCCTGGCCACGATCGTCTACACGCCCTCAAGCCTGCTCGCCAGCAAGACCAAGCACATTGTTTCTCTGGGCTACTCGGATCCGGGCGCCAAGGCGGCGACACTGGATTGGACGTTCGAGACCTCCGCGTACAGCGGGCCGGTCAAGGACGCGGTCAAGGGCTACAATGCGTTGGTCCTCGGCAGCGCGGTGCAGACCGCGGACAAGGGCGGCGCCTCCGGCACGGTTGGAGATATCGCTGTCGACCTGACCTCCAAGGGCGGGCCTCTGCAGGTCGTGGACGCCGGCTTCCTGGCCGCGGTGAACGCAGCAACGGCAGCGAACGAGCTGAGCGTTTCCCTGTGGATCAAGAAGTACGACATCGCGGATTCGTCCGCGTTCTGGTTCTCCTCGCCGAGCCAAAGTCGCGTGTTCCAGGCGCATACGCCTTGGAGCAATGCCAACATCTACTTCGACACCGCGGGCTGCTGCGATGGCGCCACCCAGCGGATCAACGCGGGCATCGACACGTTCCCCGGATACTCGGGCGATGTCACCTGGTGGAACGAATGGCGTTCCTACGTCTTCACCAAGAAGGCCGACCACAAGCAGATCTGGGTGGATGGGCAGTTGTTCCTGGAAGGCGACAACACCGGGGCACTCTCGACCGACATCAATCAGTTCATGATCGGTTCCGACAACGGCGGCGGCGGACTCATGCACGCCCTCGTGGACGACGTTGCGGTATACTCCAAGGCGCTGGTGGCTGCGGACATCGCGGCGCTGAAGGCTGGGACGAAGCCGACGGCATTGCCTGCGAGTGTGGGGCTTATCGCGGATTGGGACTTCAACACGGCACCTGCGGGTAATGCGGGGCTTGCGGTTGGCTTGGTGTCGGCGTGGAGCTTCGACGGGAACCTGAACGATGGTGTCGGTGTGCACAACGGCACCGCGAAGGGCACGCGCCCGGTCAGCTACGTGGCTGGACGTGATGGTTTCGGTCAGGCGATCAAGCTGAACGGGATCGTGGGCGGAGTGACGAACACGGACCAGTACATCGACATCACCGGGGGCAACCCTGCGGATCTCGACTTCGCCAAGGGCAGTGTGTCGATCGCCGGTTGGTTCAAGGTTGGCGGCTTCGACCACGACTGGCAGGCGCTGATCTCGAAGGGTGAGGGTTCGAGCTACCGGATCGCACGGCGTGGTAGCGCTGGGAACCTGGCCTATGCGGGTGGCGTGGGCGAAGGCGCGGATGACGTGCCTGCGGTGAACGACGGAGCATGGCACCAGTTCGTGGCGGTGACGGACGCCAGCGGGAAGTCGTTCGGAACGGCGCTCTACCTGGACGGCGTGCTGCACAGCGTGAACACGAATGCGGCAGTGCTGGCGTCGAACCCGACGAAGCACCTGTTCATCGGAGAGAATCCTGACTCGACCGGACGGCAGTGGAACGGCGAGATCGACGACGTGGGCATCTGGAACCGAGTGCTGAGCGCGAC
>CAIMTB010000357.1 GCA_903844265.1 uncultured Verrucomicrobiota bacterium
CGATCTCCCGACGCCGCCCCCCGGCCTACCACGAAACCGGAACGTTCAGCACCTGCCCATTGCGGTTGGTGTAGAACAACTGCCGACGATCACGTCCGAACTCATGCACCATCTTCGTGAGCTTCACGTCGTAGCAGCAGTACTCCCCGATCTCCAACATCCGCCCCTCCCGAAACCACCGCAACGCCTGCAGGCCATCCGCGGTCTTCTCCGCCCCGAACGTCGCCGAGGCCAGCGAATCGAGCGTCAGCCGATGGTTCAGGATCTTCTGGATCTCGACCAACAAATCGAGGCTCGGGATCTGCGACATGTCGAGAACCGTGTACCCGTGCAGGACCTCGTAATCGAATCGGATGTGGTTGAAGCCCACCACGAGATCAGCCCGGCGGAGTTCCTCGATCAGGGCATCGACCTGTTGTTCCGGGTAGATCCGATACCCGCCGCGCGCCGTGCTGTACGTGACGCCCAGGCTCATCCGCATGTCGCGAACCTTGTGCCAGCCTCCCACTTCCTCCGCGGACTTCTGGGTTTCCAAATCGAAGTAGACGATGTTCTTCACGTTCGCGCGCAGCCCCGCGATGTTGAATCGTCGCGGTCCGGATTCAATCCTGCATTCATGTCCCGTCTGTCCCGTGCTTGCGCACCTCGTCGTTGTCAGCGCAGTGTTCATGCCCAATTTGCGCCGGACGACCTCGCGGTGTGCGCGGCAACCCTGCAGCACATGGTCACCGTCACACGTGAAATCCGATGAATGACACCACTCGCGCCCGTCTCGACGGCGCCCTCTCGCTCTGTCTCCAACCCGCGCTCGCCCTCGTGGCCGCCGTAACCCTGGTCGCCGGTTGTGGCAAGAATGCCGAGGGTACCGCGTCCAAAAACGACCCGAATCCATCGTCCTCCACCCGCCAGGCCTCCTCGAAAGCTGCCGACGGCGCTCCCGCGAAGCCCAACGCCCCCTTCGTGATGCCCGCCGACGCCGGCCCGGCCGGCCCCGCTGATCTCGCCTGGGTCGATTTCGAAAAGGCTTTCTCCACCCCTCCGCAGCCGCCCGATTCCTGGGAAACCAACCGCCCCAGCCCCGCCGAAATCAAGACGTTCCAGCAATCCCAGGGTGCCGCCGCCGAAAAAATCGCCGCGGTCGCGAAGGATTTCTACACCCAGTTTCCCACCGACCCCCGCGCCGTCGAGGCCAGGGGACACGAGATGGAACTTCTCGATGCCGCCGTGAAACTCGGCCGGACCAACGCCCTCGCCCGCCTCGAGTCACTCGAGAAAGTGCGCCTCGACGACGCCACCACCCCCGAGGAGGAACGGTTCGCGATCCGCATGAGCGCCGCCCAGCGCAAAGCCCAGGCCCTCGCCGCCACCGACGAGGCCGCCGCCCGCAAATCTTTCGAGGAATCCGCGCAGGCGCTCATCAAGGAATTCCCCCAGCGCCCTGAGCCCTACCAGATGCTGCTCAGCCTCGCCTCCGACGCCCCCACGGACAAGGCCCGCGCCACCGCACTGTCCCTCACCAGCACCAATGTCCCCGAAACCGTCCGCGAAGCCGCCACCGCGCTCCTGAAGAAGCTCGACCAGGTCGGCAAACCCATCGACCTCAAGTTTACCGCCCTCGACGGCCGCGAAGTCGATGTCGCCAAACTCCATGGCAAAGTGGTCCTCGTCGATTTCTGGGCCACCTGGTGCGGCCCCTGCATGCGCGAACTGCCCAACGTGAAGGCCACCTACGCCAAGCTCCACGACAAGGGTTTCGAAATCGTCGGCATCAGCCTCGACCAGAAGAAAGAGGCCCTCACCGATCTGATCGCCAAGGAACAGATCCCCTGGCCGCAGTACTTCGACGGCAAAGGCTGGGAAAACCAGCACGCCCAACGCTTCGGCATCGAGTCCATCCCCGCCATGTGGCTCCTCGATAAACAGGGCAACGTCCGCGACCTCGACGCCCACGATGGTCTCGAAAGCAAGATCACCAAGCTTCTCGACGAACCCGCGCCCGCAGCCGCAGCCAAGCCCTGAGTTGGCAGCGCCACCGGGGCAGCCTCAAGCGCTGTGCCGCCTAAAGCACACTTCCATGCGATGCCACGGACGTGATAGACACCGCAGAAGTCTCCGGTCCGATACCCACTCCGAGCCCTGTCGTGCCCCTGCAGGACAGGAGGGTTGAATGCGTTGGACGGGAAACCCTCCACTCCGAAGATCCAGACGATCCCATGATGCCTCATTCCACGCCTTCATCGGGTGACGCGACCGCGCCAGGACCGCGCCAGCAGGCTTTCACCCTCATCGAACTCCTCGTCGTCATCGCGATCATCGCGATCCTCGCGAGCATGCTCCTCCCGGCCCTGTCCAAGGCCAAGGATCGCGCGATGCTCACCAAGGATCTGAACAACGTGAAGCAGGTGGTTCTCGCGAGCCAGATGTACACCGGGGACAACAACGAAAGCATGCCGCACCCGAGCTGGGGTACTGTGTCGTCTGGCGACCCGGGCCCGGACAACTGGTGTTACGCCGGCCGCATCAACGGGAAGGCCATGCCCGCCGCGAGCGGCAGGCGGGGGGCGAACGCGTACACCAACCAGATTCCGTGGTTCCAGAAGAGCCAGCTGTTCCCGTTTCTGACCACGCATCAGGTCCTCATCTGCCCCAAGGACTGGAACGACAGCATGGGGACGCTTGCCTACCTCTACGTGAACCGCGATGTGAAGCTCACGAGCTACACGTGGAACGGCTGCATCAGCGGCCTCGGCTCCCAGCTCGACAGCGGCAAGACCTACAAGCTGACCGATCTCAAAGGCACGAACCTCCAGCTCTGGGAAGCCAACGAGTACGACTCGTTCTTTTTCAATGACGCCGGCAACCAACCCTTCGAGGGCATCTCCCAGCGCCACTCCGGCGGCAACGTCAACGCCCGGTCGGTCAACGCCGACGCCAAGGGCGGAGCAGTCGTCGGCGGCGTCGGCGGTCATGCCGTGCTCATGAAATTCCGCAAGTACTACGACACGGCCGGCGTCGATCCCAAAGGCAACCGATTCAAGCCCGCCGAACTCCCCAACGACCTCTACTACGTCCCGAACAACCCCACCGGCGGCTACTGATGAGCCGCCAACGTCCGTCGCCGACCCGCAGCTCCCAATCCCCAGTCCCCAGTCTCAAGCCTTCAGATCCCCACATGAGATCTTCCCAGAGCAAGGCGATCCTCAAATGGATGGCTGTCTCAATCCTCGTAGGAACCACGGCCACGGCCTTCGTCGGCTGCGGCAAGAAGGACGCGGAACCCGAGGCCGCGACAGCCAAACCCGCCGCTGAACAACCCGCCGCCGAAGCCTCCCAATCCTCGGGCGAGAGCACGACGGACGCCGTCGTCTTCGACGCGACCCAGCAGGTCACCGCCGCCGATTACGACAAGGCCGTGAAAGGTGGAGACTACGTGAAAGCCACGGACGCGCTTCTCCGGCTCAACGCGCAGGGCGCTTCAGCCGCCAATTCGGTGAGCCGCATGCACGAACTGCAGGAGGAAGTGGCACGCGCCGCCGCGAACGGCGATCCCAAGGCCATTCAGGCCGCCGCGATGCTCCGACGCATCGGACGCATGCCCTCGGCGCCTGCCCGAGGCAACTGAACCGTCACGACGCGATGGTTGGGGACCCCCCAGGGCCGCGTCCCGGAATCCATCGCGTGGGCCCGCGTCTGGCTGAGGCGATGCTTGGCCAGCGCCACCACCAGCCTCCCTCCCATGAAAAGCCCGGCCGCCAGGAGCAAGGCCCCGGAGACATGGGCCGTGCGCAGAAGCACCTTCGGCGAAAAACGCCGGTGCCCAAGCGAGACGGCGTAGCCCAGCTTGCTGAACCAGGCCAGAGCCCCCATCGCAATCCCCGTGATCGCCGCCGCCTTCGAACCCCAGTCCTGGTCCACCCACTCGTGCGACACGCACGCCGCCGCAAACGCGATCCAGAACAACAACGTCGCCGGGTTTCCGAGGACACGCACGAATCCCTTCATGAACGCCGTCCGCGGATGCAACCGCTGCTGCACCACTTCCACCGCATGCGGCGTCTCAGGCATCTCCCGCGTGCACAGGTAGCGGATCCCAATCACCGTCACCACCACGAAACTCACCAGTTCCATCGTCGCCCGAAGCAGCGGCGAGGCGAACAACTGGGCGAACCCCGCAAACGCCATCGTCGAATAGATGCCCTCCATCACGACGGCCCCCAAGCCGATGAAGAACGCATGCCGAAAACCCAGGCGCGCACCCTCGTTGATGATGGTCACGTTCACCGGGCCGACCGGAATGCAGGCCAGGTAACCCGCCAGAAATCCAGCGCCCCACGGCAGAATAATCGCCTCGGTCAGGTTCATCGGCCAGTCTAGGTCATACCCCCGCCCGGCGTATCCCCGCTCGCCGGTTCATCCTCACCCTCGTCCCCGATCTCCTCGCGCACACTCCTCGAGATATGCGGCCGGACGAACCCGTAGACCAGGTACGCGGTGAACACCAGCGGCGCCACCACCGGCAGCACCTTCTTCCAGAGGATCAGGAACACCCCCACCAGCGCCAACGCCAACACCACCTTGGTCAGCGGCGGACTCGTCCGCCAGTTCACATTCTTGAACGCCGGGTATTTCACCTGGCTCACCATCATCACCGAAAGAAAAACCAGGATCACCGGCAGCAGATAGCGCCAGCCGCCCTTCGTGAAATCCTTCTCCTCCCACCACAGGATGAACAACGTCAGCGACGCCACCACCCCCGCTGCCGCGGGAATTGGGAACCCCACGAACTCCTTGCCCCCGCCCGTCCCCGCGTAGGTCGCCAGGACATTGAAGCGGGCCAGCCGGAACGCGCCGCACAGCAGGTACAGCGAGGCGATGACCCAGCCGTATTCCGGGTGACGCACGAACACGTCCGCCAACACCACCCGATGCACCAGGAACGCCGGCGCCACCCCGAACGACACGATGTCCGCCAGCGAGTCAAACTCACGCCCGAACGGACTCTCGAACCCCCCCATCCGCGCCACCCGCCCGTCCAGCAAATCGAAGATGCAGGCCATCAGGATGTAGAACAACGCCTCCCGGATGACCCCCTCGAACCCCGGCGAGCTCAGGTCCGCCTCCACAATGCGCGTCAACGCAAGGAATCCACAAAAAAGATTCCCCGCCGTCATGAGGTTCGGCAGCAGGTAGATCTTCAACCTGCTGTCCTCGTCACCCGCCCTGGCTGCTGGCTTGTCCGCATCCATGGATTTTGCGCGCCGACGTCCTGCCCGGAAACTAGGCCGTGACCGCGTCCCCTGCCAACTCCTGCTTTCGAAATCTCCACCCCCGATCCCGACAACCACACTCGTAATCCATCCACACGATTCCACTCTCCTCAGCACCGCCTCCGTCCCCATGCTTCCGTCGCCAATGCCCCGCATCCCCACGCCGATCCGATTCCTTCTGGTGATGGCCTGGCGCGACAGCCGCACCGCACGGCCTCGACTCCTCCTCCTCGGCGCCTGCATCGCCGTCGGCATCTCCGCCCTCGTCGCCGTCGGCTCCTTGCGTCACACGATCGAGACCGCGGTCGGGCAACAGGCCAGGACACTGCTCGGCGCCGATCTCTCCATCGGATCCCGCGTCCGCTTCACCCCGGAACACGAGGCCTTCCTCCAGTCCCTCGGCGGTGAACAGGCCCGCGAAATCACGTTCACGTCGATGATCGTGTTTCCCGACCACAACGCCACGCGACTCGTCCAGGTCCGTGCCGTCGGCGGAGGATTCCCCTTCTACGGCGCATTTGAATCCTCACCACCCGAGGCCGCGTCAGGCTTCCGCACCCACGGCGGCGCGCTCGTCGAGAGGTCGTTGCTCCTCCAGTTCAGCGCGAAGATCGGCGACCGCATCCGCATCGGGAACCTGACGACGCACATCGCGGGATCGCTGGAGAAAGTCCCCGGCGAAACCGTCGCCTTCGCCACGATCGCGCCCAGGGTGTTTCTCCGACTCCCGGACCTCGACGCCACCGGACTTCTGCAGACCGGAAGCCTCGCCCGATATCGTGCGCTCTTCAGGTTCCCGCCCGGAACCGACGCCACCGAGGTGGTCGCGAAGAACAAGGCCCGCCTCGACGATCTCCGACTCGCCCATGCCACGGTCGAGACGCGCAAGGCCGACCTCGGCGAAGGCCTCGGAAACCTCGATCACTTCCTGAGCCTCGTCGCCTTCGTCGCGCTTCTGCTCGGCGGCATTGGCGTCGCCAGCGCGATTCAATCCCACGTCACCCACAAGATCCCCACGATCGCCATCCTGCGCTGCCTCGGGGCGCCCATGTTCTCCGCCTTTTCGATCTATCTCACCCAGGCGCTCGCCCTCGCCACCGTCGCGGCCATGCTCGGCGCCGCAGCCGGCGCGGGCCTCCACCACCTCCTGCCTGGTGTCATCGGGGACTTCCTGCCGCTCACGCTGGAAACACGCATTTCCTGGCCCGCCATCGCTGAAGCCACCACCGTCGGCTTCCTGGTCTGCACCCTCTTCACGCTCCTGCCCCTCGCCCCCATCCGCCACACCCCGCCCCTCGCCGCACTTCGTTGGGATTTCGAACCCGCCCGAAGACGTCCCGATGCCCTTCAACTGGCCACGCTCGCCCTTCTCGCGGCGTTGATCCTCGGCTTCGGCATCGCCCACAGCCGACGTTGGCAGGAAGGGCTGGGCTTCGCGGCCGGTCTCTTCGCAGCGGCCGCGATCCTCGCGTTGGTCGCCCGCCTCGCCATCGCCACGGCACGCAGGCTTCGGCTCGAAGGCCAGCCCTTCTTCGTCCGCCAGGGACTTGCCAACCTTCATCGCCCGTCGAACCGCACGCCGCTCCTTGTCACCTCCCTCGGCCTCGGCACCTTCCTCCTGCTCACGCTCCAACTCACCCAGGACCTCCTCCTCCACCAGCTGGTCTCCGGCCGCGAAGCCAACCGCCCCAACGCCATCCTCTTCGACATCCAACCCGACCAGCGCGACGACGTCGCACTCCTCGTGCACAATCAGGGCCTCCCGGTCCTCGATCAGGCCCCGATCGTCACCATGCGGCTGAAGTCCGTCCGCGGCCGGCCCGTCGAGGAACTCCTGCGCGAAGAGAAATCCAGCCCCAGGAACCGCCCCCAAATCCAACGCAACGACGAATCGGCCCGCACCCGGAACGACCCCGGGAAGGAAAGAAAACGCGACCCGGAGAGCGGCTGGCTTCTCCGACGCGAATTCCGCTGCACGTTCACCGACCACCTCCGCGACAGCGAACAGGTCACCGCCGGAACCTGGACCCCCAGGGTCGCCCCCGACACCCAGCCCGTCCCGATCTCGCTCGAGACCGACGTCGCCAAGGAACTCGGTGTCGGTCTTGGCGACGAAATCGTCTGGGACATCCAGGGAATCCCATCCCGCACCACCGTGGCCAGCCTCCGGAAAGTCGACTGGCGCCGCGTGCAGCCCAACTTCTTCGTCCTCTTCCCGAGCGGCCCCCTCGACGACGCCCCGGCCACCCATGTCCTCGTCACCCGCATCGAGTCACCCGAGCAATCGGCCCGGCTTCAACGGGCGGTGGTCGAACGCTTTCCCAATGTTTCCGCCATCGACCTCACGCTCGTCCTCCAGACCCTCGACCAGATCCTCGGGAAGGTTTCATCCGTGGTCCGCTTCATGGCGCTGTTCACCGTGGC
>CAIMTB010000358.1 GCA_903844265.1 uncultured Verrucomicrobiota bacterium
AAACAAAGGCAAACTAAGGAATTGGTACAAAAAGGAGAGTCATATTGACCCACGGACACCACAATAGGTGGGTAATTCCAAACAGCGATCCCGGCTTGAGCCATTTGAATGAAGAAGCGATCCTAACACGCTTGTTTTAGGCCTAGGGCTCAGCCCCCGATCATTGCCGCCTTTGAGCCTGCGTCGGGCGCCGTGGGGACGCAGGTGATTCTCAAGGGGACCGGTTTTGGCGCCGACAGCGTGGTGGCCGTGAATGGGGAACCCGGAGTCGGCGTCTCGGTGGGGCCCGGTAAGATTAGTTTCCTGGTTCCGGAGGGGGCAGCGACGGGGATGCTCTCGGTATCGAATGCCGCTGGGGTGGCGGTCAGCGCAACACCCTTTGGTGTGCCTGTGGCGGACGTGCCCTTGGCGCTGGAAGGATTCGAACCGGCGAAGGCAAAGGTGGGGGCGGAAGTGAGGCTGCGTGGAAGTGGGTTGGGGGGCGTGACGGCCGTCGACTTCAACGGCGGGGCAGCCGCTTTCGAGCAGATTTCGGCCAATGAAATCAAGGCTATCGTGCCCGCGAAGGCGGTGAGTGGGCGGATCACTGTGGTTAGCCCGGCGGAGAAGGCTTCGAGCGCCGCGGCGTTCGTCGTGGATGGCCCCGGGTCGAAGCCGGCCCCCATACCACGCCTGGTCGCGACCGGCGCCACGGTCCGCGACGGCGGGGAAATTGTGTTCTCGTTTCCGACGGCTCAGGATCACGGATACCGGGTGGAAGCCATGGAAGCGCTCGGGACGGATTCCTGGGGGACGTATGAGGTCTTCCCGCCGTCGCCGGATTCGCCATCGGCTGGGTTTCGGGCGCCCGCCTTGGCTGGCCCTGCCCAGCGCTTCTTTCGGGTGACTGCCGACCCGCTCGTGTATGACAACTGGGATTTTGAATGGGGTCTCGTGAACTGGACGGCGACGGGGCGGGCGTTTGAACACCAGCCGACGTATGGGGACGCGTTTCGTGCGGGCTCGGTACGGCCAGTGACTCTGGGCGGTGACTATTGGAACACCAGTTATCCGGTAGGTCAGCATGGTGACTATTGGGTTTGCACCGGGCAGGACCACACCGGCGCGGACTCCCCTTTGCTGCCGGATATCTCTGCTCTGGAGTCTTTGACCGGCACGCTGACCTCGAGGCCATTCCGTGTCGGGAGTCCCTATCTCTCGTTCCTGATCGGCGGCGACAACGACCTGGCGCGGCTCCGCGTCGAGTTGGAATTGCTCCCACGCGACGCGGCGGACCGCACGCGTTTGCCCGCGGTCGGCAGCGATGGGGAATACGTCGTCGTGCTCTTCGGCACCGGGCGCGGAACAGAGGTCATGCGCCGCGAGGTGTGGGATCTGGGCCCGTGGCAGGGGTATCTGGCCCGGGTGCGGATCGTTGATCAGTCCGCGACCGGGCACATCAACGTGGATGATTTCAGGTTTCCCGGCACGGATCCGCGGGCGGAGTTGCTGGCCACGTCGGCGGGATATCGGGACCGGGGTGCGGAGGTCTGGGGATTTGCGGATACCCATACCCACCCGGCGTCCTATCTGGCGTTCGGGGGGAAGCTGATCTCGGGTCGACCGGACGGGGACATGGCGGTGGCCCTGCGTTCCTGTGAGGCGGAGCACGGTGCGGGTGGGACGGGGATATGTCCTTTCGGAGACTGTGTTGGGAACGCGGCCTTCGCCTTCTTCGAGAATGGGTTGGGCCATCGGACCGGCGGCTATGAACATGGCTTTGACGGCTGGCCTTCGTTCACCTCGCTCACGCACGAGCAGATGTATGTGGACTGGGTACGGCGCGCGTGGCAGGGGGGCCTTCGGCTCATGGTGGCCCATGTGGTCAACACCGAGTATCTCGCCCATGAGTTTGGCGGCAGGATCCCCTTTGATGATGTCAGTGCGGTCGAGAGCCAGATACAGGCCATCAAGGAGTTGGCGGCACGGCACCCGGATTTCATGGAGATCGCGTATGGTCCTGGTGATGCACGCCGCATCATTCATGAGAACCGGCTGGCCTTGGTGCTGGGGGTGGAGGAGGACACGCTGGGTGGGTTCCGGCGCGAGGAGGCGGCCACGCACGAGGCGATCACCCAGTATCTCCAGCACCTCTGGGAGCTTGGTGTTCGCCACCTTTTCCCTATTCACCTGGCCAACAATGCATTCGGTGGCTGCGCCATCTACGAGGATGATTGGAATCTCAACAACCGCTATCTCCGCGGCAACTATCTCCCCGTCGAGCAGGCTCCGGAGGTCATCCAGTTCCGGCTTGCCGAGAACGAGAGCCTTCCGGTGCAGATCATGCGTATCAATCCGTTGCGGGTGGTGGGGGGCTTGATTGTAGGCTTGGTCGGGGCGCCGGCGCTGCCGTTCCCGGGGATCGAGGCCGGCGGATGGGTGGGTGCCGCCACCGGTGGCGGTTTCTATGATCCGCCGGACTATGCTTCCATGTTTGCGGGGCATGGCCATATCAACGCATTCCATCTTACCGAGCCTGGAAGGCACCTGATCTCGGAAATGATGAGGCTGGGCCTGGTGATCGACATCGATCACATGGGGGCGAACACGAAGTGGGACGTCCTGCACATGGTCTCAAGCAACCGTTACCCCGTCATTTCCGGCCACTGTGGTTTCACGGACCTTGCCTGGCGACGGGGAGAGACGGCAGCGACGGGTAAGTTGGCCAGCGAAGGAGACCCGACGGCTGAGTTGCTGGAGGCCTACCGCGGCGTGGGCGCGATGGTGTCACCGATCACCCTGCTCAAGGACGTGCGCCCCTGGGGGACCCGGGTGGCGAATGATTGCGCGGGGTCGTCCAAGAGTTGGGCTCAGGCGTATCTCTATGCCGTGGAGAAGCAGGGCGGGCGCAATGTCGGGCTTGGGACGGATTTCGGCCTGGTCATGGGCGCCGCGCCGCGCTTCGGGCTCAACGCGGCCTATGCCCTGAATGATGGCCCGCACGGCTACGAAGATTCCCTCCGGCATCCGCTGGCCGCGAACCAGGCAGGGGCCCAGTCCAACGGTGTCCGGTACGATCGACCGATCCGGGATTATCGCGCCTATCGGTTCGCGGGGCCGCGTCAGGGAGATGTCTATGATGAGGACCAGGCGCTGTTCTGGCAGGCGATAGCCATTTTCAAGTCGGGCGCGACCCCTGAGTCCGCGGAGCAACCCTGGGAGCGCCCTCTCTGGCTTCACGACAAGGTGGTCAATATTGCCAAGGGGTTCTATGCGACGAGCCCGGATCAGTTGCTCCAGCCGGGAATCCTGACGGGAGATTCCCCATGGGAACAGCGGGCGGCCTACCTGACGAGGATCGGCGTCGACCCCACGGCCTCCGGTGCCGAGCGCGAGGAGGTTCGCCGGATCTACGCCAAGTTGCAGCCCGTGTGGGCTCGGTGGGTGGCCATGGAATCGGGTGACAATCCGCCGCTGCAGCGCTGTCTCGTCGGGCCGGTGCGGGACTATGACATCAACCTCGACGGCATGGCCCACTTCGGGTTGCTGCCGGATTTCCTGCAGGACTTGCGCAATGTGGGGCTCTCCAGCGATGACCTGAAGCCCCTGTTCCGGTCCGCCGAGGATTACATCCGGCTGTGGGAACGCTGCCAGCGATGACCGATGGCCTGGCGCTGCACCGGGTCTTTTTCAGGACGGCCTACGGTTTCATGTCATAGACGCGGACGAAGTCGACCTCGAAGAAGTCGGGGAGTTGGGTCTTGTCGATGGCTCCGGCCCAGGTGTCAGTCTCCTCGGTGAGCTTGAGGTACTCGGCATGGAAAACTTCCGGGCGGGTGTTCCGCCAAATCGGTTATCCCTCTGCACCTCAGGTAGCTACTCCCCCGGAGGGACGCGTCCTGTGAAAAGTGCGGGCTTCACTCCCACTCCAGTCGCAGAAACTTCGCAGCCGCACCGTTCCACGGCGGCGGTGATTTCGCTGGATCTCTGCGTTCGGGATTGTAGGCGCAGATGCCGAGTTGGTCGATCTGTGCCCATGACTTCAGAGGGCCGCCGTCGTCGGAAAAGTCGCTGGCTTCGAGGATGGCGGTTTGCACCGTGTCGCTGCCCGGGATCGATCGCTCGCAAACAAAGGTCTTTCGAGGGCCGCGATAGCTGCGCCATTCATTTTCGCTCAACACGAAAGTCAGCCGGTTGGCGCTTGGCATGATCAAGGTGAGTTTCAGTTTCGCGCCGTCGGCCCCCCGATACATCGGGTCAGTGAACTTGCGGGTCCAGGACTGCTGGTGCGTGAGATTGCCGGCGTTGAGCTGATACCAGTCGCGCAGGCCGTGGGAGAAATCATCGATGAGCGCGCTGACCTTCGCCGTCGCCACGACCCTGGCATCGCTCAAATCCATCGGGTAGGCGGTGTGCAGAAGGCTGCTGATGCAGACTTCGCGCACGGCTCTGGGTTCGCCGGGAAGCTGTGCAAGGGACTCGGGCTTCGGCAGGGTATAAATGGCGTTGGCGAAGGCGAAGAGCGGCAGATCGAGCGTGTGCAATGGCAGTTTCGCGACATAGGCATCGCCTTCGCGCTCGGCGTTGGCACTGCGCCAGAATCGGGCACGAGGATCGGGATCGACACTGTAATAGATCTCTACGTGGGCCACGGGCAGCGATTTGTTGTCCGGCGTGACGCGGAGAAGCGGGATGTGATCGGCCGTTGCCAGTGTCAGTTCGCTGGCTGGTGTCTCCGGCAGTGCAGGTCCGCCTTTGAGGAAGTGATCGAACCAGAGTGGCATCGCGACCGCGACCTCGGGGATGAGGCGATGATTCAAATGCGGTGCCCAGCAGTAGCGCGTCGATTGGCTGGGAATGAGCGCGTTGGTGCGATACACGTCGTCCATCCAGCCGTGAAAATCGTTCGTTCCGCTACGATGCAGCACCGGGCAACGGATGAGGGGCGCGTAGCTCTCGAAACTCAAAGTGCGGCGGAACACTTCGACCTCGCCCGTGATTCGATCCTGTTGCGCCATGCCGCCCAGGAAGTGGTGCTCCTGCCAGCGCCAGCCCGCGCCGCCTACGCCTGGCACCGCGGCTTTGACGCGATCATCGCTGCCCGCGACATACATCGTGAGATTGCCGCCCATCGAGAATCCATGCACGCCCAGCCGCAGCGGATCGACCTCCCGCTGTTGTTCGAGAAATGTGAGCCCGCGGCGGCAAGCGAGGGTGAGCAGATACCAGTTGTTGTTTTTCGGATGCTCGCGGTCCTCGAAGAGCTGCCTCGGTCCGGGCAGCACGGTGTAGTAGCCCTGCACATTGAGTTGCGAGGGATCGACTGCGCCCCAGTCCGTGTTCGGATCGCCGGGCTGGGCACCCTCGGGCGAGTTGAACGGCGCCATGCCCGTGCCGCTGCCCCCCCAGTTCACAGACAACGCCGCATAACCGCGCCCGACAAGAAACTTCACCTCCCCCAAAAATGCGCGCTGTCCCCCGCCGTGAATGTGCATCACGGCCGGCAGCGTTTCCTTGGCTCCATCCGGAAAGCCATAGATCGCTGCCATGCGGGCGGGCTTGTCCTTGAAGTTGCCAATCAAGAAACGCACATGGCGGAAAACCCCGCCGTCCTCCTTCCACTCGCGAATGATCTCGGTTTCGAGCGGGTCTTTGCGCGGGTCGAAGTCGGCCCAAAGCATCCGCACCGATGGTGGAACACCTGCCCCTGCTGCCGCGACGTGGCGCAGATCAAGCAGCGAAAAGGAGGACACAGCGAGTGCGGATTTAAGAAGCGTACGGCGGGTGAGTCTTGGATTCATGACGAAGAGCGAATGGTGCGTTCACTGGGCGAGATCCTTGCACCCTTGTTCGGGAATGCGCCTGGACTTCCGGCCGGTAGTAATTGCGCGCGTCCTCCGGGGCATCGAGCATCGAAAGCCGGGCCTTGGCAACGCTCAACATGACGGTGGAATTGCAGCCGCGATGCCGGGTTTGGCGGAGGGTGTTGCGGAACAGTTCCTTTTCCGTTTCCGGCGAGAACCACGTCACTTGGTCCGCCG
>CAIMTB010000359.1 GCA_903844265.1 uncultured Verrucomicrobiota bacterium
GATGCGGATGCCGAGGTGCGATCCATCGCCGAAATGGGATTCGATCACCTCGGCGCGCCATCCGGTGATGATGCAGATGTCGCGGATGCCGGCGGCGATGAGGCCGTCGATGATGTGTTCCAGGATCGGCCGGCCCCGGACGAGGAGCATCGGTTTCGGGAGATCCTGGGTGAGGCCACCCATCCGGGTGCCTTTGCCCGCAGCGAGGATGACGCCCTTCATCAGGCCCCGAACTTGGCGAACATGCGGCCGTTGGCCTGCATGAGGCGCATGAGGTACTTGGCCTCGAAGATCCCGAGCGAACCGAGGTTTGAGCCGGTTTCGGTGAAGCGGTCGAGCTTGTCCCAGCCGGAGATTGGCGAGTGGAGGAGGACGGGCTGCGGGTGCCAGGAGTGGCCCTTGACAGCGCAGGGCGTGGAATGATCGCCGGTGATGGCGATGACCTCGGGCTTCTTCTGGAGAAGGATTGGAAGGGCGGCGTCGAAATCCTCGATGGCCTTGACCTTGGCGTCGAAGTTGCCGTCTTCACCCGCCTTGTCGGTATACTTGTAGTGGATGAAGAAGAAATCGTAGTCGTCGTAGAGCTCGAGATACTTCTGGAACTGTTCGGCGATGGTCTGCGGACCTTCGACTTTCTTCATGCCGACCAGTTGGGAGAGTCCCTTGTACATCGGGTACACGGCGATGGCGGCGGCCTTGAGTCCGTAGCGTTCCTCGATGGTCGGGATGCGCGGTTGATGGGCGATGCCGCGCAGGAGAAAGCCATTGGCGGGGTGCTGCGACTTCAGCAAGGGCAGGGCCAGGCGGTAGAAATCGGCCACGACCTTGGCGGTCTTCTTCTGCTCCGCGGATTTCGGGTCCGCGGGTTCGGCGGTGGCGATGGGCTGGCCTTCGCGGCCCGGATCGGTATCGGTCAGGGGGCCCTCGAGGCCTTCGCCGCGGAACACGACGACGAAGCGATGTTCCTTGCCCGCTTGGATGGTGATCTTGATGTCGCCGATCTGCTTGATCTTGTCGGTGAGGATGGCGCAGAGGGCCTCGCATCTTTCGGTCGGGATGCGACCGGCACGGCGGTCAGTGACCAGGCCGTTGGCATCGAGGGAGCAGAAGTTGCCGCGGACTGCGACATCGCCGCCGCCGAGCGTCACGCCGAGGCCAAGCGCCTCGATGACCCCGCGGCCGACCTGGAACTCCAAGGGATCATAACCGAACAGGGCCAGGTGACCGGGACCGCTGCCGGGTGTGATGCCCGGGGCCACTGGGATCATTCGGCCCTGCGCGGAATCGCTCGACAGCATGTCGAGATGGGGCGTGCGCGCCGCCTCGAGCGGCGTGAGGTAGCCCTGCTCGCGAGTTGCGATGTCGCCAAGTCCATCCAGCACGATGAGTGCGAGTTTGGCGCCGCTCTTCACGAGGAGTTTCGAGTAGGTTTCGTCCAGCATGTTTCCAGTGTCCGATTTCACGGTGCAGTTTCCATTTCCCGGCTCCCGGGGGTGGGGATCCGAACGCCGTTGCAGCAGAGCCGCTCGGCCGGATGGGGAGGCTGTGGAAGTTGGAGCAGGGCGTCAAACGCTTTGATTCCGAGCCCTCGGAGGGCTTGACCTCACGGCTGGAGGTCGTAGACACCCCGATCGCCATGCGGACCACGATCATTTTGCTGGGATGGATCCTGATGTTTCAGGCGGCCGGCCTTTCCGCCTTGCGCGCAGCCCAACCGCTGAACGTCTTCATCTGGAGCGAATACCTGGACCCCGAGGTGGTCCGGGATTTCGAGAAGCAATTCGATGCCAAGCTCACGATCGACCTCTACGAGGATGCGGAGAGCATGCTCACCAAGCTGCAGAGCGCGACCGGCGCCTACGACATCGTGGTGCCGCCGGACCACAGTGTTCCGGTGATGGTGAAGCTGGGCCTGCTGACGCCGTTGCGTCGGGAGAAAATTCCAAATTTCAAGAATCTCGATCCACGGTTTGTGTCGATGCCGTTCGATCCCCGGAACGAGTACACCGTGCCGTACCAGTGGGGGACCCTGGGCATTTACGTTCGCAAGGCCCCGGGCAAGCCGGTGCCTGACTCGTGGTCCGTGCTGTTCGATCCCGCGGCCTCCATTGGGTCGTTCGTGTTGATCGACTCGATG
The DNA here is from genome assembly GCA_903844265.1 of uncultured Verrucomicrobiota bacterium. Lineage (GTDB taxonomy): Bacteria > Verrucomicrobiota > Verrucomicrobiia > Limisphaerales > CAIMTB01 > CAIMTB01. The sequence continues at coordinate 2,138 of CAIMTB010000359.1, forward strand.
CGCGATGCGATCGGGATCGCTCTCAAATTCCAGGGGCACAGCCTGAATTCCGTGACGCCGTCCGAACTCAAGTCCGCGCGTGACCTCCTGATCTCGACAAAGAGGCGCAGTGCCGCGTTCGAGGGTGGCGTCGGGGGCAAGAATCGCGTCCTGGCCAGGACCGCGGCCGCCGCCATCGCGTACAGTGGCGATGCCGTGCGGGGGATGGCCGAGGATCGCGACACGGTCTACGTGATCCCGAAGGAGGGGAGCGAAATCGCGGTCGACAATCTCGCCATCCCGGTGCGCGCTCCGCACCGCGACCTCGCCGAGAAATTCATCAACCACCTCCTCGACGCCAGGGTCGGCGCGCGCATCTCCAACTTCACCCAGTTCGCGACCCCGAACGCCGCGGCCCGTGAATTCGTGAAGCCCGAGGATCTCCGGAACCCCGCGATCTACCCGCCCGCGGCGATCCTGGACAAACTGGAGTTCCTCACGGACGTCGGCGGGGCCACGCGTTTGTACGACCAGGTCTGGACCGAGGTGAAGGCGCGGTGATTGCGCGCGCTATCAATAAGCCTGTCGAAGAAGGCCCATTCGTCGTAGCAGCCGACGTAAGGAGGCTCCATTCATCTGCGTTTGGATGAAGTTTGAGTCTCCTCGCCTCGACTGGTACGGTTCTTTGATGGGCAGCTAGGCCAGCAATTCCTGGATCTCGTTCCAGGACAGCGATTCCGTGAAGGATTCCTCACCGGCGAGCAGGCCGCGGGTCACGTCGCGTTTACGTTCCTGCAGTCGCAGGATCTTTTCCTCCACCGTTCCGCGCGTGATCAGCTTGTAGCTCGTGACCACGCGCGACTGGCCGATTCGATGGGCGCGGTCGGTGGCCTGGTCTTCCACGGCGGGGTTCCACCAGGGATCGAAATGCACGACCGTGTCGGCTCCGGTGAGGTTCAAGCCCACGCCGCCGGCCTTCAGGCTGATGAGGAAGACCGGGATCTCGGAACTTGTCTGGAATTTCGCCACCTCGCCCGCGCGGTCGCGGGTCGAGCCGTCGAGGTAGCAGAACCGGATCGATTCGGCGGCGAGCCGTTCCTTGAGCAGTCCGAGCATCCGGGTGAACTGGCTGAAGACGAGCACACGATGTCCGCCGTCGAGGACTTCCTCGAGCAGTTCTGCGAAAGCCTCGACCTTGCCGCTCTCGATTGCGGCGGAGGCCGTGCCTGCCATCGGGGCTGCGGCGTGTTGCGGTGGCATTACCAGGCGGGTCGCCGGCGATTCGGCGGCGGGTGGATCCTTGGATGGGGCGGGGTCCTCGACGCCCATGAGGCGGAGGTCGCAGCAGGCCTGGCGCAGCCGGAGCAAGGCGGTGAGCACCAGCATGCGTTGGCCGGTCTTCTCGCCCGCGGCGCCAAGGACATCGCGTCGTGTGGCGTCGAGCAGCTGCTGGTAGACGGCTGCCTGGGCCTCGGTGAGATCGCACCACACCACCTGGTCGATGCGGGCCGGGAGCTCGGGTGCGACGTCGCGCTTCAGTCGGCGAAGGAGGAAGGGGCGAACCCTGCGTGCGAGGCGTGCCTGGACCGCGGCGTCCTTTTCCCGGACGATCGGGAGCTCGTAGCGTTCGCGGAAATCCTTTGCCGCGCCGAGGTAGCCCGGCATCAGGAAGTCGAAGATCGACCACAGGTCCAACACCGAGTTCTCGATCGGCGTGCCGGTGAGGACGAGCC
>CAIMTB010000360.1 GCA_903844265.1 uncultured Verrucomicrobiota bacterium
CCTACGCCGAAGTGGAACGTCAGGTCGCCGAACGCTCCGCAGCCCTCGAGAAGGCCAACACCGAACTCCTCCACAGCCAGAAAATGCGCGCCCTCGGAACCCTCGCCGCCGGCGTCGCCCACGACTTCAACAACCTCCTCTCCATCATCCGCGGCTCCGCCCAACTCGCCGAGGGACAGCTCGATGACCGCGAAAAGACCCGCCAACGACTGCAGCGCATCAAGACCGCCGTCGACCAGGGAGCCGGCCTGGTCAAGGCCATGCTCGGCTACAGCCGCGGCACCGCGGCACCGCGTCGCAATATCGAGGTCACCGAAATCGTGCTTCGCGCCGTGCGCCTCTTTGACGAAGGCCATGCAGGGTCGATCGGTTTCATCCCGCCCACGTCCCCGCTCCCGCACGTCGTCACCTCCCCCGAGATGCTGCAGCAGATCGTGTTGAACCTGCTCCAAAACGCAGCCGAGGCGACCGAGACCGCCGCCGCCTCAAAACCAGAACCGGCAGAACCTCCGGTCGAGGTCACGGTCCGTGAGACGTCCGTCCTTCCCCCCGACCTGATCCTGAAACCCGCCCCAGCCCCGCGCTACGTGGAGGTCGCCATCCGGGACCACGGCATCGGCATACCCCCGGAAAACCTGGCCCGGATCTTCGAACCGTTCTTCACCACCAAGGGATTCAGCAGCCGCCGCGGCACAGGACTCGGCCTCTCGATGGCCTATGAATTCGCCAAGGAACTCGACGCCGGCCTCGCCGTGGAGTCCCGCCTCGGCCATGGCAGCACGTTCCGCATTGTCCTCCCGGCACCCTGACCGCGACCCGGCCCCCACGAGGGTCTACGGCTTGCCTTGGGTGCGAATCGGAGGCTGTGGATCCGAGACCCGTTCCAGAATGATCGGCTTGCCCCACGCCGCAGATTCGCGAACCGCTGCGGACAGGAACTTCTGGAGATCCGGCGTCGACGCCGTGAGAAGCAGTCTCTTCCCCTCCACGATCTCATGGCGCAGCCCATGGTGAGCTCCCGCCGGCTCGGCCACCTGGGCTTTCACCCAATCGTGATCGAGGAAATTCAGCTGGAACTTTTCCCCCACCCACTCCGTCCGCGCCAGAAGATGCCCGGAAACCAGCGCGAGCACGGCCAGATCCCCGACGCGATGCACCGAGCCCAGCGCATCCTCATCCGGGGTGAGGTCGAGGAAGGACTTTCCCTCCACCTCAAACAGGACCGCCTTCATGGTGGCGTTGTTGGTGTTCTCTTCGCGCACCTCGAGCAGGCAGGTCCCCGGCTCCTTCCCGGCACGGAAGGACCACAGGGTCTCGTGGTCTGGGGTGTCCCGGTAGTTCCCCAGGAGTCTCGGGACCTGGCGCGGATCCGCGCTGGCATACCAGGGTTGCAGGGATAACGGCAGACAACCCGCGACCAGGAACGCGGCGAGGAGCAGCATCCCTGGAAGCACGCCTCGGAGGGCGGTGGAGGACGGGTTCGAGCTGGGATGAATCATTTTCACGCACAGCTTCTACCGTCGAACGTCCATGCCGAGGGCATCGATAATCCGGACAAACCCGATCGAAGAGCTCGATACGTGGAGGCGCAGCGACCCGGACCGCCGAAGCGCGGGCCGGGTGCAGGACGAAGCTTCTCAGCCCAGTTTCCGCAGCCAGATGTTGCGGTAATGAACCGGGTTCCCGTGATCCTGGAGATGCAACGAGCCCTTCGGCACAACGCCCTTCGCCGGAGCTGCGGTGGTGGCGTCGCCCTTCACCGGAGTGTGGTCCTGCACCAGCGCCCCATTGTGGATCACGGTGAACGAGCCCGGCACAACCTTGCCATCCGCGCCGGCCTTTGGCGCATGGAACACAATGTCGTAACTCTGCCATTCACCGGGCTTCCGCGAGGCGTTCACCAGCGGCGCCGAATTGCCATAGAACGCACCCGCCTGCCCATCGGGGTAGGTCGGATTCTCGTAGGAATCCAGGACCTGGATCTCATAGCGCCCCTGGAAATAAATGCCGCTGTTTCCCCGCCCCTGATCCTTGCCTACGACGACCGCCGGCGACGCCCACTCGATGTGCAGCTGGATGTCACCGAACTCTTCCTTCGTGGCGATGCCACCCGCGTGGACTTCCGCGTATCCGTTCTCAATCTTCCAGCCGACAGGTTTGCCGTCCGGACCGTTCCAAGCCGACAATTCCTTCCCGTCAAAGAGCACGACCGCATCGGATGGCGGCGGCGCACCGTGGCTGAAAGTTGCGCCCGGCGTGATGACTTTCGGGGCATCCGCGGCTGAAGCCGAGAGGACGAGTCCGAGGACGACAGCCGCTGCGGAAACACCGCAACGGCGTACAAGAGACGTTGTATTCATTCGATGATGAGTGACGGAGTGGCGGCAGTGTGCAGGCCCGTCCGCGTCAGGGCGATTCAATTGTCCGCCCGCACGGCGGGTCGTTGGAGGCATCCAGTAGCTTCACCACAGTCAGGAGGCAGCTTCTGTCTCGCCACGCTTTCGGCCGATCCTGTTTGGTGCTAGGCTCTCCCGGCCATGTCGCCGTCGCCCTGCGCCTCCAGATCCCCAGCGCCCGAACACCGGGCGCCGCATGGCTTCACGTTGATCGAGCTCCTCGTGGTGATCGCCATCATCGCCATCCTCGCCTCACTCCTGCTCACCACGCTGGCCCAGGCCAAGGAGTCCGCACGCCAGATCCAGTGCGTGAACAACATCCGGCAACTCTCTATCACGTGGCAGATGTACCTCGGCGACCACGAGGACAAAATGCCACCCAACGGTGCCGGCAACGCGGGAAGCCTCGCCGGCCGCCGTCTCTGGGCCGTGGGCGCCGACCACCTCGACCGCCCCTCGTTCACCAATCTCGATTACATCCTGAGTCCGCAGTACGCCTGCTTCGCCGACTACATCCGTGAGCCACGGATCTACAAATGCCCGTCCGATCGGAGCCGCATCGACATCGGCGGCGTGCTGTCGCCCAAGACCCGATCCTACGCCCTGAACGGTTATCTCGCCTGGCAGGACCCCCCTGTCGAATCCTCGTTCCTCTCGCCCCGTTACGAATTGTTCCTCACCGGAGGAGATCTCTCGAAGGCCTCACCCTCGGACCTGATGCAGTTCATCGACACCTCGCCGGGGAATATCTGTCACGCCGGATTTGTGGTGTATCTCGGTTCAGGCCTGTCGGATCTCTACTATCATCTGCCCGCCGCAAGCCATCGACGCAACAGTCCCGTGAGCTTCGCCGATGGCCATGTCGACAACCACCGCTGGCGCGCCAACGAAACGATCAGCCTCGCGCGCGAGTCCTGGATCCCCAACCACCTCAGCCTCCAATTCCCGAACAACCCGGATCTGGCCTGGCTCAAACAACGCGCCTCGGTCCTGAAATCTGGCGATTGAACCAAGGCCATCGATCGGGAGGGTGTCGATTCCTCGGCGCCGCGGATCCGGCAGCTGCGGAGGCGACGGTTGACTCGATGTCGAGACCTCCTAGCGTTCCCCAACCCATGAAGAGGATACCCACCGCGGTCCGACTTTCCTTTGGCCTCGCCCTCCTTGCCAATACCGTGTCCCTCATTGCCGCGCCTCTGAAAATCGCGTGCATCGGCGACAGCATCACCGAAGGCGCAGGACTCTCGTCACCCTCAACCGAAAGCTACCCCGCCCGCCTTCAAAAGCTCCTCGGCGCCACGCACATCGTCCGAAACTACGGTGTCAGCGGACGAACCCTTCTCAAGAAAGGCGACTTCCCATACTGGAAGGAGGCGGCCTACACCCAGAGCCGTTCCTGGGCTCCGGACGTCGTCGTCATCAAACTGGGGACCAACGACTCCAAGCCGTACAACTGGAAGTACAGCACCAATTTCGTCTCGGAATTCGAGGAGTTCATCGGCAGTTACCGCGCCCTCCCAAGCAAGCCCCGCGTCATTCTTTGCACCCCCGCCCCGGTCTACTCCAAGGGCGCATTCGACATCTCGCCCGGGATCATCGCCACGAACATCGCCCCAGCCGTCCGCGACCTGGCAGCGCGCCTCGGCATCGAGGTCATGGACTACCACACCCGCCTCGCAGGCCATCCGGAATGGTTTCCTGACACCGTCCACCCCAACACCCGCGGCATGGCCGTCATGGCCGCAATCGCGTTCGGAATCCTTCAAAACCTCCCGGCCGACGACACCGAAATCCGGGTCGGCGCCTCCCTCTCCGCCACAAAGAGACCGGTCCTCGCCTGGCCCACCGAGCGCGCGGTTTTCGTCCTCCAGACAGCGACTCGCGTGGACGGCACCAACGCCCTGTGGACCGTCGCTGACGCGATCCCAGCCACGGACGGGTCCCGGCTGCTGCTCACAAATTCGACCGCGAGCCCCAGGTTTTTCAGGCTCTGGCGGCCGTGACCAGGCAGGGCGGCCCGGGATGCCGCCTACCGGGGATCGTTTTGGCCTGGAGACAACTTCCTTTCCTCCCCCTTGACCGTCAGCCAGTCTTTCCCTAGTCAAAAGCGCTCATGAGTCAGAAACAGCACCATACTTTCCAGGCGGAAATCCAGCGGGTCCTCGACATCGTCATCCACTCCCTCTACACGGACCGGGACATCTTCCTCCGCGAGCTGATCTCCAACGCCGCGGACGCGCTCGAGAAGCTCCGATTCCTGCAGTCCTCGGGCCAGCCCGTCCACCAGCCCGAAACAGCCCTCGGAATCCAGCTCACCACCGACGACAAGGCACTCACGCTGACCCTCGTCGACACCGGGGTCGGCATGACCCGCGATGATCTCGTCGAAAACCTCGGCACCATCGCGCACTCCGGTTCGAAGGCGTTCCTCGAGAAATTGTCCGAGGCCAAGGAGAAGACCTCGCTCAACCTGATCGGCCAGTTCGGCGTGGGATTCTATTCGGCGTTCATGGTCGCCACCAAGGTCGAGGTCTTCACTCGATCGCACCAACCCGACGAGACCGGCTGGCTTTGGACCTCCGACGGCGCAGGCGGCTACGACATCGAGCCCGCCGCCGACCTGCCACGCGGAACCAGGATCGTTCTCCACCTCAAGGAGGAGGCCAAGGACTACGCCGAAAGCTGGCAGGTCCAGCAGACCGTCAAGCGCTACTCCAACTTCGTCCCCTTCCCCATCAAGCTCAACGACACCGCGGTCAACACGGTCCAGGCCCTCTGGACGCGCCCCAAGGCCGAGATCAAGGACGAGGAGTACAAGGAATTCTACGAGTTCATCGGCCATGACTCCGATGCGCCGCTGGCCCGGCTCCACTTCACCACGGATGCCCCGCTCTCCATCCAGGCCATCCTCTTCGTCCCGAGCCGCAACTCGGAGGCGCTCGGCCTCGGCAAGTCGGAATCCGAGGTGAACCTCCACTGCCGGAAGATCCTCATCCAGGCCAAGGCCAAGGATCTCTTCCCCGAATGGCTCCGGTTCCTGAAGGGCGTCGTCGATTCCGAGGACCTGCCGCTCAACATCTCACGCGAGTCCATGCAGGACAGCGCGCTGCTCCGCAGACTCAACCGCGCACTCACCGGCCGCTTCATCAAGTTCCTCGCCGAACTCTCCGACAAGGATCCCGAGACCTACGCCAAGGTCTACCAGGCTCATCACCGATTCCTCAAGGAAGGCGCGATCACCGACTACGACCATCGCGATGGCCTGTCGAAATTGCTCCGCTTCGAGTCGTCCCTCGAACCCAAGGACAAGACCACGTCGCTCGCCGATTACGTCCTGCGAATGAAGGAAGGCCAGAAGGAGATCTACCATCTCTCCGCGCCGAACCGCGAAACCGCCGAGGCCAGCCCGTATCTCGAAGCCTTCAAGGCCCTGGGATATGAGGTGCTCTTCAGCTTCGAACCCGTCGACGAATTCGTCTTCAATCATCTCAACGAATTCGACGGCAAGCCGCTCAAGCCCGCCGAAAAAGCGGACCTCAAGCTCGATGACCAGACCGGCGGCCTCTCCGAGGACGACGCCCGCCAGCTCGCCAGCTTCGTGAAGGAAACACTCGGCGACCGCGTCAACGAGGTCGTCACCTCCAAACGCCTCGTCGGCAGCCCGGCCGTGGTCGTCGATGCCGACGAATTCACCACCGCCACCATGCGCCGCCTCATGCGCGCCATGAAGCAGGACACCGAAACCACGCCGGTGAAGGTCAACCTCGAACTCAACCCGCGCCACCCCATCGTCGTCGGCCTCGCCCAACTCCGCACCACCGACGCCGCCCTCGCCGGCAAGGTCGCCGAACAGGTCTTCGACAGCGCCCGCCTCACCGCCGGCCTCCTCGACAATCCCCAAATTCTCCTCCAACGCATGAACGAACTCCTCGAACGAATGGTGGCACCCCGGTGAGTACCGACTCCCCCACCCCCTCTCGCAGCCCGTCCGCCCCCCGGAACATACCCCCCCTGGATCGATTCCTCGGGCGCGTGTCCGAAGCCCTCGCCCGCGCCACCTTCGTGAGGCTCGTGCTTTCCCATCCCGAGGCCGGCACCAAACCCGTCGAGAAAATCACCGCCCGGCTCATCCAGCTTCAGGATGAGCCCGTACTCTCGCTGACGCTCCGAGAACCCCAGAGAGACCAGACTCGCAATCTCAAACCCGACGAAGCCGTCGCGTGGCTTCGCTCGGAACTCGGCCCACGCTTCCGCAGCGGCCTGATCGAAACCACCACCGGCGATTGGCAGCTGAACCTTCCCGCCGACAACCGCCCCGCACGACTCGTCCGCCACGCACCCCGCGTCCGCGAAACACCGGCCCGCGACCACGACCGTTCCAAGTCCCGCGCCCTCGAACCCAGCTCCAACGACTGGCTCCACGGGCTCGGCCTCACCGACCCGGCGGGCCATCCGCTTCCCAGCCGCACCGACAAACACCAGCAGATCCACCGATACGCCGAGATCCTTGGCCACCTGGTCCGCGACTGCGGCTGGTCAGCGGGAGGGTCCTTGCGCGTGGCCGACATGGGCTGCGGCCGCGGCTACCTGACCTTTGCCGCCTGGCAACTCCTGCGACGACAGCTCGGGTTCGACGTGAAGATCACCGGGATCGAGGCCCGCCCGGCGCTCGTCGAGCAATCCAGGGAACTCGCCACACGCCTTGGATTCGAGGGTCTGACCTTCGCCGCAGGCACCGTCGCGGAGACGGCGATCGAACCCCTCGACGCGCTGCTCGCGTTGCATGCCTGCAACACCGCGACCGACGATGCCATCCAGCATGGCATCGCGGCCGGCTGCCGCCTGATCGTGGTCGCTCCCTGCTGCCACCAGGAGGTCCGACCCCAACTGTCCGCACCCGAACCCTTCACGGGCGCCCTGGCCCACGGGATCGTGGCCGAGCGATTCGCCGAATGGATTACAGACGTGCTCCGGATTCATTTCCTGGAGTGGGCGGGATACCAGGTGAAGACGGTTGAATTCGTCGCTCCTGAGCACACGCCCCGGAACCTGTTGATCGCCGGAATCCTGGGCGGCAAGCCGTTCACCGATGCAGCGGTCCGCGACCGGATCGTGGCTCTCAAGTCGATGTTCGGGATCGGGCATCACGGACTGGATCCACTGCTGGGCCGATGACGATGAGCACGGCGGATCCCAGGATCGACTGGCTGGCCCTCGAACGCCTGCGCGACGGGTTCCTGCGGGGCACCGCGGGCCAGGGGGATTACTGGAAGGACGAAACCGATCTCGCGAGCTACGACGCGACATTCGCCCAGCGCATCGGCTGGAAGTGGGACTTCGTGCTCGAAGACCTGCGCCGCCGTGGATGGACGCCGCCGGAAGGTGAACTCGTCGACTTCGGCTGCGGGTCAGGCATCGCGGCCCGGGCCTACATCGACCAGTTCGGAACGAAAGAAGCGACGAGTGTGCGCTTCGTCGATCGTTCAGCGCTGGCGATGTCGTTTGCGGCCCGGCGTGCTTCCCAGCGTTTCCCAGGAATCAACGTGGTCACCGGCGCCGCGGCACCCGAGGCGCCTGCCGCCATGGTTCTCCTCAGCCATGTCCTCACCGAACTCGATCCGATCGACACGGAGCGGCTCGTGGCTCGGCTGCGGACGGCGGCCGCGGTGATCTGGGTGGAGCCTGGAACCTACGAGGCGAGCCTCGCGTTGATCGCGGTGCGCGAGAAGTTGCGCGACGTTTTCCAGCCCGTGGCGCCATGCATCCACGGGAAGCGCTGCGGGATCCTGGCCACCGGCAACGAGGCTCACTGGTGTCATCACTTCGCGCGCCCGCCCGGCGGCGTGTTCACCGACCCTTTCTGGGGCCGGTTTGCCAACCTCCTCGGCATCGATCTTCGGAGCCTGCCCCTGAGTTACCTGGTGCTCGACCGCCGCCCCCCTCCCGCGCCGGACGAAGGCGTCGTCCGCGTCCTCGGCCGACCTCGGATCAACAAAGCCGACCTGCGTGTACTGGCCTGCGATGGCGACGGAGTCGCGCAGCAATCGATCTTCAAGCGCGACGATCCGGAGTCGTTTCGAGCGGCGAAAAAGGATCGATTCGCATCACTCCAAAAATGGACCCGGTCCGAGGGCCGCATCCGCGAAGCCCGCCCGTGGCCGACGACGTGATTCCGTCGTGGAGGGTGTGGGTTCCTCGACGCCACCTCCCGGTTCATCTCCCCGCCCGAACGGACGGGAGGCCTTTCCCTCGATCGCGACGGAGCGCAACCCTCCATTCGGACCAACAACCCCGTTGCTTCCGGCAGCCAAATTCCTAACCTCCACCCAAGCATGCGTCCCCGGCTCATCATCGCCGGACAGTCAGGTGTCGTGATCGGCCTGCTGGTCCTTGTGACCTACCAGTTCCGGCAGATCAGCGAAGCCCAACGACTCCTCGGCAGCGTCGCCCCGGAGACGGTCGAGCTTCACACCAACACCGGTCAACGTGCCCTCCGACTCAGGCTCCAACAGCTTCCGCCCATCAACCTGCCCGTCCGCGTCGAGAAGCTCGACTGGCGGAGTGTCGAGTCCGAGGACTACGCGACGTACGTCGCCAACCTGCGTTCGATCGGATGCCCCGAACAGACGATCCGCGACATCATCCTCGCCGACGTCAACAAGCTCTACGCCGAACGTCGCCGCGCACTCGCGCCTCCCCCCAATGACTGGGAATATTGGAGGCATTCCTCCGAGGAAACCGCGCCCTCCATTCTCTCGGACGAGGCCCGCGACCGGGAAGCCGCGGAAACCAAGCTCGAATCCGAACGCCGCAACCTCCTGACCGCCCTGCTTGGCCCTGCCGCGTTCAAGGCCGAACTGGACGAATCCGTCACGGAAGCGATGTCCCGCCGCGCGCTGCAGTTCCTTCCGGACGAAAAGCGCCGGGCCATCGCCATCGCCGAGGCCACCTACCATCAGGCCCAGCAGGAACTCCGCGGCATCACCGACGCCGACGAACGCCTCTCGAAATCCGCCGCCACCACGAAGGCCTACGAGGACGCGATCTCCGCCGCTCTCACCCCCGCGGAACGTGAGCAGCTCGCGATACGCTCCAGCCCGCTCGCCGATGGGCTCCGGGAGAAACTCCGCGGCTTCGGCTCAAGCCGCGAGGAATTCGAGTCCCTCTTCCGCCTCGAGGACGGATTTTCCAGACAGCGCCAGCAACTCGAAGCCGCGAAGGCGTCGGGCGAGGATCCGCAAGCAGTCCCTAAGATCGAGGCCGCCGGCATCGAGTTCGACAAGAAGCTCAAGGAAACCCTCGGCTCCACGCGTTATGCGGATTACCAGCGCGCCCAGGATCCCGATTTCCAGACGCTCTACAGCCTCGCCACAAGCCACGAAATGGCCCCGGATGTCGCCCGCGAAGTCTACGACATGCGCCACACGGTCAAGCAGCAGACCGATCGCATCCGCGAAAACCCACTCCTGACCGCCGACGAAAAAACCCGCGCCTTCGACGCAATCCGTGCCGAAACGCAGAACGCGATCGTCGATGTCCTCGGGGAACCCCTCCTCAAGGAATACCGGCGTCAGGGCGGACAGTGGCTCCTCGAGCTCACCGACACCCAGAACCTCGGCGAAACCGGCGTGCAGGTCGTGGCACCGCCGCTGCCTGAGGATCCAACGCCCCGAGTGATCCCGATGCAGCGCTCCAGTCGCTTCCGACGCGTGCGGTGAACCCGCAACCGCCAACCGCCCCCACCGTTGTCGTCGCCCTCGGCTCCAACCTCGGCGAATCCCATGACATCCTCCACGAGGCATTCGCCCAACTCCGGTCCATCGCCGACGACAACTTCAAAGCCTCGTCCCTCTGGCAATCGTCGCCCGTCGACTGCCCACCGGGTTCACCCGATTTCGTCAACGCAGCCGCCACCTTCCAGGCGCGCGTCGGTGAAACGGCCGAGTCCCTCCTCGGCCAATTGCAGCAGTGGGAGCGCGAAGCCGGTCGCCGCCCCAAACGCCAGCTGAACGAACCTCGCCCGCTGGATCTCGACCTCATCCTGTTCGGCCAGGAAACACGTTCCACACCGACGCTGGTCCTGCCCCATCCACGGGCCGCACAACGGCGATTCGTGCTTGAGCCACTCTGCGAATTGCTGCCCGACCTGGTGCCTCCAGGCTGGAATCATTCCGTGCGCGAGACGCTCGCCGCGCTGAAATCAGGAGAGGTTCTGGAACGAATCGGCCCGGGTGGATTTGAAGCCCGGTGACCCGCCACCGCTTCACTCCTCACACCGCCGGCAAACGCCAATCCCCGCGGAACGGACGCGGCTGCAGCATCGCGTTCGCCCCATCGTCGCCCACGAAGGTCTCTCCCACGGGATCCCAACGCAGCTTCCGACCCTGCTTCACCGCGATCAGCGCCATCTGACACAACGTGTCCCCTCGCACCGCGGGCCCGATGTCGCAGATCGCCCGACGTCCGCCATGGATCGCATCGACGAAATCGCGCGTGTGCTCCTGGCTCACCGGAAGCCGATCCTTCAGGGCTTCCTCCTTGTTGTCCGGATCCGTGAGGATCTTTTCGCTGCTCGCCCGGATATCGCCGCGCACCACGTGAACCCAGCCGTCGCTGCCGACGAAACGCACGCCGTGATCGAACCCGGCCGTGCCATCACTCACGAACACCACCGGCGTGGCCTTCGCAAATTCGAAGCGGACCTTCCAACTCTGGACCGCATCGAACCCGCCCTCCTTCGGAAACACACCGGTGCCTTCGATGGTGGCCGGACCGGTCTCGTCGGTGTTGTTGCCCCACTGCGCGATATCGAGGTGGTGGATACCCCAACAGGAAATCATGCCCAGCGAGAAATTCGTCATGTTCTCGTGGTTGTCGCGGCTGAGCTTTCCCTCGTGGAACGGCGTCATCGGCGCCGGCCCGACCCAGCGGTTCCAGTCCACCCAGGCCGGCACGAGCTGTTCAGTGAAGGCCGGCCCGGATTTACCCCCCGGAACGGACACGCGGATCTCCTGGAGCTTCCCGAGACGCCCGTTGCGGGCGAGTTCGCAGGCCCAGCGGAATTTCTGATCCGAGCGTTGCTGGGTCCCGAACTGGAACACGACGCCCTTCTTCTTCACCGCATCGCGGACACGCCGCGCCTCGGCGAACGACATCCCCATCGGCTTCTCGTGGTAGATATGCTTCCCGTTGAGGATCGCATCAAGCGCCGGGATGCTGTGCCAATGGACCGGCAAGGCCATCAGGACCGCGTCGATCGAACGGTCCGCATTCAACTCCCTGAAGTCCGAGTACACCTTCAGGTCCGGACTGCCGTAGGCCTTCGCCACCATCTGCCGGGCGCGCTCAATGTTGCGCTGGTTGACGTCGCAGACCGCCGTGACGTGGACATCGCGATGGCCCAGGAACATTCCCATGTCCGCGGTTCCCTGCGCCCCAACACCGATGACGCCCAGCGAGATCTTCGACGACGGCGAAGGACCTGCACCTGCACCGGCACCGAGCACGCGCGTCAGGACGACCATCGGCGCAACGGCTGAGGCGAGGATACCACGGAGGAACGCGCGCCGGGGGAGACCCGACCGAACCGACGGGAAGATGCGTTTCATGTCGGCATACGAAGTCCTGGAATGAGCATTGCGGGACCGTGATGCGGGTCTTCCGGCAGCAGGGTGCGAGAATACGTTCAGCGACTCATCCAGCCGGTCGCATTCCCGTTGGTTTGGCCCATGTACATGTAGACAACGCCTCCTCCACCGAGTCGCCCCCCGTTCAGGACGTATCCGGCATCGGCGGCCTTCTCAATGCGCAGCCGAGCCTCGGTCAGATGGGCCATCGTATAGGCGTCGAGCGAGTCCTTGCGTGCCTCGATCACCTTCGAGAGCCGGGCGCTCAGTTCGCGGAGTCGCATCAATGCCAGCGTCGCGACCGGCTTGTAGGAGGCCTGCCCCCATGAATCGAGCATGCTCAGATCAATCAACCGCTCGACATACTCCCGCTGCAGGTTCCGTCGCAGGCTCGAGATCATCGGCTCGCGGTCGGAATGCTTGCCCTCGGTCTTGTCGAGTTCGGACCACACCTCCGATTCAACCGTCTTGAAGATCTCGGGAAGCGTGACCATGTCCTCCTTCGCCGGAGTGAGAATCTCGTTGTCATACACACGGCCGAGGCTCCCCGGATTCAACAACCGCGTCAGGACCATGGTCTGGATGCCCATGACACGGTCGTGCACAGGCCAGGTCGGGTCCTCAAGGGCCGCCCGGTAATCATCAAGCCACTTGTCGACCGTCATGCGCCGGAGCAACTCGGGATTCAAACCAAACGCCTCGTCGCGGAACGTCGTCTCGATCACGAATTTCAAGGCCTCCCGTTGTGTGGCAGCCGGCACGACCTCAATCGGCGGTCGCCCATTGGGATCCCCCTTCTTGTCCCGGTGCACAAAGGCCCCTCCCAGCCAGCCCGACATCATGCTGAGCGCCCGGGTCTGCACCGCCAGCGTCATCTCGTAACCGGAGCGCACACGCGACCAACTCTGGCCGTCCTTGACGAATTTCTCGATCAGCCGGCCTCGGTGGAACTGGGCCAGCTCCATCTGCTTACGTGCGTACTCCAAGGGATTGGATGCGAAATCGTAGCGGCGCGCGAGCGGGTCGGGCCCCATCGTGTCCTCGTCGGTCGCATACTGCAGGTCTGGCTGGGCGGCGCGGGAGAGGATGGCCTTCAGATCGTCCGGCTTTTCGGTGTTGGTGTAGCCGTACTCGATCGCCCAAAAGTCGTAAGGCCCGACGTCGATCATCCCGTAGTCGCCCTGCTTGTCCTTATCCTGCCAGTTGAACATGTTGATCGGCAGGTAATCCATGACAGAGCCTGCGAAGGGCTTCTTCCCCTTCATCTCGGCGCTGTTGATCTTCTCAAGGGAATAGATGCTCGACGCCTTGAAGTTGTGCCGGAGCCCCAGCGTGTGGCCGACCTCGTGGGCCACCAACTCGGCGATCAACGGCCCGACAAACCACTCGGGCACGCCATCCAGCAGTTCCTTCGGGTCTTCCTTCTTGGGCTCCTCCTTCTTCGGCTCGTCCTTCTTCGGCTCGTCCTTCTTCGGCTCGTCCTTCTTCGGCTCGTCCTTTTTGACCTCGTCCTTCTTGGGTTCGTCCTTCTTCTTTCCGTCGCCGTCCGCCGAGGAGATGGCATCGAGCATCAGGTCGAAGGAAAAGCGCATGACCGCGAGGTCCAGGGACTTGCACTCCGCGGCGCGGCAGAGGCCGCTGAACTGGCTGGTTCGTCCCACGAGGCCATCGTAGTCGTTGCTGCCCACGAGGGTTGGATCGACGCTGACCATGTCATGGCCGCCATACGGCTGGAGCCCGTGCGACATCAACTCCGCGGCCACCGCCTCACGGCTTGCCGGCGAAGCCAGCCGCACGCGGGGATCCCACTGCGGACGGGTCTGCAACCAGGCCAGTGTGGCCGGGCTCATGCCTTCCATCGCCAGCCCGGGCAACACCTCGTTGAACTGCTTCCAGTAATGCCGGATCCAGCCATCCGTCAGAACGATGTCCGCGTCCAGGATCTGGCCCGTGAGCGGATCAACCCGGCTGGGCCCGATGGCGGTGCCGATGTTGTTGTTGAGCCAGCGGACAAAATTATACCGGACATCCTCCGGGTCCTTCTCCATGTGAGCTCCGGTCGCCGCGTCCTGGTAATAGACTTCGATCGCGTTCGCGATGCCGACCTTCTCGAAGGCCTTGTTCCACATCAGCACACCCTCGCGCACCCAGCGGCGGTAACGGATGGGCGTCGTGGACTCGATGTAGAACACGATCGGGTTCTTCGGTGGGCTGACCTTGATCGCCGCATCCGCCTTCTCCAGGTGCCATCGGTTGATGTAGCGGACCCGGTTCTCCTCCGCCTGATACTTGCCAAGATCCGAGAAAGTGGTCGTGAAATAGCCGATGCGCTCGTCGGCCAGACGCGCGTGGTAGGACGGGTTGGGAGTGATTTCGCTGATGGAATAGTGCAGCGACTTCATGATGCCGTTGGCCATGGGCAACTCGAACGCAATCTCCACGTTGCCCGGAAACGCCTTGGCCGTCTTGATCGTGGCCAACTGCGTCTTCGCCCCGGCAACCATCGGCCCATAGAATTTCGCAGCCTCCCCCACCAGCAGCGAATCCAGGTCAATCACCGGCAGCTGGCCCGGCCCCGGCATCAACGTCACAATCGGCACATCCAGGATGACCCGGTCCGTGAACAACCGCTGGACGCTCGCCTTCGATTCCGCCTCGCCGGTCGACCGCACCTCGATCTGCGGCGCGACCAACACCATGCGTTTGTCCACCCGCCGCCAGTAGACGTACATATCACCGGCCTGCAACCCTGCATACCGCTCCCCACTCGCCACGGTCAGCGCGATGAAGAACTTCTTGCCGGCATAGCCCTCCGGCAACACCCCCAGCATCTGGTTGTCCTTACGACGAACCCAGATCTGCATCAGGCTCGGTGCCTTGTCGATCGACGAGACCACCTGCTCGTAGTCCTTGAAAGCCTCCGCTTGCAGCGGAAACTCCGGCGGCGCGGGCGCGGGCGCCGGCGGCGGTGGCGCGCCCGGCGGTTGCTGGGCCATTGCCGGAAGAACAGCGGCCCCGGCAAGTAACAGGGTGGAAACTACGAACCTCATGGATGAGAAGAACGCGCGCATGGGCTTCAGTGTGACGTTGGCTGCCGATGTCTAGCCCTCCCAAGTCCCAAAGTCCATACGCGAGCCGCAACTCGAACCCAGCCGGGAGATCCAGTCAGTCTGGAAATCGCATGAAGGGACAGGTTTTTTATAAGATTCGTCCTGCGCCTATGGAGGACTTCGTCACGTCCCGGATCCCTTCTCGCCTGCCTGGCCCAATTTCGCGACCCTCCCTCCTCGTATCGATGCAGCGACCAACGTCCCACACTTGTAATCCCAACCGCCATGACCGTCGCGTGGCCGCCCCTGGACGCGGCATGCTCGCCCTCGTCCTGGCCGTCGCCTCCAGCTTTCCCCTTTCCTTTCCCGCTTACGCCGCCGATCCATTCGCGATCACCTCGTTGTCCCGGTCCGGAACGCTGACCTGGACCCGGGCCCTTGTCCCTGGCATCTGCACGATCGAATCGGCCCCGATTCTCGGCGCGAGCTGGGTTCCTGTCCGGAACGTATTCGCGACACAGGCCGATGGATCCGCCACATTGCCACCCGATGGAGGCAATGGATTCCTCCGGGTTCGGACCGTCGACATTCCCCCAACGGAATCCGGCTTCAGTCGACTGGTCGCGGCCTACGGATTTCTGGAGACCCTCGCGGGCAATGGTTCAGGCCAATTGGACGGGACGAGTTACTGGCAGGATGGGTACGAGGGTGGACCCGGAGCCTGGGCAGCGCTATCGCGCCCGCACTTCGCGATGGCCGACCGGTCAGGCAACATCTACATCGCCGACAAGGGCAGTCATTCCGTCCTTCGCGTCGATACCTCGGGCAACATCCACACCCATGCCGGCAGCCACGTCGGAGGTTTCGACGGTGAGGGCCCAGCCCCCGCCACCAGCCTCGCCCTCAATGCACCGAACGGACTCTGGGTGCGGGCCGACGGAACCGTCTACGTCCTCGACACCAACAACGGTCGCGTGCGCCGCGTCACCACCGACGGAATCCTCTCCACGCTGTTCCTTGTAACGGCCGACGGATCCGCGCTTGCCGGAGGCCGCAGCGTCTGGGTCAGCGATGACGAATCTCTCTCGTACTTCGGCGCCTTGACCCGGGTGCGCTCGTGGACCCGCTCAGGAGGCCTGAAGACACTCGCCTCGGGATTCACGGAGCTCGGCGACATCTACGTCGAGACCGCGGACAGCGTGCTGGTCTGTGATCGCGGCGCGAATCGTGCCTATCGCGTCAATGCAGCCGGCACGAAGACCGTGCTCGCGGGCAACGGCAAGTCGGGCGGCGGCGGCGACGGCTCTCCGGCGTTGGCGACGGGGCTCTTCGGATTGCGCGGGATCTGGCCCATGCCTACCGGCGGCTATCTCCTGCTCACCCACGACGGCTGCCAACTCTGGTACCTCGACACCGCGGGCATCGTGCATCTGCTCCTCAACGGCTCGGGAGGACGGACCCACGACGGCGACGGGTTGTATTTCTACGATCCGTCGGTCCCCAAGATCAGCGAAGGCCGCAGCGTCAGCCTCGATTATTCCGGCAACATCATCGTGTGCGAAAGCGACTGGGGCTACGTACGCCGCATCCGATTTGAACCGATGCCATGACCCCGATGGATGGAGCGCGCCGAAACCTCGGGGCCGCTTGCTCAATCCTCCGGTCGCTCCCCCTGCGGCGCCATTTTCACCAACCGCGGATCAAACCGGGCCAGCACTTCAACCAGGTCCGACTGCGCCGCCATGACTTCGTGGATGTCCTTGTAGACCATCGGCGCCTCATCGATGCCCGCGGAAATCAACGTCACATTCGCCTCGCGCAAGGTCTGGTTCACCTGCTTCCAGTCGAGTGATTCGGTAGCACGCGTCCGGCTCATGCACCGGCCGGCGCCGTGTGACGCGGAGTTCAGCGAGGCCGGTTGGCCACGACCGCGCACCACGAACCCGGGGGAGGCCATCGAACCGGGGATTATCCCCAGAACTCCCTTGCCAGCGGGCGTCGCGCCTTTGCGGTGCACCACCAGGTCGCGTTCCACGCCATCAACGACGTGCCGTTCTTTCCAGGCGAAGTTGTGGTGGTTCTCAAGGTCAAGCCGCACCCCGGCGCCCAGGACATCGGCGATGTGCCGATGGATCAGTGCGTGATTCGCGGCGGCATAGCGTCCCATCAATTCCATCGCAGCCCAGTATTCACGGCCTTCATCGGTGTCGAGCCCAAGCCATGCGAGGCGTGACAATTCCTTCGGCAACTCCGGGTGCCGCTTCACCGCGAGCCGGCTGTAATGGTCGCACACCGCGGCACCTGTTCCACGGCTCCCGCTATGGCTCAGCAGCGCGACGTGTTCGCCCGGCTCCAACCCAATCGCCGCATCGGTCACGGTGAGCAGTCCGAACTCGACGAAGTGATTGCCGCTCCCACTCGTCCCCAACTGCGCCCACGCCCGATCCTTGTTCTGGCGCGTGATCGGACTCACCGACCAGTCCTCATCCATCACCGCATGAACTCGTCGTTCCTTGAAGGTCGCGCCCACGCCGAACCGTGTCTGTCCCTCGATCGCCCGCGCCAGCCGGTCCTGTTTCGAATCCAGGTCCCGCAACGCAAGATCCAGCACGGTCAGCTTCATCCGACACGCGATGTCCACCCCGACGGCGTATGGAATCACCGAGTGGTCCGTGGCAAGGACGCCACCAATCGGCAGGCCATAGCCGACGTGGGCATCCGGCATGAGCGCACCCGCCACCGAGACCGGGAGCAGACACGCCTTTTCCATCTGCATCACGGCCTCGTGCTCGAGGCCCTCACCCCACTGTCGGTAACGGATCGGGGTCACACGCAAGGATTTCGGAGCATCCATCAGCACCCGTGCAAATCCACCACGCAACGGATCGCCAAGGAACCCCCCGGGATCAGCCACGACCGCCGCAACCTCCTCGGCGATCCGGGTTCGATCACCCCCGGCGAGACAGTAACGGGCGATGAAATCTGTCGCCCGCCCCAGCGCCTCGCCGAGAGGCACTCCCATGCGGATGAGGTCGAAACTGTTCATGAGTCTCGTGTCCCGGGTCCCGGGTCGAGAATCTCCAGACTCTAGACCCGAGGCCCGAGACCGCGTGCATCAGCTCGCCGATTTCGCGAGCGACTGGTCGATGTCAGCCACGATGTCGTCGATGTGTTCGATGCCGATGCTGAGGCGGACGAGGTCCGGCGTGATGCCGCCCGCGATCTGGGCTTCATCCGACAACTGGGAGTGCGTGGTCGAGGCCGGGTGGATCGCCAGCGACTTCGCGTCCCCCACATTGGCGAGGTGCGAGATCATCTTGAGATTGTCGATGAAGCGGCTGCCTGCGGCCGCTCCGCCCTTGATCCCGAAGACCACCATCGAGCCGCCCTTGCCGCGAAGATACTTCTGGTTCTTGGCATGCTCGGGGCTGTCCGGGAGCCCGGGATATTTCACCCAACCCACTTCAGGATGGCCCTTGAGATGCTGTGCGACGGCGAGGGCGTTCTGGCAGTGACGCTCCATCCGCAGCGGCAGCGTCTCGATGCCCTGCAGGAACATCCACGAATTGTCGGGCGAGATGCAGGCTCCGAGGTTGCGCAACGGCACGGTACGCATGCGCAGGATGAAGGCCAGGGGACGCAGCATGTCCGGCAGATCGATGCCCCATCGCAGCCCGTGATAGCTGTTGTCCGGCGTCGTGAAGAGCGGATGCCTGCCGGCGGCCCAGTTGAACCGCCCTGAGTCCACGACCACACCGCCAATCCCCGTGCCGTGCCCGCCAAACCACTTCGTCAGCGAATGCACCACGACGTCCGCGCCGAAGTCGATCGGGCGCGTCAGGTAAGGTGTCGAGAATGTCGAGTCCACGATCAGCGGCACGCCACGCTCGTGCCCGATCTTCGCCACGGCCTCGAGGTCGGTGATCTCCAACGCCGGATTCGAGACCGTCTCGCAGAACAGGGCGCGAGTCTTGTCATCGATCGCCTTCGCGAAATTCGCAGGATCGTTGGAATCCACGAACCGCACCTGGATTCCGAGAGAGGGCAGGATGTCGTTGAACTGGGTGTAGGTGCCGCCGTAGAGGTTGCGCGCCGAGACGATGTTGTCGCCGGCCTTGGCGACGTTGATGACGGAGTAGAAGACACCGCTTGTCCCGGAGGCGACGCCCAGGCCGGCCGGTTCGGGCGCGCCCTCGAGCAGTGCGACGCGCTTCTCGAGCACGTCGGTCGTCGGATTCATCAACCGCGTGTAGATGTTCCCGAGCTCGCGCAGCGCGAAAAGATCCGCGGCATGCTCGGTGTTGCGGAAGACGAAGGAGGACGTGCGATACACCGGCACCGCGCGGGAGAGCGTGGTTGGGTCGGGCTGGGTGCCGCCGTGGAGGCAGACTGTCTCAATATTCATGCGTGGACCGCACTCTAGCTGAAATCCAATTCCCCGCGCCAGTCGGACCTGTCAGTCGGAGCCGTCGGCGGGTGCAACGAGCTTGGAATTGCATCTTTCCGGCAATCCTGTACCCGTCGTCCTCGTTCATTAACAAAGCAACTCCTCCTCCAAAGCCATGCCTCTTCCACCTCCTGTCATCTTCGTTCCCGGCATCATGGGAAGTTCGCTCCGCGACGAATACCCGGTGTCCCCCGATTCGGTGTGGAACGTCGCCCGGGCCGTGGTGAAGTCGTACGAGCGCATCACGCTGCATCCCGACAACCCGCGTTACGAGATGATCGAGCCGGCCCGGGTGGTGAAGGACCAGGTGTTCACGCTGTTCTACGAGGAGATCATCGAGGAGCTGCGCCATAATCTTGCCACGTCGCCCGACGAGCCCGTGCCGGTCTTTCCATTCGCCTACGACTGGCGCCAACCGTTGGCCGACACGCAGTCGCAGCTCGCTGATTTCATCGAGGAAGTCGTGGAGCGCACCCGGCTGCTCCGTCATTACCATCAGGACGGGTACACCGCGGAGGAGGGCAAGGTGAGCCTGGTGGGTCATTCGATGGGAGGCCTCGTGATCGGCGGCTACATCAAGGCCAAGGGCATGGACCGCGTGGAGAAGGTGGCCACCCTCGCCTCGCCATTCCGCGGATCGCTCGAGGCCATCGCCAAGACCGCGATCGGTGTCGGCGGATTCAGCCTGGGCTCCGGCGGCTCCCGCGAGCGCGAGGCGGCCCGCATCACGCCGGCGCTTTATCACCTGCTGCCATCCTTCGAGGACGCGGTGATCGCCGCACCCGGGCTTGAGCGGGACATCTTTCTCCCCGCAGCCTGGCAGCCGGGCGTCCTCGACACCCTTGCGCTCTTCATCCAGCGCCATGGCCTTGACGACTCCGATCCGAAGGAACAGGCGACCAGGCTGCTTGCCAGGCTCCTCGACCAGGCATGGAAACATCGCACCAGCCTCGAGCGGTTGCGCCTCGCCGATTCGCGGCGCTGGCTCTGCATCGCGGGCGTCGGAGCCCCCACGCGCCTCGGCGTGGACATCCAGGCCGATGCCGGAGGCAAACCCTTCTTCAACCTCGGGGAACCTGCCGACGCATGGAAAGCCGACGAACCTTCCGCTGCGACCGGCGACAACACCGTCCCGTTCCCCGGCGCCCGCTGCGCCTTCATCCCCGAGGAACAGGTCGTCTGCGTCAGTCCGTCCGACTTCGGGCTCTTTGAGTTCAAGGACCGCCTGATCAGCAACCTCGGGTTCCACGGCGCGATCCCGAACATGAATCTCGCCCAACGCCTGGTGACCGCGCACCTGCTCGGCCGGCCCGCGGCGAAAGGCGGTTCGCCGAGCCCGCTGATCCAGGCCCAGGCATGGGATCCGCCGGTCGCGGGGCTGAAGTAGACAGGCTCTCAACGGCGCCGTGTGGCGTCCGCAGGTTCCGCTCCCGAGGGCGTGCTGACAAAATCCCAGCGGACAGAATTCCAGTTGAGTGGAATTTTCGTCGCGCTGGCCAGCCGTGCCGCGGCCACGTCCCCGGCCTGCACTTCCCCAAAATTCCAGCGCTGACCGCTCGGCGTCTGCCAGCCCCACCAGGTGATCCGGGGCCAACCCGGCGTCTGTTCACTGCCCGAGGACAACGACTGCACGAGGTGCGTGTTCGGCCCCGGCACGTCCCGTTCCAATCCGAGCACGAATGCCGAAGGCGGCCCCGCGGGAATCAACCGCTCGAACCTGGGCGCCTGAGCCGCGCGCAGGACTGCAAGGCAGCTCGCAACCACGCCCGACGGCGGGCCTTGGAACTGGTCCGGAGTCGCGATCGTCGCCAACCTTTCCGGCGCGGCGCCCAGCAACAACGACTCGAGCCGCACCCACGAGGGGCGCATGCGGGAGTCATCCGTGAATCGACGGTTGGGTTCCCACCGCCCCTCAAGCGCCACGAATTCGGACCGCACCTCGGCCTGCAGGTGTTCGCGGCAGAAACGCGCGACGTCTAGGTTCTGGAACCGGACCCATCGGTTCTCGAATTGTCGTCCGCCCGTCGCGGCCGGATAGCGCGGCCCGTCCATCTGCCAGCCCGCGACATCGCCCCAGAGGTTCGTGAGAAAAACGTCCGTGTCGATCGGCTCCATCGAATGCCAGGGCTGCTGCGCACGGAACCAGGGGGCGCCACATTGCCTGACGTGGAGTTGCACCAATTCCCGCGCAAACTCAGCGCACCCGAACGCGTAGGCATCGAGGTCACCGGCGAGATACGCGAGCCGTGCAAACGCCAACGCCGCCGATGCCTCGTCGCCAGGTTCCGCGATCTGGTCCCGGCCAAACCCGACCCATCGCGTTTGCGCGGCCGTCGTGAACAACCGCCGGATCAATGACCATCGCTCCCGCACCAGTGCGTGATCGCCCGTGAAATGCGCATACGCCCAGACCGTCTCGAGAAGGTTCGCGCTGAATTTTCCGGCATCATCCAACGTCGTCCACGGCCCGATTCCAGGCCCCTCGAGGATCCTGTATTTCAGGCCCGATCCGGCGGGAAACTCGCGTTCGACAAAACGCCCGGGCACCAGCACTTCCTCCCGCAGATACCGGCGCAGGACGACCACCGCGTTCGATCGGGTGACATCATCGAGATACGGCAGCGCCTTCGCGTACCACGAGTCTCCCATGACCGACCATGAGAGGTTGCCCGGCCCGCCGTGATCCGGCTGGAACCGGCCGGTCCCCGGAAACCGTTCCCGGGCAACCGCCCGCAGGCGTTGCAGCGCGGCGACCACGATCGGCGGCGCGTTCGAAGACACCGGCAACGCCGCGGCTTCGGTCTCGTTCACATACCGCAGGACCGGAAACGTCATGTCGTAGCCATCAGCGTCCGGCACGCCATGGAACGGCCCGTACGGCGTCGGGATCTCGAAATCGAACGGTGCAGCCGAGAATTCCACCGGGAACCGCGGCCCCTGCTTCAACGCGAGCCCAAGCGTCGGACTGACCGGGGCGATCCTGATCGGGCGCGTGCCCCATTCGTCCGGGATATCCAGCCAATCGAAGCGCTGCCGAATCGTCACCGAACCCCTCCCCTGATCCACGCGGAGGGTGTCCTCGCAACGCACCGGAAAACAACGCGTCGCCCCCGCCCAATAACGCAGCCGCGTGAGCGGATCGCGAGCCACGGCGAGCGGCCATTCCCAGGTGAGGAGCTTCGGGCGCTTCATCCCGCCCGCCGACCCGGAATCACGTGACATGAACTTCCCCGACTTGCCGTCGACGCTCGGATCCTTGAACTCGTGGTCCATCTGCGGCGGCTTGTAGTAGCCGTACAACGGCATCATCGCGAAATGCGCCGCCGGCCCCACGAACTGCAACTCCACTCCGTTGGTGTTGAACTGCACCCGGGCCGGACGACGCTGCAGGAACACCGCCCACGGACTGTCCCAGTTCGTCCACCCGCTCGCCCCAGGGAAACACGCCAGAAGCCAGTTCTCCCTCAATTCCGATCCATTCACAACGTCGCCCGGACGCAGGGTCGCGATGCCCGTGGGCGAGGAATACGCCAGGAATGTGGGCCCGCCGAGACCCGTCGAGGCGAGGTCCGCAAACACGCGGACGCGGCTTTCGCTGCTGCGCCACAACGTCGCCGGAAACAGCTCCGTCTGGATCACGGTCAACGCGGCGTTCGTCGGCAATGACGCAGGCACCGGAATCCTGGCAGGCCGCGGCCGCGAAACCTCACCCGCCGACCCGGTCACGAGCTCGCCATATGCGGCAGGCCCAGCCACTTCCGGCGTTCCGGCCCCCCCTCCCGAACCACATCCCGCGCCCAGCAACAGCCATACAAACGCGAGCGACACGGGGACCATCGCGGCGAAACGAGGGAGCGCGACAACCCTCCTCATGGCTGGAGCGGCAACCGGAACGCGGCTGCCTCACGGTCATTCCTCACGATCAGGACATCGCCCGCCATGGCCGCGGGATTCCAGGTCTTTCCCGTCACCGCCGAAAACCGGGTGCGCTCACGAAACACGTCGGGCGCTGCGTCGACCAACACGACGTTGCCGTTCTCAGCCGTGACCAGGAGGAACTCCCCCACGAGCAGCAACTGCCCGTGCCCGTACCTCTCCCCATCCCACCGCCGGGTTCCTTCCTTCAGGTCCAGGCATACCAACCGCCCATCATCGAGCCCATACGCCACCGGACCCCGCAGGATGACATTCGCAAACTTCGACTTCAGCCGCATCGACCGCCACACCACCTCGGTCACCGACCACTTCCCATCCGCCCCCGGCGCCACCTCGATGAGATGCGCCCCGGTCCCGTAGCCGCTGGTCACCAACACCTCCCCGCGCTCCGGATCCACCACCCGCGGGTCTGCCACGTGCGGATGCCCGCCACGCCAGGGATGTTCCCACAGCTTCGCACCCGTGCCCGGATCGTGGCCCGCCACGCCCGCCCCGGTGAAGGTCAGGATCTGCGCCACGCCACGGAGGGTCTCGAGCCGCGCCGAACTGTAATGCGGTTCTGCGGTTCCACCCGACCAGACGCCCTCACCCGTGTCCGCCCGGAACGCCATGAGCGAAGCCGACGGCTGCCTTCCCAGCGGCGCGACGATGACCCGGTTCGAGATCACCAGCGGGGAACTGCTCAAACCCCACCCCAAATCCGACACCGGCCGCCCGTTGACTACATTCGTACTCCAGAGGACCGCCCCGTCGGCGAGGTTGAGGCAATTCAGAAACCCGGTGGCTCCAAGGGCGTACACGCGATTCGACACGACGGTCGGCGTGGCCCGCGGGCCGATGCCGCCGATCGGGTTGTCGTACCGGGCCGCATCGCGGTGGGCCCACACCCGGCGACCCGTCTGCAGTTCAAAACACGCGACGACTTCGTCCGGACCGTCCTGTTCCTGGGTCAACGCAAGGTTCCCCGCGATCGCAAAACCGCCCCAACCCGATCCG
The DNA here is from genome assembly GCA_903844265.1 of uncultured Verrucomicrobiota bacterium. Lineage (GTDB taxonomy): Bacteria > Verrucomicrobiota > Verrucomicrobiia > Limisphaerales > CAIMTB01 > CAIMTB01. The sequence continues at coordinate 24,452 of CAIMTB010000360.1, forward strand.
AGCGGCTGTCGCCAGAGCAACCGCGGCGGATGATTGGTCCAGTCCGGAAGCAGGCGGACTCCCCCGACCGTGCCGTCGCGGTGATCCCCGAGGAACTGGGAGAATCCGGGAAGCGCAGGCCCAGGAGTTGTCGCCGCCGTGACCACGGTATCCGCAGCGACAGCCGCGACCTGCGCCTGGGCGGCGCCAACGGGGCTTGCCGCGCTCCGCTTCCACCGCCCCTCGAAGATCGGAACCAGGTCCCCCGTGACGCCGACGAACCGGAACACCAGAAGGGCGAGACCCACCGCGCCGACGAAGCAGCCGAGCACGGACCATCGCGAACGCCAGCGCATCCGGGAGAAGCCCATCACCCAGAGCAGCAGCAACCCCGCAACCACCAGCGTCACGACGCCGGTGCTCATCACCTGCGCCTGACGCGGCAAGTCCGCATCGCGCCAGATGAAGACCAGGCGGGCCAGGCCCCCGAGGACGATGATCAACGCGGGCCACCAGCGCACCCCACGGCCGGGCGTGGGATCCGTAATCTTGGAATCAGTCGGGATCATGGCTTCTTCAGCAACTGCTCGAACAGCACTCCACGCAACGCCGACACCTGCGCCGGCGTGTGCTCACTTGAGATCGCGAACCGAAAATAGCGGTCTGCGGGACCGTTGGGATAGCGAATCAGCGGCGGATGAATCCCGGCATCGAGCAGGCGCTTCCTGAAGCGCAGCACCTCCCGCGCCGTTGCCGGAGCCACCGCAAACATCGGCCCCGGTCCCACCGGCGCCACCGCGCCTGCTTCCCGGAACCCTTCCTTCATCGTGGACAACGCCGCCGCGAGCCGCGCACGCCGCGTCGCACCCTCGCGCTCAAGGACTGCAAGCGAGGCGAGTGCCGCCGCCGCGAGCGGTGGCGGCAGCATCGTGCTGCCCGTATAAAGCCGGCTCCGCTCGAAGATGGCCTCGCGCAACGAGCGCGGCCCCAGCACCGCGCCTCCATAGCTTCCCAGCGCCTTGCTCAACGTCACCGTCAACACCACACGCCGCAGGGGAACGCCGCTCAACTCCAGGCTCCCCCGACCACGCTTCCCCAGCACCCCCAGGCCATGGGCGTCATCCACCAACAGCGTCGCGCTCGCCGGCAATGCGTCGACCAGTCCCGCCAGGGGCGCAACCTCGCCGCTGTGGGTGAACAACCCATCGGTCATCACCAACGCCCGGCTTCTCCGTCCGCATTTCCGCACCACCGCGCCGCACCCCTTTGCGTCGCGATGCGGGAAAGTGACCACCGGCAACCCGGTCAATTGGGACGCATCCACCAGGCACGCATGGGCCCGCTCGTCCAGCACCACGTGGGTATGTTCCTTCGCCAGAGCCTGCGCCGCCACCAGGGGCGCGGCATACCCCGCCGACGTCAACGTCGCCACGCCCCACCCGAAAAAATCAGACAGCGCACGCTCCAGACAGCCGTAGATCGGGACATTCCCCGTCGTCATCCGCGAGGCACAGGCGCTCGGGCCGAATCGTTCCAGACCCTCCAGGACCGCGGCGCGGACTTCCGGATGCCACGACAGGCGCAGGTAATCGCTGCCGGCGAAGTAGCTCAACTTCCGGCCGCGATCCTTCACCCACGTCACATCGGTCTGCTCCAACTCCCGCGGTTCACGCACGCGCTCATTGAACTGAGCCCCATCACCGGAGGCCAGCGCTCAATGTTCGATCAAGGGGCGCGCTCCAAAACCATCCGCAGGGCGTGAGGCGACTTGTCACGGCCTTCCTTTTCTCCAACCTCAAGCGATCCAAAGCGGCGACGAGCCGCCGCACCAAAGGACCCTGGACCCAAGATCTCTCCATGAACCGAGTGGCACCACGAAGGACACGAAGGACACGAAGGAACACAAATCCTCTGGCCTTCGTGATCTTCGTGACCTTCGTGGTAGATCCCCGCGTGGTTCATGGTCCCAATGCGTGTCCAAATCTTGGAAAACCCGGCTCTCCATGAACCTTCCCATCCACGCCGAAATGCCACAGCGCAAGGACTGGCGCATCGGGATCCTTGGTGCCGGTTTCATCGTCAACGACTGCCATCTCGTGGCGTATCGGAAGGCGGGATTCAACCCGGTCGCCATTGCGGCAAGGACCCGCGACCGGGCGGTGGAAGCCGCCCAGAGACACGGCATCCGCCTCGTCCACGAGTCCCCTGAGGCTTTGTTGGACGACCCGACGATCGAGGTGCTCGACATCGCTGTCCCGCCCGCGGCCCAGGTGCCGCTGATTCAGGCCGCCTGCAAACGGGGCACGTTGAGGGGGATCCTCGCACAAAAGCCACTCGGCGTGGATTACGCCGAGGCACTCACCGCCGTGCGGGCATGCGAGGAAGCCGGCATCGTCCTCGGGGTGAACCAGAACATGCGGTACGATCCGAGCGTCCGCGCCGCACGTGAGCTCCTCCGCTCGGGTCGGCTCGGCGAGCCGGTCCTTGCGACCATCGACATGCGCGGCATTCCGCACTGGATGCCGTGGCAGCGGGATCTTGGCTGGGCCACGCTACGCATCATGTCGATCCATCACCTCGACTGTTTCCGCGGATGGTTTGGTGACCCTGACCGCATCTACTGCAGCGTTCGCACCGACCCGCGAACCACGTTCCCGCACGTCGACGGCATTGCCACCTACATCCTCGAGTACGCGTCCGGACTGCGTTGCGTGGGCATTGACGACACCTGGACGGGACCGGCGAAGGAAGGGTGCCCGGCCGATATCCGGATCGAGTGGCGCATCGAGGGTACGGACGGGCTTGCGATCGGTGACGTGGGTTGGTGCAAGGATCCCTACACCACGCCGAGCACGATGCGTTGGGCGGCAAAGGGCCATCGCGAGTTCCAGAAACCGCAATGGCCCGAGGCCTGGTTTCCCGACGCATTCATCGGCACCATGGCCCAACTCCTCGTCGCCCTCGAGCGGCGCGAAGAGCCCGAGATCGGCGGACGCGACAATTTGAAGACCATGGCCCTGGTGGAGGCCGCCTACCGAAGCGTGGAATTACGGCGCGCAGTTTCGCCGACCGAGATCTCGGGTTGAGTCGTGGCGCAGACAGACCTGTCTGAGGTTCCGCCAACCGGTCCGTCGGCGAAGGACCATCCGGCTCAGAATTCGACCACCAACTCCCGCGGTCGCGATTCGTTCGCGAACCGGATCCAGGCCAGACGATCCGCCGCGGCATACCTGAAATCGGTCAGCTCCACGCCCGCCAGCATCACGCGCTTCGGCGCCGACGAGAGACGCAGCAGCAGCAATCCCGGCGTTCGCGCGACCCCTTCCACATGCGCGGCGAATCGTCGTGCCGACACCTCCGATGGGAGCACCTTCGCCGATGCCGCAACCACCCGCGCCCCGCGCCCGCGCAACGCGCCAAGGTCCACGAGGAACATCCTCTCTCCCGACCCGACCGTCGGATCTTCCCGGACCGCGAGCTCCGGATCGAAGAGGTTCACGAACCGCCCATGGAGCTTCATCGGCGGTGCCGCCACCGATTCATCGAGACCTGCCGCGATGACATAAGGGCCACGGCGCATGGCGAGATGATCCGTCTCGGTCCACTTCCCGCCACCCCGCTTCACAGCCTCGCGGACGATGCGGACCAGGCGGACATCCCCGTCACCGCTCGCGGCGAGGCGGGCGGGGTTCTCCCGCAACCACACCACGCTGCCGCGTCCGACCCGGGCGAATCCGCTCCCGTTTGTCGTCCCGACCAGATTCCGGGTCACCCCCAGGGCGTCGAGGAGATGAAGTCGCGGGGTCGAATAGGAAAACTTCCCCGTATTCCACCACTCACTCACCGCCGAGTAGGGATCGGAATCATCATCGCAGATCACCAGCGCACCGCCTCGACGCACCCAGTCCACGAGCGGCGGATGCACCTCGGGACCGAGCGGCTTCATCCCATGATAACTCAGGAGGAGCACGCGCAACCCACCCAGAAAATCCGGCAGCCCGACATTCTCCAATTGCACCGGCGTCACCGGCATGCCGCGTTTCAACAGGGGCAATGCCAGGCCGTAGAAGCCGCCAAGGTGAGGGTCGCTCGGGGTCGGATCGCCCCGCTGGAACATCATCGAGTCACTGACGGCCACACCGATCCCCGTCGTGCCGCAGTCCCAGGACCAATGCTTCTGATCCATGTCGTTCAATGCCTGGCAGACCACCTGCAGCTCCGAGGCGTAGGACGGCGGAATCGGCTTGGGATCCGGGCTTCCCGCGGGATATCGCCCACCGAAGACGCGCTCGGGCCAGGGCGCGACCTCGAAGCGCCAGACATCCGGCTGCAGAAGCGAAGCAACCATCGTGGATTCCCAATTGCGGCGGTAATCCGCCCAGTCGTGCTTCGGGTCATCCTCGATCGGGTCGTTCAAGTACCACACCGTCCGCCCGGTGGCCCGGACCAGGTTCTGCATCGCTCCATATTCCAGGAAGGCGGTCTCGAAGGTGCGCTCCCTGAGAAGACCGCGATACTGGTTCGGCGTGCGCGATGTGCCGGTCCACACCTGCGCGATGTATCCGTCGCAGCCGTCGAGTCGCGCCAGGCTCGATTCCGGGCTGACGATCCTCCAGTGGGAATAATTCAGGAGGCTGTGAGTGGGGACATAGCACCGGACCTTCCGTCCCGAGGTCTTGTTGTAACCCTGGACATGGTCGAACACCTGCTGCAGGGCGCGCCGGTAGAGAAAATACTTCAGCTTCGAGGCCCGCCATTGGGCGTCCACGGAGGAATGCGGCGGCCGCCATTCCTCGCCATAGTAACTTCGCCATTCATTCTTGAAGCCCTCGGAATATCCCCCGCGCACCCAGAATTCCGGCTCCTCCAGATGGATGGCCTCGGCTCCCGCATCCAACGCGCGCTGGACACCGAGGCAGAGAAACTTCCCGTAATTCACCCCGGGCGACATGTAATAGACGTCGCCGCCGTGGCTGATCTTCCGTCCCGCCCGATCGGTCTGCGCCTCGTTCTCGTGATTGATGCCGTCGAAGCGGCCGTAGAGATAATCCTGGTAGTTGCCCCATGAAACCCCGGTCATCACATGGATGCGATAACCGCGGTCGCGCCACGTCCCGATCCGCGCCGGCAGGCCCGGATCGACACCGTAGACGATGGCGACATCCGACCGCAGGTTCCCGTTCTCGCTCCATCCCTGGCCGGTCTGGAAACAAGTGCGCTCGAGAACTTCGCGGGGATCCTTCGGGAAGGCGGCCGGCAAGTCGGCAGCGGAACCGCCACGGGTTCCGACAAGGACGGCGAGCATCACGCCAGCCAACGCGGTGAAGAGGGGACGAATCATCGAGAGGACAACCCAGTGGCGAACCCGGCCTGCGGTGTCGAGGGAGCGGTTCGCCGTATTTGCCGAGATCTACTGGACAGGCATCTCGGGTCCGGAAGGCATGCCGGGGATCGGCGGAAGTCGGATGCCCACCGAGGCCGCCGCCTCCCGCTGCCTGATGAGCACGTCGTACTGATGTTCCACAGGGATCGACGGCACCGATGTCGTGTCAAGGCGTTGAGGGCGTGCCGGGACATTACCGCCGCCGTTTCCCGTCGTGGCCCCCCCCTGGAAGCCGGACCCTGCGCCGATGGCCGTGGGCGGGACCACCATGTTCCCCGCATTGCCGCTGGCGCGATTGGCATTGCGTGAGAAGACAAGAGGCTCGCCACCACCGGACCCAGGCTGGGCCACGGGGTGGGCGGCGGCGGCACCACCACCTCCAGCGGGGAAAACGGCTGTCGTGGCTCCGCGATTCACGTTGCCTGCATTTCCAGGGGGCAGGACGGGCACCGCGCCGGGCTTGCCGCCCGCCGGAGCCGCATCCTTCTTCAGACCGTTATCCTTGAAGGTGAGCGTCGCCTCGACCCCGCCGTTGATCACACGGACAAACCTCTTGCGGACATCGATCTCGCGAACCTCGAGCCCGCTTCCGTGGCGAACCCGCCCTTTGTCCGGATTGTCGGTAAGCGTCGGATACTGGAATTGCCCCGGCCGATCGGTGTCAGGGATCACCAGATAAGCGTAACGCACCCCGCCAATCTCTGAGACACCGGCCAGCTTCACATCCAATTTGAGAGGCTCGGGTGCCGCTGGCACGTTGGTCGGCGGAGGCGGGGGAGGCGCGGGTTCGCGAAGCCGGAATGCATTGCGGGCCACGATGGCCCGGTACGGGTTGTTGCGGCTCGTGACGTCGTGCTTCGGGGGATCAACGGGGTCCACAGCATCCAGGCTGGCTGCATCCGCGGGCTCCGCCAGAGCGGAGGCTTCCCCCGGCACATTGGGATCAGCGGTATCCGCGAGGACCGGAAGCGAGAACAGCATCATCGCCATGACCAGCGACGGCCGGCGAATCGTCGTTCGCAAGGGTGGAAAGCGGAACATGGTCACCTCAGTTAAACAGCGCGGATCCCGGATGGTTGCGCTGGCGACGGACATTGGCCCCGGTCCCCTCCCCGCGCAACACCGTTGACGACCCCCTCCATCATCACTCCAACCGCTCAAAATTCGTCCACGTCACCAGGTCACCGATCACTGGCCGACCATCGTGCCGCCAGGTGAGGGGCGGATGCTGCATCCGCCCGAGCGGGCAAATCCGCGTGATGCCCCAGGCAGCCAATGACTGGGACAATTCTTCCGCGCGCCATCCCGAGGCCGCGATCCCCACCGTCGACCATTTCCCACGGAACGGCTCCGACTGGCGCAGGCACTCGTCAAGCGTATCGACAGCCTTCACGTGGACAAACCGATGCTGGCAGGAGACCTGGAACCGCGGATCCGCCTCGTACACCACGCTCCATGCGGTCGACTCGGGACTGTACCAGCAGCGGGTCGAATCCGACGCGGCAGCCCGGATGCGGTAGAATTCGCGCCTTCGAAACACCGCGGCAGCAGCCTCGTCGTCGAGCTTGCCCCGCGGAAGCCGACCCTCGACGCGGGCCAATTCCTCACCCAACTGCTTCGCGAATTCGTCCGGAGGCAGCGTGCCTCCCGTCTCGACGAAGATCGTCTGCGGGGAGAGGCAGCCCAACTGGTCCCATGCGGCAACATCCTCGGCCGCGGCGGCGATCACCCGGGCAGCGTCGTGTTCTCCCAGCACCTCCCTCGCCACGTAGCCCGCGCTCACCCGATGCCCGTGGGACAAGAACCTCACCCGCGGCGGAACAGCCTCGCGCAGGCTGGCGATGGCCTCGTCACTCCCGGAAGCCACAACGCAATCCGCCTCCCCGAACAGCGCCGAATCCAAATCCCGCGTCCCTCCCTTCCATGCGCCAAGTTCGAGACACGCCGCGAGCTTCGGCTCGATGTCGCGGATCGAATGCGCAAACAGCCTGGGCAACAGCGAGGCTCCGGAAGCGCATTTCACGAACTGCGCCGAGCGCACGATCAACCCGTGGATGATGGAAGTGAACACCGGCGTCGGCAAAACCCCGGCGGCAACATTCACCAGCAGGTCCGGCCCGCGCGCAAACCCCAGCGTGTTCTGGACCGTCTCCGCATCGTTCGCAACCAGGCGATCCAACCGCTGCGGATGCCCAAGATCCTGGACAACCAGCGCCGTCAGGTTTCGCAGCGTCACCTGGCGGAAGAAGGCATCCAGCCCAGCCGCCAGCATCTCCCGGGAAAAACCCGTGGCCGCCGGCCCGTGATCCAGCGCCTTGGCCCGCCAAGGTGAATGCGGCGTCAGCCAGGACCTCGCCACCTCGGCAATGCACTGGAGAATCGCCTCCGTGGATCGTGGCAGGAGATACCGTTCGCGGTTCCGCTTCAGCGCCTGCCCTGCCTCGGAGATCATCTCCGGACGAAGCACAGCCTCGCTGGAAAGGTCCGCGATGAAATAGTTCGGAAGGTTCATCGAGTGGTCGCCGTCGACGGCAGCCTGGATGTTCAGGCCGCCATGAGCGAGCACCCGCGTGGCTCAACCGACGACGCCCGCCCCAGCAACTCAAAAGTGTCGCCGTTCACCCGCCCCAAATCCCCGGTCTGGATCGCCAGCACGGACCACACATTCGCGAGATCCAACACCCGAAGCAGGCCGGTCTCCCCGTCGCGCACCGGGCGGCCTGTCTCCGGCGAAATCGCCAGGACACGCGCCCACGGTGGAAATCCGAACCGCCGTTCGCGACCGCGCCCGGCAACCGGCGCATCGTAGGCCTGCGAACTCAACTCGCTCATGCCGTACTCGCCGATGATCCGCCACGACGGAACCCCGAGCCGCAGCGAGATCCCGGCGTGAAGTTCATCCCTCGTCAATTCCCTCGACCTCCCCTTGTACCCGCCCGTCTCCATCACCCGCGATCCCGCAGGCAGCGGCCGCGACAACGGCGCATCCTCGAAATGCTCAAGCAGGTGGACAAGATTGAACGCCGTTCCAAGGACCACGACCGGCCGCCCGCAGTCCGTCGCATCGGCAAACACCCGCCGCACCTCCTCGAACCCGACCTCCCAGGAACCATCCTCCCGCAAGCGTCCCGCAAAACAGGAACCCACCCCGCCGCGCCGACCCATCATCGACTCGATCATATGGACCAGCGACGAACGCGGCACGGATCCGGTCGGCGGCGTAAGCGAGAGAAGCAGAGCCCGACCCTCACCGTCACAGGGCTGCAACCCGTCCTCCCCGACCGTCGCCCCCCCCAACCCGAGCACCCCCCGCTCGAATCCACCGCGAAGCGACGCCCCATACAAGGCCAGGGATTCGCGGCTGTGGAAATGCCGACTCGGGCGCTGCCCGCTCGTGCCGCTCGAATGAAACACCGCGATCCTGTCCCCGGCTGGAATCGAACTCAGCTCAAGCTCCTGAAACGCAACCGTCGGCACCGAAGGAATCGCTTCCCACGTCCGGACAGACTCCGCCGAAACCCCGGACATTTCGCAGAGGCGCCGGTACGCGGGACAACTGTCGAATTGGATCCGGAACAGCTCGAGAGCCATCGATCCAAAATCAAATCCGGACCCGGGCACGCCCGACCCAGCCCAGGATTCCAAGTGTGATCCAAGGATGGGGGCGAATGAAGAGAGCCGTGGGGGCATGACGGTTTTTGTTGTTCCGCACGGGAGCGGGACAGGCTGGTTGACCGCGACAGCCAGGAGCAACGGTGCCCGATCGGGTGCGATCGGGTGCGATCGGGCACCGATCAGGGTGGGATCAGGTTGTACCGGCCTCCGCTGGGAGTGGGCCGGAGGCGGAGGCCTTCTGGCGGAACACGAGCTTGCCGTCCTGGGCCATGACATCGACGGGTTCGCCGTCGACGAGGCTGCCGCGAAGGATTTCCTCGGCCAGCGGGTCCTCGAGATGACGCTCGACTGCGCGACGCATGGGACGTGCGCCGTACTGCGGGTCGTAACCCTTCTCGACGAGGAAATCCTTGGCCGTGGAATCGAGGACCAGCTTGAGGTTCTTGCGCTGCACGCGCTCGACGACCTTGGCGATCTCGAGGTCCAGGATCTGGATCAGGTTTTCCTTTGAGAGCGAGTGGAAGACGATGACGTCGTCGAGGCGGTTGAGGAATTCCGGCTTGAAGAACCGCTTGGATTCCTCAAGCAGCTTCTCGCGCATCCGGTCGTAGTTCGCACCCAGCTCCTCCCCGTTGGAGCCGAACCCCATGACGTTGTTCTTCTTGATCGTCTCCGCCCCGACGTTGGAGGTCAGGAGGATGATCGTGTTGCGGAAGTCGATCTGGCGCCCCTGGGAGTCGGTGAGCTTACCTTCCTCAAGGATCTGCAGGAGCATGTTCGCAACGTCCGGATGAGCCTTCTCAAGCTCGTCGAACAGGACCACGCAATACGGCTTGCGACGGACCGCCTCGCTCAGCTGACCGCCCTCCTCGTAGCCCACGTACCCGGGGGGCGACCCCACCAGGCGCGAGACGCTGAACTTCTCCATGTACTCCGACATGTCGAGCTGCACGAGCGCCTTGGAATCGCCGAACATGTGCTCCGCGAGCGCCTTGGCCAGGAGCGTCTTCCCGACCCCGGTCGGCCCAAGGAGCATGAACGTGCCGATCGGCCGCTTCGGATCCTTGAGGTCCGCACGCGAACGGCGAAGCGCACGGCTAAGCGCGGCGACGGCCTCCTGCTGACCGACGACCATCCGCCCCACCGCCTGCTCCATGTCGAGAAGCTTGTCGGCCTCGGACTGCTCCATGCGCCGGAGCGGAATGCCGGTCCACTTCGAGACGACATGGACAACGTCCTCCTCGTCGACCAGGACCCGCTTTTCCTCGCGGTTGTTCTTCCAGGCATTGAGAACGCTCTCGAGCTTCTCCTTGGCCTGTTTCTCCTTGTCCCGCATCGCGGCGGCTCCCTCGAAGTCCTGCTCCTTGATCGCCTTTTCCTTGCGGGCCTTGATCGACTCGATCTCGGCCTCGATGTCCTTGACCTCGGGCGGACGCGTCATGGCGCCGATGCGCGCGCGGGAGCCCGCCTCGTCCATGACGTCGATGGCCTTGTCCGGAAGATACCGGCCGGTGATGTAGCGGTCGGAGAGCTTGACCGCGGCGTCCACCGCAGCGTCGGTGATGTCGGCCTTGTGATGGTCCGCGTACTTCGGGCGCAGGCCCTTCAGGATCTGGATCGCCTCGTCGACGCTGGGGGCCTCGACCTTGACGCTCTGGAAGCGGCGTTCGAGCGCGGCGTCCTTCTCGATGTACTTGCGGTACTCGTTGAGCGTCGTGGCGCCGATGCACTGCATCTCACCGCGGCTGAGCGCGGGCTTGATGATGTTCGAGGCGTCCATCGTGCCCTCGGCCGATCCGGCGCCGACGATGGTGTGCAGCTCGTCAATGAACAGGATGATGTTCTTGGAGCGGCGGATTTCGTCCATGACCGCCTTGATGCGCTCTTCGAACTGGCCGCGGTACTTGGTGCCGGCGACCATGAGC